>JAJZVP010000096.1 GCA_021845615.1 bacterium | reverse complement strand
CTGGAGATGACCGACTACCACGAATGGTACGAACAGAGCGCTCCCCATGCATCCGCCGACAGGAAGGAGACGACCTAACCTACGCTGCGATCGAACCGAATTTACAGCAACTCTGGGACTTGACTCGATCCGAGCGGCCACCGACGGCACCTGCTCCAGGACGCCCGAACGCATCTTCGGCCAGGTTTCGCGAATCCGATCGCGCATTTCGTGGGCCGCAGTCAATACGATTTTTCGGGCGACGTCGGCGCGCTGCGCGAAACGTTCGAACGTTCCATCGTCAATCGCGGCGAGTGCGTTCGTGCCACCGATATTAAGGGCGAGAGAATTGCGTCCGTAAATGCGGTACGCGCTCGTGCAGAGATAATCGTAGACTGGGGCCAGTTCCGCCGTTCGCCCATCTCGATAAATCAACGACCAATTTTTCAGGTGCATATCGGTATTTCCGATGGCAATCGTAAATACAAGACGCTGGACGAAGTCGCGAAGTCCCCCCACACCGGTCAAGCGGTAGATATCACGCGCCATTTCGTTGTAATCGTGGTTATCATATTTGAGCGGCGGATACTGGCGGTACACCTGATTGAAGTCCTCCATGTGAACCCGCTTACCTCCTACGCGATCGAAACGGCGGACCACAAATGCCGAGCGTTCGGACATATCCTCCACATCGTTTGGTAGCCCTTCCACTCGATCCAGGTCGACGAGCCGGCAGTCCGGCACGTCAAGACCGACCTCTCGGGCAAAGGTCATCATTGCGTACTCGTTCACCGGAACGTTAGCGAACCGTGTCGACGGCATTTTCAAAATAAAGTCGCCGTCGCGCCCGCTTATCGGAATCGTCAACCCGCCGGCTGCGTTTCGTACGGCGCTGAATTTAAGCTGAACGCCGGCCAGAGAAAAGCGCAATAGCCGATCGCCCGCCGGGACGAGGCGCGGACCGCCCGGCGCGAGCGGTGGAACCTCTCGACCATCGGCTGCACGAACGATCACCGCTCCCGGTAGATCTCTACCCGTCACCCATAACAGTGCCAATTCATCGCGCACGTCGATCCCCGCGTGCTCCGCGATATACTCGCGAAGTTCGCCCTCCGGTAAAAGATTTGCGAAGAATGGAAGAACCTTTCCAAACGCGCCTCCCCTGACGCGCAGCCGATCGTAGGCGTCGATGAACCCACGCGAGAGAATCGGCCGATCGTCGTTCGCGATATACGACTCATCAAAGGTGAACACCGAGTTCCGTCCATGCAACTCAACGATCGTGCCCACAAACACATCGCCAAGAAGTATCTCTAGTACCTCGCCCACAGACCCAGCACCACCAGCCCTCTGCCGAGGTTGGATGCCGGCCGACCCGTCGGCCATCGCTACCACGCCTCCCCAGTTGAGGGTGGCGCTTCGGCCGATTCACTCATCCGCACGACAGCCTCAACGGCCCGAACCCGCTGACGAGGCACCAAGACCGGCTGCATATCGAGTGCTTGCCCCAACGCTAAGACCGTGCCCCAGGATGGGCTCGTCCTTCCCGCCTCGATCCTCGAGAGCGTCGAGCGCTCGATCCCCACAAGCGCGGCGATCTCCGCCCCGCTCTTCCCGAGCTCCAGCCGCCGGGCTTTGAGCACGGAGCCGATCTCCGTGATGTTGCGTAGAAGCTCCATAATGCTCCTAATGTAGCATATATGCTATATGCACTATCAGCTATTCGGAGCTTTTTTGCGGCATCATCGACAGAATGATGCATTAATGCACCGAGACAATGCCGCCAATGGCATGCCGAGCGCCACGGGGGAGGGGGCCGCGCCTCCCCGGGCTCGGTGGCGCGCTAGCCTGCTGCTCGGAGCGGCAGCGACACGACCAACTTGCGAACCGCTCCGCCTCCAACCGGAATCGCCCAAACCCACGCTGTGCTCGCGTTCCTTTTCGTGTAAAGGAACTCGCAGGTCGTCGCGCAGGCGCTTTCTCGGATCGCCCGCGCGACGGCGCGCACGCCGTCTGGGCCGATGGCGACCGTTCTCAGCCAGTGATATTTGGCGCGATTGTACTGCGGGTAACCGTTCACCGCGGGAATTTGCGTGAGATCGACTGTGCGGCTATCGAGCAATGGTCGTCCCGCTTTCGCCAGCGACGGGATCTCACGTACATGTCCGCGATCGATCAAGACGGCAGCCGCGCCGGCAGGGACGAGCCGCGCTGCGCGGTCGGCAACGCTGAAGAATCCGCCGAGCACCACGACGGGTGAGCTCCATGCTCTGTTCTGCCGCAAGCTAAGCGCGGGCGTACTCCGTTTCATCGCCGTTTCGGCGGTATTTGCCAGCGCCGCAGCGATGTACTGCGCCGGAACGACCACCGTCTCTCGCCCAACCGTCCAACGGCGGACCGGCACAAACGGCGTGCGCTGCGTTGCCGACGGTGGCGCGACGCCGCCCAATGCGGATGTATCGAAGAGCGTAAAGCCCATGAGCCGCTCGCTTCCCTTCCGGTATTCGATCGTTATGGAAGTCGGACGATCGATCGGCGAAACGGCGACGCGCATAATGCGAACGCCGGGCGGAAGACCGACCGGCAAAACGACCGGGAAAGAAGCGCTCTTCACGATTGCAGTAAGTTCTTGCGCGGTAGGATCGGTGATGGTTTGCAGCGAGGTAATCGACCAACTCGCGCGATTGCCCGCAAACCAAATATGAATGCCGCCCATAAGGATACCGGCGCTAACAATCCCGACGGCACCGAGCCCGACGATTACGGCGGCGACGCTCGCACGGAGCGTGTCGTGAATGTGTGCGGCCTGCGAGCGCCGCTGGAGCGTATCGAGCGGAAATTTTGGGACGCTAATGCTGTCCATCATGGCGCGCCCTCGTTCGGAGAAATCATACGGCATGCGTGGCCACCTCGTTTGTGTTATTGCGAAAACATGAAGCATCGTCGTAATCGCGCAGCTCGCCGCGCAGGCGCTGCCGAGCACGGGTGAGTCGCGTGCGCACGGTTGCTTCACGAATGCGGAGAACGGCGGCGATCTCACCGGTTTTCAGAGCGCCGAAGTAGAAAAGGACGGTAACGTCGCGTAGATCGGCGGGCAAGCTTTCTAACGCGCGCCAGATATCCATCGACGCGGTGTCGTCGCGCGGGATCGGAATCGGCAGCTCTTCGTGCAAGCGACTTTGGCGCCGTCGAGCGCGCGCGGCCTCGCGCATGACCACGCGATAGACCCAAGTATCGAACGCCTCCGCGGACCGCAGCCCGCCGAGCTTACGATGCACGACGACGCATGCTTCTTGGGCCGCGTCCTCACCCAGCGTAGCGCTGCCGGCAACGGTGGTTGCGAGCCGGAATGCTCGCGTCCAAATGGTGCGTAACAATTCGTCGACGGCAAGTTCGTTGCGAGCTATCGCCCTCCGAACGAGTTCGACCGGTGCCCAGTGCTCCATCGGCATACCCTTTCCCGAGTGAGAGGCCTCACTCATAGAGAAAGAGGGCGCACGACCCCAAAATGTGCGCATCGGCAAAAAAGGCGCCGCCGAAACCCTCCCGCCCGCTCGACCGTATGTTCGACGTGGATGCCGCGCTCGACGTCGGAGCGTCCTTGGAGGTATCGCCATGTCTGACTTCCCTGGGAAGGATTTCATTCCTAACGATGCGTACGCAGTGAGACGACTCGGAAGCCTGCGAGCCTACTTTTCGATCGCATTTTCAATCACGTGGGCAACATGGTTCTTTGTTGCATTTGCACCGCAGCTGCACATCGCAATCCCGACGTCGATGTTTTTCCCAATTCTTGTCGTCTGGTCATTCGGCCCGTTTATCGCTTCGTTTTCCCTCAAGCTCCGCGAAGGCGGGCTCCGTGCTGCGGGTGAATTCGCAGGCCGCGCCCTTCGCTTCCATATTGGATTGCCGTATCTGCTCTGCGCGCTCGTTTTATTGCCGCTGATCGGCGCGGCGGCGACGGAGCTCTATGCAATGATCGGGGGCCACGCTTTGCTTTGGCGGTACCGGCAGGTCAGATTCCATCGCTATTCGTTCGCATGTTTTTTCTCGGCGGTTCGGTCGGCGAGGAATTCGGCTGGGCGTACGCCACCGACGTTATGATCGCGCGCTGGCGCCCGATCGTCGCCATCGTCGCGTTGGGGATCATAGGGCCGTGTTGGCACATTCCGTTGTTTTTTATTGCCGGCACGAGCCAGTCACATCTACCGTTTTGGATGTTTATGATTGCCGTCGCATCGATGCGCATTATGTACGTATGGGCGTATCAAGGCACAAAGAAAAGCATTCTTACGACACTACTATTTCAC
This sequence comes from bacterium, assembly GCA_021845615.1. Taxonomy (GTDB): domain Bacteria; phylum Vulcanimicrobiota; class Vulcanimicrobiia; order Vulcanimicrobiales; family Vulcanimicrobiaceae; genus JABEUX01. The sequence continues at coordinate 3,712 of JAJZVP010000096.1, read as the reverse complement.
ACCAGCGGGAACATGGCGTCTAACCTCTTCATGCTCGTAAGCTACAACGGAACGGATCAGCGCCTGTTTCTCATCTTCGCGCTGCTTTCATTCGCTGCCGCCGTGGCAATCGCTATCAAGGCACCGTTCTATCGTAACAAGTCGGCTCTCGGTGCCGAAGCCCGGCCCGGCTGACCCGCGGCAGAAGCTAGCCCGGTCGGCATTCGGGCCACATGTGAAAGGCGAGCTTAACTGAGGATGTCAAACCGTGAAAATCATTTTGGCGCCGTTGGCGCCGTCGGGGTTCCTCAAGATCGCGCGCGATTCGCTAAATCCGAATTTAGTGGCTATTCAACCGGTTCGCACTTCCACGCCGCAAGAGCGATCATAACAATGCACATCGCTCCAACCCACCCAGCCTTTACGAGATCGCCGTAGTGCCGAAAAGTAGCATAGAGAACCCCCGCGACCGCTATGAAGACGAAGCAGCCAACAGCCGCGATGCCATGTGTGGAAATGACCTCAAAACCGGACGAATAGGGAGACCGCCGAAACCAATATCGTTGTCGATTCAAAATACGAATTGCGTTCTCGCGACCGCGGAGGAACCCTCTACATGATTCACAGTCTCATGTTACGCGGGATTTCCCATATGATCGCAGCTTTCGTAAACTACTACATCATTTGAACGCTGGTTATGGCGATCGCTCCCTCACCAATGCCCTGCCGCTTCGCAACGTTTTGCAGCATCTGCATGTAGCGAGCGAGCTGCCGTTTTACCTTTTCACCATTGGTACCACGCGATTCGAGTTGAACGCGCACCCCCCGGCTCTCGCCGTTCGCTACCGCATTAGAGAACCCGAAAACCGAGATCGTTCCCCCATTTGAAAGGCTATATCGCACCGCAAGCACGACGGGCCCGTGCGAGCCGACGCGAACTTCGATACGCTTAGCAACTGCCACAGATTGGGTGAGCGAGCCGGCATTCGCGACGGGCCCCCGTTCATCCGGCGCGGAACTCGAAATCTCGGAGACCACGGTTATGCTGCCGAGATGCGCGTGCATGAACCTGGCCATACTTCGAGCTTTCCGACGCGCATCTTGCAGCGCAGCGGTATAGACCGCCACGTCGGCCTTTGTGGATCCAGCTCCCCGGCCCGACCATACCGTTGCCGATATCTCACCATTTTTGAAGGAAGCGGCTTCGGAACGGATCGCGTTCATAAAACCGTTGACCTTATCGCTTGGCATACGAACGGTGACCGTTTCCTCGGCGGTATAGCCGGGAACGCCATTGCGATAAGGGTACCCGTTCATTGGCCGCGCGCAGCTAACCATAAGCGGAAGGAGCGTCATCGCAAATAGCGTGCGCGAAACTTTCATAACCGCCGATTTCGTCGCCCGGCGCACTCTTCCCGTGGCGACGTTTTACGAGCGAAGATCGTACGACACCTCGGTGCGCTAGCTCCCCACAACGATCGAGGTGGTTGCGCGTATGGAGACCGGCGGTCCGATGTTGCCGAATGCGGGCAAAGGCGTTTTTGTTTCATCGACCCGTACCGAGCACACTTTCCCTCTTGGAAAGCACCAACGGAAATCGAGGCCGCTGTAGCGTTTCGTGGCGCGGCCCCTCGATACGCCCCTTCGGGGCTACTCGGGGTGACACCAACCTACTCGGGGTGACGGGGAGCGTCGTCGCTCGCACTGCCGTTGGCGTTCCCATCCTCGCGTTCGTCGTTCGATTCCGCTCTACAGAGCGGACAGGTGACGAGTCAATAATCCGGCGGGCACTCGCAGATCGGTTCGGTGCTCACATCAATCTCCGGCCTTCGAGCGCGCGCGCGAGCGTCGCTTCGTCGGCGTAATCGAGGTCGCTGCCGATCGGCAGCCCGTACGCGAGCCGCGATACCGTCGTCACCAACGGTGCGAGCAAGCGCGAGAGATAGAGCGCGGTCGCTTCGCCTTCGGCGTTGGGATTCGTCGCGATAATCACTTCGTGCGTTCCCTCGCTGCCGACGCGTTCGACGAGCTCGCGCACGCGCAGCTGCCCCGGCCCGATGCCCTCCATCGGCGAAATTACGCCGCCGAGCACGTGGTAGCGCCCGTGAAACGCCCCCGAACGTTCGATCGCGTAGAGATCCTTCGCGTCGGCAACGACGCAGAGCAACGTCGCGTCGCGCCGTTCGTCGCGGCAGAACGCGCACGGATCGCTCTCGGTAATCGAAGCGCAGACCGAACAAAATCCCACGCGATCCTTCACCGCTAAAATCGCTTCGGAGAGCGATTGCGCTTCGTTGCGCGGGCGATTCAAAATGTGAAACACCAACCGCGCTGCGGTCTTGGGTCCGATCGTCGGTAACTTCGTGAACTCGTTGATGAGCGCGACGACCGGCTCGGCCGGCGGCTCGGAGCGCGTCACATCAGGCCCGGAATGCGCATGCCTCCGGTAAACGCGGACATACGCTTCTGCGAGGTTTCATTCGCTTTGCCCAACGCGTCGTTCACGGCAACGGTGACGAGATCTTCGAGCGTCTCGATATCGTCGGGATCGACGGCCTCCTTGCCGATACGCACGCGCGTCACGCGTTGGTCGCAGGTCATCTCCACGCTCACCGCGCCGCCCGCGGCGACGCCGGTAACGCTCGTCGTCGCAAGTTCTTCTTGCGCCTTGAGCATCTCGCTCTGCATTTTTTTTACTTGGGCCATCAATTGCGCTTGGTTCACGGTTCTCTCGTTCTCTCTATCGCGTAGTCGAGCAGGGAATCGGCGTCGTCATTCGTCATCGGCTCGGCTTCGTCCGGTAGCGCGGCGATCTCGGCGCGAACGTTCAGGTCGGCCTCCAGAAACTCCGCAACCGCGGCCTTCACCTTCGCCGAGGCGCGCTCGTTGAAGCGGGCGAGTGCGGTCTGCCCCGCCACCGCGATCACCAGCGTCGTGCCGTCGAAGGCGAGCACGCGCGAATCGTCGAGCGCCGCCTGCAGCGGGCGCTCCGCAGCGACGAGCCGGCCGCGAATCGCGGGCCAGGCCGCCTCGATCGCCTTGAGGGTGAGCGGGCCGCTCCGCTTCGGCGGGGGCTCCGGCGGCGCCGCCGAGATCGCGGGCTCTGCGGCGCGAGGTTCCGCGGCGCGCGGTGCGCTCGCGCGCGCCGATGCGGGGCGCGGTGGCGGGGGCGCGCTGCGTGCGGGTGCTGCCGTCGGGCGCGCGGGTGCTGCCGGCGGGCGCGCCGCCGAACCGCTCGCCGCCTCACCGGCGAGTACGAATCGCAACAGCGCCGCCTCCAATTCCAAGCGCGCGTCGCCGCCGCGCGCGAGCGTCGCCGCGTCGGTGAGTACGCGCAACAGCGGCAGCACGGTCGTGCTCTCGATCTCTTGCGCTCGCGCGGTCGCTTCGGCGGCATCCTCCGGCGCGCTGTCGCGCGCGAGCAAATCCGGATCGATGCGCGCCACCAGCAGGTTGCGCATCGCTCCCAAGAGCGCGCGCAATAACGTCGCCGGTTCGATCCCGGCATCGCTCGCTTCCTCGATGGTGCGCAGCATCGCGCCGGCGTCGCGGCGCAGCACGTCGTCGCGCAGCCGCAGCGCCATCTCGCGTCCGTTCGAGCCGAACGCCGATTCGATCGCAGCCGCATCGACGCGCCCGTCGCCATACGCTGCAGCCTGTTCGAGCATCGTGAGCGCATCGCGCAACCCGCCGTCGGCGCGGTAGGCGATCGCGGCGAGCGCGCTCTCTTCGA
>JAJZVP010000095.1 GCA_021845615.1 bacterium | reverse complement strand
CCGAAGACCGCTTCGGATATTTCCTCGCGCTGGGATGCACCGCGTTGATCGTCGTGCAAGCCTTCATCAATATCGGCGTGGTCACGTCGTCGTGGCCGGTCACCGGCGTGCCGCTGCCGTTCATTTCCTTCGGCGGCAGCGCGCTGGTCGTCGATCTCATCGCCGTCGCACTGATCGCCAACGTCGGGCGTCGCCGCCGCATAGGGAGTTAGCGCGTGCGCATCCTCTTCGCCGGAGGGGGCACGGGCGGACACATCTATCCCGCGGTCGCGATCGCCGACGCCGTGCGCGAACGCGAGGGAGCAGGCGCGCGTATCGCCTTCGTCGGCACCGCGGATCGCCTCGAAGCGCGCCTCGTTCCGCAGGCGGGATATTCGCTGCACTGCATCGCGGCGCGCCCGTTGCGCCGCGACCGCATCGGCGCGGCGTTGGGAACGGCGTTCGTCAACGGGTGGGGTGTGCTGCAAGCGTTCGGCGTGCTGCTCCGCGAGCGCCCGGAGATCGTTGTCGCGACCGGGGGCTACGTCTGCTTTCCACTCGTCGTCGCGGCGCGCGCGCTGCGCGCGTTGCGCGTATCGCGTGCGAAGATCGCGCTGCTCGAACCCAACGCGCAGCCGGGGCTCACCAATCGCCTTCTCGCGCCCTTCGTCGATGAAGTCTGGGGCGCGCTGCCGCAGGGCGACCCGCGCTTCGGAGCGCGCTATCGCTGTACCGGCGTGCCGATTCGCGGCTCGCTGCGTTCGCTGCCGCCGCGCGCGGCGGCGATGGAACGGCTCGGGCTCGATCCGCAGCGGCGCACGCTGCTCGCGATGGGCGGTAGCCAGGGCGCTCGTTCGCTCAACGATGCGCTCGTCGGCGCGATCGCTGCGGGGCTACTCCCAGCGGGTTGGCAGGTGCTGCACCTGACCGGCGAGCGCGAATACGACCGCGTTCGCGCCGGGCTCCCCGCGGCGGCCGCGGGCGCCCTCCGCCCCTACCTCGACGATCCCGCCGATGCGTTCGCGGTCGCCGATCTGGTGCTCGCGCGCGCCGGCGCCTCGACGCTCGCCGAACTCATCGCGCTCGGCCTGCCGGCGATTCTGGTGCCCTACCCGCATGCCGCCGATGGGCACCAAAGCGCGAATGCCCGGGCGCTCGAAGCCGCCGGGGCGGCGGTGACGGTCGCCGACGAGGAGCTCACCGCCGCCTCGCTCGGAGCGTTGCTCGCTCGCATCTGCGCCCCCGAAGCGCTGGCGCGGCTCCGCGCGGCGATTGCGACTTTACGCACCCCCGACCCAACCGCGCTGATTCTTGCGCGGATAGCGGCGCTCGCGGGGCGAAATACCCAAACGTGAGCGAGAGCGTGCGCCGACACTTTATCGGCATCGGCGGAATCGGAATGAGCGCGCTCGCGCGCATTCTGCTCGCGCGCGGCGAAAGCGTTGCGGGATCCGATCTCGCCGAGAGCGATCTGCTCGAACAGCTGCGCGCCGAGGGCGCGCGCGTCTACGTCGGCCACGATGCCGATTTGCTCGGCGATGCCGAAGAAGTGATCGTCAGCTCGGCGATCGATCGCGATAATCCGGAGTTCCGCGAAGCGCGCCGCCGCAAGATTCCGGTGGTCCACCGCGGCGAATTGCTCGCCCGCATCGCGAGCCGGCGCGACGGCATCGCGATCTGCGGAACGCACGGCAAGACGACGACCACCGCGATGGTCCACGCGATATTACGCGCCGGCGGGATCGACGCCGGGCTCGTGCTCGGCGGCATCGATCCGCAGCTGGGGCGCAACGCCGTCGACGGCAGCTCGCCGTGGTTCGTCTGCGAAGCCGACGAATCGGACGGCTCGTTCGCATTGTTGCAACCGCGCATAGCGACGATCAATAACATCGAGAACGACCATCTCAATTCCGACGACGAACTTCCGCGCCTCATCGACGCCTTCGGGGAATTTCTCGGCCGTTTGCCCGCCGAGGGAGCGGCGATCGTCGGCATCGACAACGCGAACTCCGCCTCGCTCGCCGCCCTTCCGCGAGCGGCGCGCACGATCACGTTCGGCACGACCGCGCTCGCCGACATAACCGCGGCGAACGTCACCTTCGCGGGATTGAGCGCGCACTTCGATCTCGTCGTGCGCGGGGAACGCCGCGGCACCGTCACGCTCAACGTTCCCGGCGCGATCAACGTGCTCAACGCACTCGCCGCCATCGCCGTCGCCGAAGAAGTCGGCGTGCCGTTCGCCGCGGTGGCGACGGGGCTGCGCGATTTTTGCGGCGTGCGCCGTCGTTTCGACATCCTCGCGCGCGGACAACGCCTCACCGTCGTCGACGATTACGCGCATCATCCCACCGCGGTGCGCGCGACGATCGCCGCGGCGCGCAATTACCATTCCGGACCGCTCGTGGTGGCGTTTCAGCCGCACCGCTACTCGCGCACCGGCTACCTCGCGCGCGATTTCGCCGACGCGCTGCGCGGCGCCGACCGCGTCTATCTCACGCCGATCTACGCCGCCTCCGAGGCCCCGATCCCCGGCATCAGCGAACGCTCCATCGGCGATCGCCTGAGCGAGTTCGGCGTCGACGTTCGTTACGTCGCGCGCGTCGAGGATCTCGTCGAACGGATCGAAGAAGAATCGCCGCCGGGCACGCTCGCACTGATGCTCGGCGCGGGCTCCATTACGCGCAGCGCGGCGCGGCTCGCCGAGCGCGCCATGCCGACGGCGGCACTCCGGTGAGCCTCACGACGGCGTCGAGCATGAAAACGCTGCTCGACGACGACGACCGCGCGATGCTGCGCGAGATCCTCGCCGATCGCGTCGCATTCGACGAACCGCTCGCGCCGTACACGTCGTGGAAGATCGGCGGTCCGGCCGACGCCTTCGCGCAACTCGAACGCGAAAACGAACTCTCTGCGGTTCTCACGCATTGCGTGCGTCGTCGCTTGCCGTGGTTCGTCTTGGGAAGCGGCAGCAACCTACTCGTCGGCGACGGCGGCATTCGCGGCATCGTGGTGCGCCTGGGCGGCGATTTCGCTCGCGTCGAGGTGCGCGCGACCGAGGAGAGCGTGCGCGTCGTCGCCGGCGCCTCGGCCTCGATGGCGGCGATTACCGCGCGCGCCGCGAGCGCCGGCGCCGTCGGCATCGGTTCGCTGGCCGGGATTCCCGGAACGCTCGGCGGTTCGTTGCGGATGAACGCCGGCACCGACCGCGAGATGGGGGATTTCATTCGCGACGTGCGCGTGCAATCGCCGAGCCGCCCCGCACCGCACTCGGTCGACGTGCGCTATTTTTATCGGCACACCAGCCTCGCTCGCGACGCGGTGGTGGTGGGAGCCGAACTCGCGTTCGCGCGCGGCGACGCGCACGCCGTACGCGAGGAGATGCAGGCCCGGCTCGTTCGCCGAAAACAAACCCAGCCGATCGCGCTGCCAAACGCAGGGTCGTGCTTTCGCAATCCGGAAGGCGATAAGGCCGCGCGGCTGATCGAAGCCGTTGGGGCGAAGGGTTGGCGCGAGGGCGATGCGGAAGTCTCACCGCTCCACGCGAACTTTATTAATAATCTCGGCGCGGCGAGTGCCTGCGACGTCGCAACGCTGCTCGCGCGCGTTCGGCGCGCGGTCTTCGAACGTTTCGATATCGGATTGGAGCTGGAGGTACATCTCGTGGGTGTTTTTATCGATCGCGAATGGGATGGAGGCCATGGCCGAGTTGCGTAAGGCGCGCGTCGCGGTGGTGATGGGCGGCAAGAGCGCCGAACGCGAGATATCGATCGCGAGCGGTACTCCCGTCGCGCGCGCGTTGGGAACGCTCGGCTACGACGTCCATACGATCGATTACGACGAACGCTTCATCGACGCGATTCGGACGCTCGCGCCCGACGTCGTCTTCAACGCGTTGCACGGCACCGGCGGAGAGGACGGCGAGATGCAGGGCGTGCTCGGCCATCTCGGCGTCGCCTATACCGGCAGCGGGATCGCGGCTTGCGCGCTGGCGATGGACAAGCATCTCGTCAAAAAACTCTTTGCCGCCGAAGGGCTCCCGACCGCGGCGTGGGATCACTTCGATCTCGACGGCGGCGCGTTGCCGCTGCTGCCGGGCTCGCTCGATCTCCCGTTGGTGGTGAAGCCGCGCTACGAAGGCTCCTCCATCGGCGTGCGCATCGTCCGCACGCACGAACAGTGGAGCGCCGCGGTGATCGAACTCTCGCGCAGCTACGGCTGCGTGCTCGCCGAAGAATTCATCGCCGGACGCGAATTTACGTGCGCGGTGCTGGGCGAGGAGGCGTTGCCGGTCGTCGAAATCGTCGCCAACCGCGACGGCTTCTATTCTACCGATGCGAAATACGAACCGGGCGGCAGCACGCATATCGCACCGGCGAAGATCGACGCCGATCTCGCTTCGCGCATGCAGATGCTCGCGCTCTCCGCGCACCGTTTGTTGGGAATGCGCGATTATTCGCGCACCGATTTTATCGTCAGCGAGCAGAACCGCCCGTATTTATTGGAGATCAACGCGCTGCCGGGGCTCACGCCCACCTCGCTGTTGCCCGACGCCGCGGCCGCCGTGGGGATCGGCTTCGACGCGCTGGTGGAACGGATCGTCGGCTACGCGCTCGCTCGGGCGAGGCGCCGTAACGCCGCGTAGCGTTTCGCTTTCGGCAAATGCGACGTTGGTCGCAAGATAAGGCTCCAACCGTATGGGAACCTGCATGGCGGGGCAAGAAGAATACGCCCCGAGCATTCTATCGTCTAGATATCGACCGGAGGTATCGTGTCCAGTACGGGGTTAATCGTCGATCGCGGCCTTGAAGGCGTCGTCGTCGGCAGTACGTTGCTCTCGAACGTCGAGGGAAAAATCGGTCGTCTCACCTACCGCGGTTACGATATCGACGATCTCGCTCCGAACGCGACCTTTGAAGAGGTCGTGCATTTGTTATTGTTCGGAAATCTTCCGACGAGCGAAGAACTCGAACACCTGAAACGCGAGATCGGCACGCGCCGAATGTTGCCCGAGCCGCTGATCGACGGGATGCGTCGCTCGCCGAAGACGGCGTGGCCGATGGACGTGCTGCGCACGGTCGCGAGCGGGCTGGCGTTGTTCTCGCCGGTCAATCGGGTCGGCGAGCACGTCTCCGACGTCCACACCGCAATCGAATTGATCGCGAAGATGCCGACCATCCTAGCCGCTTGGGACCGCATTCGCCGCGACCTCGATCCGATCGAACCGCGCAACGACCTCTCGCAAGCCGCGAACTTCCTCTACATGCGCACCGGCAAGATGCCCGCCGAAATCGAGGCGAAGGCGCTCGACACCTATCTCGTGCTGCTCGCCGATCACTCGTATAACGCCTCCACCTTCTCCGCCCGCGTTACCGCTTCGACGCGCGCCGATATCTACGCCGCCGTCACCGCGGCGCTCGCGACGCTCGAAGGCGATCTGCACGGCGGTGCGGCGAGCGCGGCCTTCAATACGTTGCTCTCGGTCGGCTCGCCCGATCGCGCGGAGATCTACGTGCGCGACGCGTTGGGGCGCGGGGAGCGCATCATGGGCATGGGGCACCGCGAATATCGCGTTCGCGATCCGCGCGCGCGCCATCTCGAAGTGAAGGCGAAAGAACTCTCGGCCTACCGCGGCGATTCGCGCTGGTACGAGATCGCCCGCGCGCTCGAAGAAGCGAGCAATAAGGTGCTCAAGGAGACCAAACCCGATAAGAGCATCTACGCGAACGTCGATTTCTACACCGCGCCGTTGCTCGCCGATCTCGGCATGCCGGGCGACGAATTCACGTGCATGTTCGCCTGCGGACGTATCGCCGGGTGGAGCGCGCACATCCTCGAACAGCTCGGCGACAATCGTTTGATTCGCCCGCAGGCGACCTACGAAGGCCCGGCACCGGGGCCGTTCGTGCCGATCGCCGCGCGACCGGCCGCCAAGCACTGATGCCGTGAGCGCTCCGGCGCGCGCGGCGCGGGTGAAGCGAGCGACCAAAGAGACCGAGATCGATCTCGAGCTCGATCTCGACGGCGGCGAGATATCGATCGATACCGGGGTCGACTTCTTCGATCACATGCTGCACGCACTCGCGCTGCACGGTGGGATGGGATTGAAGCTGCGCGCGCGCGGCGACGGCATGGACAACCACCATCTCATCGAGGACGTCGGCATCGCACTCGGCCGCGCGATCTACGAAGCGCTCGGCGAGAAACGCGGGATCGCGCGCTTCGGTTCGATCATGCTGCCGCTCGACGACGCGCTCGTCGCGGCGAGCATCGATATCTCCGGCCGCTCCTATCTCAACTTTCGGGTCGAATTTCTGCGGAACGATCTCGGCGCGATGCCGACCGAGATGGTCGGCGAATTTTTCCGCGCGATGAGCGACCACGCGCGCATAACGGTCCACCTGATCGCCATGCACGGGCACGTCGCGCACCATCTCTGCGAAGCGACGTTCAAAGCGTTCGCGCGAGCGTTCGCGGCGGCGAAGAGGATCGAGAGCGATAGGATCGCTTCGACGAAAGGGTTGCTGGAATAGCCGTGCCGCCTCGAATCGTCGCAATCGATTACGGCGGGGGCAACATCGGTTCGTTGGTTGGGGCGCTCCGTCGGCGCGCGATCGAACCGGTCGTCACCGACGATCGCCTGGCGGTGCTGGAAGCCGATGCCGCATTTTTCCCCGGCGACGGCGCCTTCGCCGCGACGATGCAGGCGCTTCGCAAACGCGGGCTCGATACCGCGATCTACGAGCGTATCGAGCGCGGGCGCCCCTTCTTCGGTATCTGCGTCGGCATGCAGGTGCTCTTCGAACGATCGAGCGAGTTCGACGGGGCGGCGGGCTTGGCGATCTTGCGCGGTGAGGTCGGCCGCTTCGAACGCGCTCCTCGCTTGCCGCACATGGGGTGGAATCGCCTGGAACCGACCGCCGCGCACCCGTTGCTCGCCGAGCTCGGCGACGAGGAGTACGCGTATTTTCTCCATTCGTATCGCGCGTTGCCCGGAGCGGACTGCATCGCCACGGCGACGCATGGGGAACGCTTTGCGGCGGTCGTCGCGCACGGCGCCGCGGTAGGAACGCAATTCCATCCCGAAAAAAGTCAACGCACGGGAGAGAGAATTCTCGACGCATTTCTTGCATCGCTGAACTAACGACGAAAGGAAGCCCGCAATGCTCGTCATTCCCGCCATCGATCTCCGCGCCGGTAGATGCGTGCGCATGGAGCAGGGAGACCCCTCTCGCGAAACCACCTACGATGAGGACCCGGTCGCGCGGGCGCGCGCCTTCGTCGCGCAGGGAGCGAAACGTCTGCACGTCGTCGATCTCGATGGCGCGTTTGGATCGGGAGAGAACCTCGCGGCGATCGCCGCGATCGCGCGCGCCGTCGACGTGCCGATCCAGGTCGGCGGCGGAATTCGCAGCGCCGAACATGCGGCGGCGCGCTTCGAGGCGGGCGCGGCCGAGATTATCGTCGGCACGCTCTTCGTCGAGGACGAACGGATCGCGCGGCAGATCGTCGGGCGCTATGGCGAGCGCGTGATCGCCGGCATCGACGCGCGCGGGCGCGAGGTTGCGGTACGCGGTTGGCAAGAGCGCACCCCGGTCGATCGCGATGCGCTCGTGAAGCGCGTCGCACATTGGGGCGTCCGCCGGGTGATTTTCACCGAGATTCGCCGCGACGGGATGGGTGAAGGCTACGACATCGAGGCGTTGCGCGAGGTCGCGGCCGCTGCGGAGGTTCGCGTCACCGCGAGCGGCGGTGCGCAGAGCGTCGCCGATTTACAAAAACTGCGCGCCGCCGCCCCGCCCGCCGTCGATGCCTGCATCATCGGCAGCGCGCTCTACCGCGGCACGATCGATCTCGCAGCCGCGATCGCCGCCGTGGCGTAACGAGCGCGGGTCGGTTTTTTCGCGATCTCGCCGCGGATGGTTTTCAGGAAGCGCTACGGGCAGAGTGCGGCGAGCAGCTCGTGAGCCGCGGGGCTCGGGGCGGGCGAGTCAAAAATGTCCTCGAGGACGTAAAACGTTCCAT
>JAJZVP010000094.1 GCA_021845615.1 bacterium | reverse complement strand
GCGACCCAAGCGGCGAAAGCCGATGCTTTGCCGACGCCCGAAGCGATACGGGCGTTTTTTATGCCGAGCCGCCTCATGCGGCCATTCTTGGCGGAGAGCCTACCGATGAACGAGCACCCAACCCTCGAAGCGCCCTCGCAACATCTCGTTGCCGAAACCCCTCCACCCGTTGAGGCGCTCGCCGAACCGGTCGTAGAACCCGCCACCGCACCGGTCGCCGCAGAAGCCACCGCCGCACCGGTCGCCGCCGAAGCCACCGCACCGGTCGCCGCAGAAGCCGCCGCACCGGCCGCCGCAGAAGCCACCGCCGCACCGGTCGCCGCCGAAGCCACCGCACCGAAAGGGCCGACGCCCGAGCAGCTCGCGGCGCGCCAACGCGCTCAGGAGCGCTGGGAGCGACTCGTCGCCGCCCATACGAGCGGTGAGAGCCGCGAAGCTCGCGTGAAATCGCTGGTGAAGGGCGGACTGCTGCTCGATATCGATGGCTATCGTGCCTTTCTACCGGCGAGCCAGAGCGGCGAGCAGCGCGGAGCCGCCCTCGATCCGCTCGTCGGAACGACGGTCCACGTCAAGGTGATCGACGTCGATGAAGCGCGCAAGCGCCTCGTCGTCTCGCGTCGCCGCGCGCTCGCGCAAGAGCGCCGCGAAAGCCGCAGCGCGACGATTGCGTCGCTCGAAGTCGGAAAAGAATGCGAAGCGACCGTCGTCCGTCTCACGGACTTCGGCGCGTTCGTCGATCTCGGCGGCGGCGTCGACGCCCTGGTTCCCATGAGCGAGCTCGATTTCGAACGCGTGGCGAAAGCCTCCGATGTCGTGAGCGTCGGCGAACGTCTCCGCGTTCGTATTTTGCGCGTCGAGGGCAATGGAAAGAAAATTGCGGCCTCGCGAAAGGCGATGCTCGCAGACCCGTGGCGCGACAACGCCGCGTTGCTCCGCAATGGCGCGACCGTCGAAGGTACGGTCGTCGCGCTCGAACCGCGCCTCTCCGTTGAGGTCGCTCCCGGTATCGTCGGGAACATCTCCGACCGTGAAGCCGATCCCGCAGACTACGCCATCGGTGAAAAGGTCGAAGTGACGATCCGTTCGCTCGACATGCGCGCGCGCCGTCTACGCTTGAGCGTTCTCCACGGCACTCCGGCGATGACCTCGACCGGTTTCGCTCCGCTCGGCCAGGAGTTGCGCCGCTAGGCGCAACTCCCGGCCGGCCGCATCGAGAGCGCGGCTAGCGGAACATCGTCGGCGCGCCGCCGACCGCGAAGCGCCCGCGGAGCGCGGCATTCGCCAGCGCCCGCAGTGCTTCCAGATGAGCCCGGGTGATTTCGTCGAGCCCCTTACGCCCGAGCCCGCTGCTCGTTGCGTTGCGAAGGTTGACGAGTTCGGCCCGAGCGAGCGCCTGTGCGTCGCTCGGCGATCCCGGCATCGGATGCAGCCACATCGTCGCCAGACGTTTCGCATACGAGATCTGAAGGTTGCGTTTGATGACGCCGTCGTGCGCGACGAGGCCGTTGGCGATATCGCCGAAGATCGTCGCCTGCGCCCAGGTGAAGAGATCGCTCAAACTCATCGTCGAATTCGCGCGATACTTCGTGTGGATGTCGGCGATTCGCTGAAGCGTCAACGGAGCGAACACTTCGTTCAGCGCCGCGTTTTGCGCCGCGTTGATGGTTTCCACCACCGGCAGGTCGTGACGCGGCGTCGGGTTGTAGGCCCAGGTGCCGTTCGTAAACGAGCTGACTTCGGAGTAGGTGAGGCTCCGTAACACGTGAGGGTTGAAGTGCCACGCATTATTGTCGAAGAGTTCGCTCGCGAGGAGGTTCCACGCGCGAATTTCTTGTTTGCGCGGTACCGCCGTGAGCGGGAGCGTCGCGTGCGGATCGGTACGACGCGAACGCGAGAGATACTCCCCGCCGATCGTGTGCGCCGCCATGAGCGAACAGCGCAGATCGTCGGTGAAGGGATAGGTGAACGCGAGACGGGCCTCGTCGTAGGCGTGCCCCGGCGACGGGAAGCGTGCGAGCACCGCGTTCATCAGTCCGCGCATCATGCCGACCTGCCCCTCGCACCAATGCAACGGGTGGTCGGTGAGCATGAACTGAAAGACGCGCGGGTCGATGGCATGCCCGGAAGCGAAATCGACGTCTTCATCGGAGGCGAAGCGATCGTAGGGGTTCGCCCATTGCGCGGCCCAACGATCGAGCGTCGGAAGCTCGGCCTCGGGCGTCGTCGCTCCGATATATCCGTAGCCGTATTGAATGGCGTGGTAATCGTACGGCCCGAGAACGAGTTGCTCGTAATCGCCTTGCGGCGTACCCTTCGGCCAAAGATTGATCGGATTGTACGCCATCACCGAGGTCGAGATGCCGTATTTTTCGGTGAAGGCTTTGCTTTGGAGATCCTTCGCCGTATAGGCCATCGCGCCGATGAAATTGTGCTGCAGCCCGAAATCGTGCCCGGATTCATGCAGCACCGTCGAACGAATCGCCTCGAGAACGAACTTCTTCTCGGCGGCAGCCGAATCGGGAAGCCCACGCGCGGGAGCGATCAGGAAGCGATACGCACGCCCGGCGGTTCCTTCAACGGCATCGACGTTAATGCCGACGTTGAGTTCTTCGCCGGTCCGCGGATCGCCGATGATGAGCGCCTCCGCGCCGTACTGCGGCTGCGTCGTATCGACCCAGCGCACGACGTTATACGAAAGGTTCTCGGGGTCGGCATTCGCCGGAAGCTGTTGTACCTTCACGGCATCGAGAATGCCGATCTTTTGAAAGGCATCGTTCCAGGTGAGCAGCGCCTTGCGGATCGTCGCGCGATAGGCGACCGGAACGTCGTTCCCGATGGAAAAGACGAGCGGATGCGTCGCGAGCGATGGCTTGCCCGGGGTCGCCGGTTTGAAATTCCACCGAAGAATGTAGTTGACGTTCCGCGTCTCGTGGTCGTCGCTGGCGAAGTTCAGGCGAGGAATGCTGAAAAATCCGACGCGCGGGTCGTAGATCCGCGGAACGAAGCCGTCGTTGGGCTCCTTCAGAATGTTGTAGGTCATTCCGACTTCGATGCTCCGAGCGTCGGGCGCGTTATCGATCAGGTTCGGATCGAAGCTCGCCCAGGTCTGCCGGACGTGCAACACGTCGTTCTTCGGAAACGCCTTGGCGGCGCTAAAGAACGTGCGCGACGGATCGAGGTGATACCCGTGCATCGGATTGTGAATCGCCTGCGAGAACACCGCGTAGTAGTTCGCAACGTCACCGAGAAACGGGGCGGCGGAGATCACGACGTCTCCGGTCTTTGCGTCGCGCGCCACGATCGGCACGACTGCGACGACCGAGGCCGGCATCGACTGCTTCGCCGCGAGCGCCTGCGGCGTTCCCGGCACCGTCTGCGCGATGCGATTGGGCCAGCGCAGCGCGATCTTCCCGTCGGCTTTGTCGAATTCGAAAATGCGGGCGGGAGCGACGTACGGCTCGCCGGCGGCGGGGCCGAAACCTCCGAGCCCCGTGGAAGGCACCGAGGTTTCCACGAAGGAGCGGCCTATGTGCTTGGGAGAGAGCACGAAGTAATACATCCCGGCCTTACGGATCAGCGGGATCAGTCCCGGTTCGACCTTCGCACCTTTGATAAAGACCGCATACGGTGCGGGCTGCGGCCCGGCACCGGGGGCCATCTGCGCGCGGGCCGGTCCTCCCGCCGAAGCGGCGAAGAGCGCAAGCGCGATCGCACCTGCCATCGCAAAACGACGCACGAAACCTCCTAAAGTGTACCCCCGTCGCCGGGGGACGAGCGAGCGAGATAAGTCTTTACAAAGAGGTTTCGCAGACGCGTTCCCGCTTCCCGCCCGGGGGACTCGTCGACCGGACGACTAGTCGAGCGGCCCCAAGCATGCTATACTGCGCGAGTTTCCCCGCACTTGAGAGGTCGTTCATGGCGATGCGTCGCTTCGTTGTTTCCATCACGCTCTTGCTCGCGCTCGTCGTTCCGACAACCCGGAACGTCGAGGCCGCGGCGACGAGCAATCCCACGACGGCGTGCGCCGGGCGAACGCTGCGCGCCGTTGCGAGCCGCACGCACGGGAAAGTGAATGCCTGCATCGCGACCCTGCACCGGTTCATTCTCGAAACCACCTATTATCAGAACGCATCGCGCCTCGGCGGTACCGCCCTCGCAGCGTTTCCCGAAGCGCGCATTCGCTACGGCCTCGCCCCTCGTATCGAGGCCTTCATCGATTACCCGTCGGAGATTGCGAAGTCCGGCGACCATGGCACCGGCGTCTATTTCATGACCGGCGCGGGCGTCGGAGGGAAAGTTGGGCTCGGGGAATTTCACGGCGCCTATCTCTCGCTCTCCGGCGAAGAGCATCCGCCGCTCTCCGCGCTCGCAAATACGGCGATCGTTCCCGACTCGCTCTACAACCTCTACGCCAATTGGTCGCCGAAGCGTTCGTGGTTGCTCGGCGCCTCGCTTGGAAGTTATTCGTACACGCAGAGCAATAATGCGTTGGCCCACGTCGTCACGCCGACCGCCGCGTTCTCCGTCAGCCACGATCTCAACGCGCGCTACGGGATAACCGCCGAGATCTCGACGCAATCGGTCGCCGCGTTCGGCGGCAGCGAGCAAACCACGGGAACGATCGGTCTCCAGCGCGTTATCGATCCGCGTCTGATCTTCTCCTTCGAACTCGGCACCGCGTTCAACGCGAGCGCCGGAAGCAAGCCGCACTACTTGGGCTTCGGCTTCACCTTTCGATAGAGACCCTCGGGCGTCAGGCGATCTCGATGCCCGCTCCCGCAACCAGCGAACCGATGCGCGCCGCCATCGCGACGTTGCTTTCGCGCAGCGCGGCCAAGAGCGCATCGACGTCGCGTTCGGCAACGGCGATCAAGAGCCCGCCCGAGGTCTGAGCGTCGGCGAGCACCAAACGCAACTCCTTGGGAACGCTCTCGCTAAACCGCGCGCCATCGTCGATCGCGGCGTCGAGATTCGTTCTCGTTCCGCCGGGAACGACGTTCTCGCGCGCGAGATCGAGCGCGCCGGGCAGCACCGGAACGGCGCGCGCGTCGATTCGCGCGCCGAGTCCCTCGCCGAGCATTTCGTGAAGGTGCCCGAGCAGCCCGAAGCCCGTAACGTCGGTCATCGCCGCGATATCGAAGCGTAACGCACATTCGGCGGCCGTGCGATTGAGCGTCGCCATCGAGGCGACCGCCGGGGCGATCGCCTCCGCACCGATCGCGTCGGAGCGGCGCGCGGTGGTGAGAATTCCCGTTCCGATCGCCTTCGTTACGACCAACGCATCGCCGACGCGCCCGGAGTTGTTTCGCACGATCCGCCGTGGATGTACGATTCCGGTCACCGCGAGCCCGTATTTCGGTTCGTCGTCTTTGATGGTGTGCCCGCCGATAACGGCGATCCCTGCGGCGGCGGCGCTATCGACGCCACCGCGCAAGATGGCGCCGACGACCTCCGGCTCCATATCTTCGGGGAACGCGGCGATCGCCAGCGCGAAGAGCGGGGTCGCACCCATGGCGTAGATATCCGAGAGCGCGTTCGCCGCTGCAATACGACCGAAATCGTACGGATCGTCGACGATCGGCGTAAAAAAATCGAGCGTCGAGACGATGGCATGCTCGTCGTCGAGCAAATAGACGCCCGCATCGTCGGCGCTCGCCGTACCGACGAGCACCTTCGGATCGAGAATCGGGGGTAGGGCGCGCAGAACCTGCGCGAGCGCACGTGCGTCGAGCTTCGAGGCTCAACCGGCGCAGCTCGACATGTGGGTCAGCCGCGCGATCTCGGTTTTCGTCACCGTCCCGCCTTCTCTGTTAGCGAACGAAGAGCGAGGCGATGCTTCCGATCGCCACTCCCCCGACGAAAATAATGCCGAAAGTCGCCGCCAGAACCTTCGGCGGGAAGACCTTGCGAACGATATAGAGCGACGGAAGACTGATCGCCGGAAGCGTGATGATCAGTGCGATCGCCGCGCCGACGCTCATTCCGTGCGCGAGCAAGGTCTGCACGATCGGCACTTCGCCCGCGGTCGGCACGACGAAAAACGTTCCGAAGAGCGCGACGAGCGAAGTTGGGAGGATGCCGTTTGTATGGAGCGTCAGCCCCGGCGGGAAGAGAAACGCGCGCGCCGCTCCGAGAAGAAAGACGATGACGATGTACCCGGGGAGAATCGCGACGATCTCGTTCCACATCTCCTTCAGCCACGCGATGGAGAGCGTACGGAAATTCGCGTCGGGGCGTTCGATCGGGGCGAGTTCGAAACTCGGCGCCTCGACCTCACCGCTCGGAAGCGCGGCTCCCATGCGGTGTGCGACGGCGACGACCACCGCGATTAAAAGAACCGCCGAGGCCAAGCGAATCGCCGCGAACTGCCATCCGAGAACGAAGCCCATGAATATCAGGACCGCCGGATTGAGCAATGGATTCCCTAGGAAAAACGCGAGCGCCCCCTCCATGCTCGTCCGCTGTTTGCGCATGCCGACGACGATCGGAGCGGTGCAGCAGGTGCACATCATTCCAGCGAGCGAGATCGCTCCGGCGATCGCGGCGGAGCGCGCGTTCGCCGCACCGACGAGTTGGAGCAACCATTTGCGGGGAACGAAGACCTGGATCGTCGCGCCGAGGAGGAGCGCGAGAACGACTGCCGTCCAGACCGCGTTAAAGTAGGCGAACGCGTATCCTCTCGCAGCGGACCAGCCCGCCGCCGGGGGCGTCGCGCTCGTGCCGCTCACGATCGACGATCCGATCGAATGCGTCGCCGCCGCGATATGCGCCTTCCCCCAGTAGGGCGACCACTTCACGATGTAGAGCCCGACGATCGCCATCGCTACGAAAAGCAGCGTGCCGAGAATCCATGCGCGCGTATTGGGACGGTTCGCCGCCGGTGCCGATACAGACATAGGTTCCCTTTCCTTCTAGGAAGAGCGCGTTCGCTTTAGAGCGCGCATGTACGGAATCCGGTAATGATATCCCGCCGATGCGGGAGATAAAAGTTGCGCCAGCGCGTGGAGAGCATCCGCGCCCGCGTGCTCCACGCCCCTCCTCGCAGAGAACGCTGAACGCCGAACCAAGGTTGCGAGTATTCTGCGTAGGGATCGGGCGAAAAGCCGGGATAGGGAAGAAACGGCGATGCCGTCCACTCCCAGACGTTGCCGATCATCTGCACGCAGCCCCACGGCGAGGCGGCATCGGCGAACGCATCGACGCTCGCGACGTCGCCGTACCAGCCGTCGAGATTCGCGCGATCGCGATCCGCCGGGCTCTCGCCCCACGGATAGCGCCGACGTTGAGGCCCCGTCGCCGCGACCTCCCACTCTGCTTCACTGGGCAACCGTCGCCCGGCCCAGCGTGCGAAGGCCTCGGCTTCGTAGGCGTTGACGTGGACGACGGGGTCGCGATCCCGTAGCGGAATGAGATTGCGAAAATGGCGCCGCTCCCAGCCGTCCTTCGTGCGATGCCAGAGCGATGGATGCTCGGCACGCGCCTCACCGCGCCAGCGCCACCCGTCCTCGCTCCAGAGAGACTCCCGGCGATACCCTCCATCTTCTACGAATGTGCGAAATTCGGCGCAGGTCACGCAGCGACGCGCGATTCGAAAGCCGTCGAGATCGACCTCGTGCTCCCACTTTTCGTTATCGAAGACGAAATCGTCATCACGGCGCGCGCCGATACGATAACGCCCTGCGGGGATCGAGGCATCGCCCTCGATCTCCACGTCGGCCGACGGCGTCGCGAACGTGGAGAGTCGCGGTGCGGCGTACGAGAGCGTTTGGCGCGTGTAGATCGTCGCTTCGCCATGCATGTCCTCGTGAAAGAGCACGAGCGATTGGAAGTACGAGCTCCGTTCGTCGACGTACGGTGCGTCGAGGGTCGCCTCGAGCTGCCGATCGAGATACGCGAGCGTCTCCGCGCGCGAGGGAAGCGGCAGCGTCCAGCGCGCGTCGTGTGCGATCTTCGCCGAATCGTAGAGTCGTTCGCTCCCCGGTAGGAGCGACGAGCGCCCGAGCATCGCGCC
>JAJZVP010000093.1 GCA_021845615.1 bacterium | reverse complement strand
AATGCCCGCGAGGCAATAACCGACATCGCGTAGGAGAGATAGCTCTCCTTCATCTCGTCTTCGACGTTGACCGTTTGAATGTGCTCGTTACTCAAGGCTTACGGTTGACTCCGGCGTGCGGATGCTAAGGTGACGCCAAAAACGCCACCGACACAATCCCGACTGCTTCGCGGTTTACGTGCCTTCTTCCCAGGTTGGAAGCTCGTCGAACTGCACCACCGGGGCAGGTTCGTCCTCGTCGAAGTTCACGCGCGACCCGCCGTCATCGGGCGGATACGGCGCATCTCGCCCCGCCGGCGGCGATGCGAGATCCTCGGCCGCGGGGGGTTCGGGAGCGGCGGGCAACGAGCGCGACTCGATGGCGGCGAGATCGGCGTGCAGAGCCTCGGAGGCGCGCTGAAAATCCTCGTCGAGCGTCCTTAGAGCCCCCTCGTACCGCTGCCGAAGCGCTTCCTCGAACTCCTCGCTCAGGACGCCCACCCCTCGTTGGCGAAGAAAGCCGGAATAGTGAAGTTCACCGCGAGCGCCTTCGACGCCACCTTCCAGGAGACTTGCCGGGATATCGCTGCGTTCGATGCGTTCGCGGCGAAGTTCGCGCAGCGTCTGCGCCCCGGCGATGTCGTCGCGCTCGAAGGCCCGCTCGGCGCCGGAAAAACGCGCTTCGCGCGCGCGCTGGTGCGCGCGATTCAGGGGCACGACGAGGTATCGAGCCCCACGTTCACGCTGCGCCATCGGTACGAACGCCCGGGGCGCACGCCGGTCGAGCACCTCGACGGCTACCGCATCGAATCGCCCGCCGAGCTCGCGGAGAGCGGGCTTGAGGAAGCTTTCGGCGGCGATGCGGTGGTGCTGGTGGAGTGGCCCGAGCGGCTCGCTCCGCTGCTGCCGAGCCGCCGCTATCGCGTCGCAATCGCCGGAGCCGGCGAGGAACCGCGCACCCTCACCATCGAGGTGCCGACGTGAGACTGCTCGCGATCGAAGGCGCGCTCGGGGCCTTCGAATGCGCCCTGCTCGGCGAGGACCTGGTGCTCGCCCGACGCCGCGTGGAGAGCAACCAAGCGCTCGAAGCCGGGCTCTCCGCGATCGCGGAGACGTTCGACGAGAGCGGCATCTCGCCCGACGAACTCGACCTGATCGCGGTCGGCCTCGGCCCGGGCGGCTTCACCGGCCTCCGCGTCGCGCTGAGCTATGCAAAGGCGCTCGCCTTCGCCTGGAAGCTGCCGCTTCTGGGCATCTCCTCGTTCGATACCCTCGAGGCGGGAGCGCAGCAGCTTCCTCGCCTCTGCATCGTGGAAGGACGCCCCGGCATCATCTCGGCGCGATTACGCACCGGGGATGGGGAGCGGCGTGCCTCGGGGGAGAGCGCCGCCGCGATCGCCGAGCTCCTGCCGCAGCCGCTCGCCGAGCCGCTCGCCCTCGCCGGGGCGACGGCGGGCGCCGCGCGCATCCTCGCCGAACGCGGGCAGCCCGTGTTCTCGTTGCCGCAGGTTCCATCGCCCGTTCTCGCCCTCGCGCGGCTCGCACGCGCCACGCCCGCGGCTGCCTCGCCGCACGCGCTCGTCGCCGACTACGGCGAGGCGCCCGCCGCGAAGGTTCCGACGCGCACGTGAAACTCGATCTCGATCCGGCCCACGCCTCCGCGCCCGAACCGCTGACCATCGAAGCGATGCGCTTCGAGGATATCAACGCGGTCACGCGCATCGAGCTGCTCTCGTTTACCACGCAATGGCCGCACGACGCGTTCGCCAACGAATTGCGCTCGAATAAACTCGCGCATTACTTCGTCGGCCGCATCGGCTCGCGCATCGTCGCGTACGGCGGCATCTGGGTGATCCTCGAAGATTCGCATGTGACGACGATCGCCGTCGATCCCGAATTGCGCGGCTGCCGGTACGGCGAGCGCATGCTCGCACATCTGCTCGCTACGGCGATCGAACTCGGCGCGGCGTGGATGACGCTGGAGGTTCGCGAGAGCAATCTCTCGGCGCAGCGACTCTACCAAAAATACGGTTTTACCACCGTTACCACACGCAAAGCTTACTACAGCGATAATAACGAAAGCGCGCTCGTCATGTGGGCCGGCAACCTCCAAGGCGAGCTCTATCGCGCGCGCTTGGATGCCTTGCGCGCGAAACTTTCGTGAACCGTTACACCGACATGGCGCGCGCGATGCGCTCGACGATCGGGCAACGACACCGTGCCGAGCACAGCATTCGCGTCGCGCGCTGCGCGGAGAGGATCGCGATGCGTCACGGTATCGGCGCGGAGCGCGCGCGCACGGCGGGCCTGCTGCACGATCTCGCGCGATTGTGGCCGGCGCGGCGCTTGTTGGAAGAAGCCGAGCGACGCAACTACCCGATCGACGATTTCGAACGGCGCAATCCCATCGTGCTGCACGCGCCGTTGAGCGCGTCGCTCGCCCGCGAACGCTTCGGGGTGGAGGACGCCGAGATCGCCGAGGCGATCGCCGCCCATACCCTCGGCGCCGCCGAGATGTCGCCGCTCGCCCGAGCGCTCTTTCTCGCCGACGCGCTCGAACCAGAACGGAACTATCCGGAGCGGGCGGAGCTCTGGAATCTCGCCCTGCAGGATCTCGATGCGGCGATGTGTGCTACGCTTGAGAGCACGATCGCCTACGCACGCAACCGAGGGTACGAGATCGCCCCGAGGACGAAAGCCGCACTGGATACGTTCTCACGATTGAAAGGGAAGGGTTCCACTGTCAGCACTCATTGATATCGTCCGCGCGGCCGCGGAGGAGAAAAAGGGCGAGGAGTTCGAGGCGCTCGAGGTCGGTTCGAAAACGATCCTCGCCGATTACTTCGCGCTGGTCACCGGGCGTTCGAAGATCCAGACCCGAGCGATCGCCGACGCTATCGTCGAGGCGGTCGAGGCCGCCGGGGGGCGGGTCGCACGCGTCGAAGGCTACGCCGAAGGCAGCTGGATCCTCTTGGATCTCGGTGCGGTGATCGTTCACATCTTTACGCCGGAGCAACGGACGTTCTACAATCTGGAGCGGCTCTGGGGAGAGCCCTTACCGACCAGCCGAGAGGAGCAAGCATGAGTACGCGGGCCCGCGTCGTCCACAAAACCAAAGCCGAGCGCCAACGCTTCTCGCGGTTGCTGCGCTTCGGCGTCTGGATCTTTCTCGGCATCTTCGTCTTTACGGTCGCCGGCGGCGTGCTCGCAATGAGCGTGCATCTCGGCGGCGGCGCGCAGTAAGTTCGAAACACTCGCCCCGCCCCGCGGTACTACCACGCGGAGGAAGTAGTCATCCCATGAACGTTCGCAGCCGCTGGGCTCGCCTTTCCGCAACGCTCGTCGCAGTCGGAGCGCTCGCGCTACCCGTCGCCGCGCGAGCGGCGAATTTCGTGCACGACGGCGCGAAGATGCTCTCACCCTCGACCGTCGCGCAACTCGATAGTTCCCTGAGCGCCTTCAACGCGCAGACCGGAAAACAGGTCGTCGTGGTGACGGTGCCGTCGTTAGGGGGCACCGGGCTCCACGCCGCGGCGCAACAGGCGTTTTCGCAGTACGGCGTCAACGGCGTGATGATTTTCGTGGCGATGGCCGAGCATAAAGATATCATCGTGCCCGACGCGGCCGGCGTTCGCGCGGGATGGTTCACGCCTTCGATCATCGCGCCGATCCGGCAAGCGATGGAGGCGCAATTTAAAGCCGCCGATTTTAACGGCGGCATCACCGACGCGGCAGGGAGCCTCGTCGGAATCTATCGTTCGCATCTCGGCTCGTTGCAGAATGCCAACGCTCCGGTGCGCTCCTACGGCGCACCCGCTACGATCCCCGCCGCGGGTCTCGCATCACCGGTGCAACACCGGAAAGGACCGAACGTCGTGTTTTGGTTGATTATTTTTATCGTCGGTTTTCTCGTCGTCCGCTCGATTATGCGCGCGTCGGCGCAGCGCCCGCCCTACGGCCCAATGGGCGGCCCGCCGACGGGCCCCGTTCCCCCGACCGGCGGCGCACCGATGGGCTACGGCGGCGGCGGAATGATGGGCGGCGGCTTCTTTAGCGGCCTCCTCGGTGGCCTCGGCGGCGCATGGTTGGGCAACCAGCTCTTCGGCGGCGGCGGCATGATGGGCGGCGGCGGCATGATGGGTGGCCCGAACGTCGCCGATGCCTCGCAGATGGGCACGCCCGATCTCGGTGGCTGGGGCGGCGACGCCGGCCAAGCCGATATGGGCGGCGCGAGCGGCGGCGATTTCGGCGGAGGCGGCTTCGGCGACATGGGCGGTGGCGGCTTCGGCGGCGGCGACATGGGCGGAGGCGGCGACTCCGGAGGCTGGTAAACGCTCGGGGGGGCGCAGACGCGCACGCAGAATGCGCCCCCTATGCGACGTTTCATACTTTGCGCGCTTGCGCTGGCGCTCTTCGCGCCCTCCCTCCCGCTCCCGGCGCAGGCCGCCGGGCAGATGCTTACCTCGGTTCCTCAGTCCACATTCGGCGGGCTCTCTTGGCGCGAGGTCGGTCCGCTTCGCGGCGGCCGAGCCGTCGCGGTCACCGGCGTGCCGGGGCAGCCGAACCATTATTATTTCGGCGCCGTCGACGGCGGCGTCTGGGAGACCGAGAACGCCGGGCGCACGTGGACGCCCATCTTCGACGGCGAGAATATCGGATCGATCGGTGCGATTGCGGTGGCGCCGAGCGACGTGCGCACGATCTACGTCGGCACCGGCGAACCCGATATGCGCAGCGACATCGGGTACGGCAACGGTATGTACGTCTCGCACGACGGCGGAAAGACGTGGACGCATATCGGCCTGCGCGACACGCGCCAGATCGCGGCGATCGCGGTCGATCCACAGAATGCACAGATCGTTTACGTAGCGGCACTCGGGCACGCGTACGGCCCGAATGCGGAGCGCGGCGTGTTCAAAAGCGTCGACGGCGGAAAAACGTGGAGCAAGGTGCTCTACAAGAACGCGAATACCGGGGCGATCTCGCTCTCGATGGATCCGCAGAACCCGCAGATTCTTTACGCCGCGCTCTGGCAGACGCGGCGGCCACCGTGGAACGTCTATCCGCCGAGTAACGGCCCCGGTTCGGGGCTCTATAAGAGCACCGACGGCGGTGCGCATTGGACGGAGTTACGCGACGGAATTCCCAGCTACGTCGGGCGCATCGGCGTCGCGGTCGCACCGAGCGATCCGCAGATCGTCTACGCGCGCATCGACAGCGACCGCGCGCACGGAGGCATGTATCGTTCCAACGACGGCGGCGCGCATTGGTTCAAAACCGACGGCGATATTCGAATTTGGAAACGCGGATGGTACTTCGGCGAACTCGCTGTCGATCCAAAAAATCCCAATACGCTCTACACGATGGATACCTCGACCTATCGTTCGACCGACGGCGGCAAGACGTTCGTCGCCATTAAGGGGCAGCCCGGCGGCGACGACTACCACCAACTCTGGATCTATCCGCAGGATCCAACGCACATGGTGCTCGGTGGGGACCAAGGCGTCGTGGTCACCGTCGACAACGCGAAAACGTGGAGTTCGTGGTACAACCAACCGACGGCGCAGGTCTACCACGTCAGCGTCGACAATGCGTTTCCGTATCACATTTACGGATCGCAGCAAGATTCCGGCGCCTTCTCCTTATTGAGCCGCAGTAAATACACGCATCTCACGATGCGCGATTGGCAGCCGGTCGATGCGGGAAGCGAGAGCGGTTGGCTCATTCCCGATCCGCGCAAAATCGGCCGCGTCATCGCCGCCGCCCCGAGCGTCCTCGCACCGCCGACGATCGAAGATACGACGACGGGCTGGGAGCAGAACGTCGATCCCGAAGCGGCGCATCCGCACCATTTCTGGCGCTATACCTGGACGCTTCCGCTCGCGCTCTCCAGCGTCGATCACCGGACGCTCTATTTCGGTACGCAGCGCATCTTCCGCACGCGCAATTTCGGCTACAGTTGGAAGATCGTGAGCCCCGATCTCACGCGCGTGCACGGCGACGACCATCCCGCAAATCTCGATCCGGCGACGCTCGCCGATAACATCGGGCTGAAGCGCCGCGGCGTCGTCTATTCGATCGCTCCTTCGCCGATTCGCGCAAACGTCGTTTGGGCGGGTACCGACGACGGACAGGTCTGGATAACGACCGACGGTTGCAGGCACTGGCGCAACGTCACTCCCAAGGCGCTCACGCCGTGGAGCAAAGTCGGCATCATCTCCGCCTCGCACTTCAATCCGCAGGTCGCCTACATCGCGGTGGATCGCCACCGCCTCGACGATCTGACGCCGTACATCTATCGCACGGCCGACGGTGGAAAGAGTTGGACGCGTATTACCAACGGCATCCCACCGCACGATTTCGTGAACGTCGTTCGCGAGGATCCGCACCGCCCCGGCCTGCTCTACGCGGGGACCGAGCGCGGTATGTTCGTCTCGTTCGATAACGGCAACCACTGGGAATCGTTCCAGCGCAATCTACCGGTGACGTCGGTCCGCGATATCGTCGTCAAGCACGGCGACATCATCATCGCCACCCACGGCCGCGGCGTCTACGTGATGGACGACGTGGCGCGTCTTCGGGAGATCTCCGAAGCGAGCCTGAATGCCTCGGCGTATCTCTACACTCCGGCGCCGAGTTATCGGTTGAAACCCTATAGCGACGAAGAGACGCCCATTCCGTACGACGAAGCGCAACTCGACAACCCCACCTACGGCATGCAAATCGATTACGCGATCGGGAAAAAGCCGACGACTCCCGTGATTATCGAGATCCGCGACGCGCGCGGAACGGTGTTACGGCGCTGGAGCTCGAGCCAGCACGTGAGCGCGCCGAACCCCCAGAAGGTCGATATTCCCGCATACTGGCTACGCGCGATGCCGCTTCCGGGAATCTCGGTGGGAACGCACCGCTTCGCGTGGGATCTCCGCGCCGGGAGCCCCGGAGGAGCGTTGGTGCCGCCGGGCACCTACCGCGTGGTACTGAAGGTCGACGGAAAAACGTACGCGCGCAACGCTACGCTGCTCCGCGACCCGCGCACGCATACGAGTACCGCCGAAATGCAGGCGCAGTTTGCGTTCGCACAGACGCTCGAGGCGACGATCCATCGCATCCGCGTCGCGCAGTACGCAGCGCAGCGCCTCCTCGACGGCGGAACACTCGATGCCGCGCGCAAGCACGAGTTGCTGACGCAGGTCATCGGCGTACCGCCGGCATCGAGCCCCGACGATTCGATCGGCAAGGCGTCGCTCGACTTTTCGAGCCTCGGCTTCCTCGCGAATTCGTATGGGGCGCTCGTCTCGGCGGTGGAGTCCGGGCAAGGAACGTTCGCGGCGGCCCCGCGCAACGCGAAAGATCCCGGGATCACCGAAACGATGCAGAGCGCGAAACGCAAACTCGACGCGATCCTTGCGAAGACGCTCGCAAAGCTCGCGTCGCTCGAGCGCGCGCACTAACTGCGGATTTCTCGGGATGGCGATCGTTTGTCATCCCGAGTAGCCGCCGCGGAGCGGCGCTCCGTCATCCCGAGTAGCCCTCGCAGAGGGCGTATCGAGGGAATGCTTCTCGTGCCTCGATACGGGCGCTAACGCGCCCTACTCGGCATGACAATGCACTGCGAATAACGCCACGTTGTCATCCCGAGTAGCCGCCGCGGAGCGGCGCTCTGTCATCCCGAGTAGCCCTCGCAGAGGGCGTATCGAGGGAATGCTTCTCGTGCCTCGATACGGCTGCTATGCAGCCTACTCGGCGTGACACGTTTGCGCGAACCACTCGAACGACGACGCGCTTCCGCGCGATGTCGGCGCACCCGACGAGCGATTAAGCGAGCGGCGAGGACCCTGACATTGTTTGTCCGAGCCGCGAGCGTCTAGCTCGGAGCGGTGCGCCGCAGTCGTGCGAAAGCGCGAGAAATCACGCGCCTCGATACGGGCGCTAACGCGCCCTACTCGGCGTGACAAGGGCGGCTACTCGGCGTGACAAGGGCGGCTACTCGGCGTGACAAGGATGCTCGCTCGGCGCGACGGCGCCGAGCGAGCCGTGCGC
>JAJZVP010000092.1 GCA_021845615.1 bacterium | reverse complement strand
GCTTCGGGAATCGCGGCGACCATCTCGGTCTCGATAAATCCCGGGGCGACGCAATTCACCGTGATGCCGCGCTGCGACATCTCGAGTGCGAGGCTCTTGCTGAAACCGAAGAGCCCGGCCTTCGATGCGGCATAGTTCGCTTGGCCGACGTTTCCGGTCTCCCCGATCACCGAACTGATATTCACGATGCGTCCGAAGCCGCGCTCGATCATATGCTCGAGCACGGCCTTCGTCATGCAGAACGCTCCGTACAAATTGACGTTGAGAACGGCCTGCCAATCTTCGTGCGTCATCTTGCGCATCGTCTTATCGACGGTGATGCCCGCATTGTTGATGAGGTAGTCGACGTGGCCGTACTTCGCAAGCACTTCCTCGACGACGCGCGAGCAATCGGCGGGATCGTCGACGCGCCCTTGCACGACGATAACGCTCGCTCCATCCGATAGCAGTTCGCTTTGCAAGCGCTCGGCGGTTTCACGCCCTTTGCTAAACCCCGCAGCGACCGTAATGCCGTTGCGCGCCAATCTGCGGGTGATGGCGGCCCCGATGCCGCGCGCGCCACCCGTAACCAAAGCAACCCGTTGGTTTGACACCCATCTACCTCCGAGGCGACGAAGTACGTGCCTGCTGGTTAGGCGCTCCCGTCTTGAATCATGCGCGGCAAACCAAGCGAGGCTTTGGGGTATGCTCTTCACAACTTCTTCTCATCGGTTGCATGAAACGGCAGTACCATCGATAGCATGGAAGCAGCGGCCGCACACCTCTACGATGATGCCCCTCGTGTGATCATTTGGGAGATGACGCGCGCCTGCGCGCTCGCCTGCCGCCATTGCCGAGCCGAGGCGATCCCGCACCGCAATCCCGAAGAGTTGAGCACCACCGAGGCGTTCGCGCTCGTCGATTCCATCGCGCGCTGTGGGAACCCGATCGTCGTCTTCACCGGCGGCGATCCGCTCATGCGCGACGACATCTATAAAATTATCGAACACGCCACCGAACGCGGCCTGCGCATCGCCGTCTCGCCGAGTGCGACCGGGCGCCTGCGCGATAGCTCGTTGCTCGAACTCGCTCGCGCCGGGTGCGAACGCATCAGCTTGAGCCTCGATGCCGCCGAAGCGGAGGTGCACGATGCATTCCGCGGCGTCAAGGGCTCCTTCGAACGCACGCTCGCCGGCTACCGCTCGGCGCGCGAGCACGGGATCTCCGTGCAGATCAACACGACGATCGCGCGCTTCAACCACCTCGATGTCGACCGCATCGCCGAGATGCTCGCCGAGCTCGATATCGCGCTGTGGAGCGTCTTCTTCCTCGTTCCAACGGGGCGCGCCGAACGCTCCGAAGTGCTCGATGCCGCCGAGACCGAAGAGGTCTTTCGCAAGCTCTACCGTCTCGAATCGCGGCTGCCATTCGGCATTAAAACGACCGAAGCGCCGCATTACCGCCGCTACCGGGCGCAGCGCATCGCCTCGATGCCGCCACGCGAACGCCCCGCAACGATCGAACCACCGTGGCAACGCGTGCCCGCTGTCGGCGACGGCAAAGGCTTCGTCTTTATCTCGCATATCGGCGAGATCTCGCCGAGCGGATTTCTACCCTACGTCTGCGGGAACGTGCGCGATGCCGATCTCCTCGACGTCTATCGGCACCACCCGGTCATGCAGCGCCTGCGCCGCCCCGAAACCTTCGATGGCAAATGCGGCGTCTGCGAATTCCGCGAACTCTGCGGAGGGTCGCGTTCGCGCGCGTATACGATGACCGGCGATGCCTTCGCCGCCGAACCAACCTGCGTGCACAAGCCCATCGCGATCGCCGAAGCGGTCTAAGGGGCGTTCAGTGTTTCAACGCGGCGGCGATCAACCGGTCGCGCAGTCGCGTCGGCAGGAGCGCGACGATCGATTGAATCCGCGCCTGGCGGCCGATGACGTATCGCTCGCGGGGGCGCGGCGCGTGCAGCGCGGCGATAACGGCGTCGGCGATGACCGTTGGATGCAAACCATGTCGTTCCTCGGCTTTGGTCTGCGCGAGCATCGCTTGGATCTCTTTCCCATACTGTGCGAGGGCTTCGGCGGGAAGCTGCTCGATCGCGTGCTCGGCGCCGGCGCGCCCCTTCGCCCAGATCGGCGTTTTGACGGCGGCGAATTCGAAGAGCGAGACGGCGATGCCGTGCGGGTGCAACTCCTGGCGTAACGCGTCGACGAGAATGGCGAGCGCGGCCTTCGAGGCTCCGTAGGGGCCGACCAAGGGAACGCCCATGCGCCCGGCGATCGAGCCGATAAAGAATGCGCGGCCACGGCTCGCACGCAGTTGTGGGAGCAGCGACTGCGTGAGCGCGATCGGCGCGAAGGTGTTGATTTCGAATTGTTCGACCAGCCGCGCGACCGGCAAATATTCCAGCGGCCCACCGACGGCGATGCCGGCGTTATTGATCACCGCTCGCAGCGGCTGTGCGCATTGCGCCACGCTCTGTGCGGCGCGCGCGCGATCGGCGGCGATGGTGACGTCGAGCGAAATGGGCCGGAGGTTCGGGTGCTCGTCGACGAGCCGTTCGCGGTCGCTCTCTTTGCGAACGCCCGCAAAAACGAGATAGCCTTCGGCTGCGAGGCGGAGCGCAAGCGCGTGCCCGATGCCGCTCGATGCACCGGTAACGACGACCGCGCCGCGCGTCGCTTCGCTTACGACTTCGGTTTCCAAGCGCCGAGAATCGCGCCTTGCAGAGCCATCCCGATGGCGACGAAGCCGACGTTGATCCACCCGAGTTCCGCACCGCGCATTTCGAACGCGTACGTCATCCAGGTCATCGAGCCGAAGATCAAGAGCCCGAGCGAGAGCCCGATAAAGGCGCCGCGTCCGGCGCTATAATCCCCGCGCCACGAAAGCACTCGCGCGACGGCGTAGGCCAGGAAGAACGACATCACTACCGCGACGATATAGGCATAGATGCTCGTCGAACTCTGCCCCGCCGCGACGCCCATGGCGTTGCGCCAGGCCGGGCTGAGCACGTTGTACCAGAGGCCTCCGAAGAGGAAGAAGATCACCGTTGCGACCAAGATCGCGGGCCAATTTACACGCATGGGAGGGCTCCTTGCCAGGAGTCCTCCCATTTTCCTCTACGTCGCTCGTTTTGGGCGACGCCGAAGCCTTGCGTTCCTCGGCGTTATTCGCGGCCCGGGCGTCGACGGCGCGGGCGCTGCGGCAACCCGCCTTCGTCGGCACTCGGTGCCTCGCTCGCGCGAGGCGGTGCTTCGCTGGAGCGCGGTGCGTCGTGCGAACGCGGGGGACCGCTATGCTGCGAACGCTCGCGGAAGCCGCCGCCGCCGCGCGGCCCGCCGCCACCACCGCGGTGTCCACGATCGTCGCCGCCATCTTCGCCGCCGGGAAGCAGCGCTTTACGCGAGAGATTGATGCGCCCTTGCGCGTCGATCTCGACGATCTTCACCTCGATTTGGTCGCCGACGTTCACGACGTCCTCGACCGCTTCGACGCGTTTGGTATCGAGTTTGCTGATGTGCACCAGCCCCTCTTTACCAGGGAGAATCTGCACGAACGCACCGATGGGAATGATGCGCGTGACGGTGCCGGTGTAGACTTCGCCAACCTTCGCCACCTTGACGATCGATTCGACGATCTCGCGCGCCTTCTCACCGGATTCGCCGTCGAGCGAGGTGATGAAGACGTTGCCGTCGTCCTGAATGTCGATCTTCTCGACGCCGGTATCGGCGATGATCTTGTTGATCACCTTGCCTCCGGGTCCGATGACGTCTTTAATGCGCGCCGGATCGATCTTCACCGTAATCATTCGCGGTGCGTACGACGAGAGTTCGGTGCGCGGTGCCGGGATGGTCTCAATGAGTTTGTCGATGATGAAGTGGCGCGATTTCTTCGCGGCCTTCATCGCTTCGCGCATGATGGCGATGGTGATGCCCTGCACCTTGATGTCCATCTGGATTGCGGTGATGCCTTTTTTGGTGCCCGCAACTTTGAAGTCCATCTCGCCGAGCGCATCTTCGAGGCCTTGGATATCGGTGAGAACCGCGTAATCCTTACCTTTGAGGATGAGCCCCATCGCGACGCCCGCGACGTGCGCTTTGATCGGCACGCCGGCATCCATCAGCGCGAGCGTCGATCCGCAGACCGAAGCCATCGACGAGGAGCCGTTCGATTCGAGCACTTCGCTCATCAAACGCATCGTGTACGGAAACTCTTCCTTCGGCGGAAGAACCGGAAGTAACGCGCGCTCCGCGAGCGCTCCGTGGCCGATCTCGCGACGGCCGGGGCCGCGCATCGGGCGGGTTTCGCCGACCGAGAACGGGGGGAAGTTGTAGAAGTGCATGTAGCGCTTGTCTTCGAGCGCGACGATGCCGTCGAGCCGCTGCGCGTCGCTCGTCGATCCGAGCGTCGCCGCGGTGAAGACCTGCGTTTGGCCGCGCGTGAAGACGCCCGAACCATGAACGCGGGGCACGTAATGGACCTTCGACCAGATCGGACGAATTTCGTCGGGCTTACGGCCGTCGGGACGAATTTTTTCGTCGACCACCATGGTGCGCAGTTCGTCTTCTTCCATCATTTTGATGATCTTGCCGAACTCTTTTGCACCGGCGGACGTTTCGAGCAACGCTTTAACCGCTTCGTCTTTCTTGGTGCAGCGTTCGATCGCGCTCTCGACGCTCAGCGTCGCGAATGCGGCTTCGCGCTCGCCCTTTTCGATGACGCGCATCGCTTTGGCGACATCTTTGGCGAACGCTTTGCGCATCCACTTTTCGAGGTCGGCATTCGGCGTCTGCACCGGGAAGGCGCGTTTCTTCTTGCCGACTTTTTTGGCGAGCGCATCGATCGCCTTGACGATTTTCTTGATCTCTTTGTGAGCGAATTCGACCGCACCGAGGAAATCGTCTTCCGAGATTTCATCGCCGCCGCCTTCGACCATCATCACGGCGTCGGCGGTGCCGGCGATAACGATATCCATGCCGCCGGTAACGTACTGCGGCAACGTCGGATTGCAGAGATATTCGCCGTTCTCATCGCGGCCGACGCGCACGGCGGCAACGGTTTTATCGAACGGAATATCGGAGAACGCGAGCGCCGCGCCGGCGGCACAAACGCCGATGACGTCGGCGTCGAGTTCGGGATCGACCGAGAGCACCGTCGCAACGATCTGTACGTCGTTGCGGAAGCCATCGGGAAAGAGCGGGCGGATCGGGCGATCGATCTGGCGCGAACTGAGCACGGCGTGCTCGGGCGGACGCCCTTCGCGCTTGATGTATCCGCCGGGGATTTTGCCTGCCGCGTACATCTTCTCTTCGAAGTCGCAGGTCAGGGGGAAAAAGTCGATGCCTTCGCGGGGTTTGGCGGAGGCGGTGACGGCGCAGAGCACGACGTTTTGGTCGCCATAACGAACCAGGGCCGAACCGTTTGCCTGCTTGGCAAGTTCGCCGGTTTCGATGACCATCGTGCGCCCGCCGATCTCTAATGAGATGCTTTCGGGCACGGGGACTCCTTACAGAGGGGTGTTTTGTTTATTCTTTTTTGAACCGCCCGTTCTTCGGGGGCGCGCCGGGATACCCCTATGGGCGCCGTGTGACGCGGGTTTTCAAGCGATTCGCTTGCTTCCGAGTCGCTGGCACCTGCTGCTCGAGGAGCGAGCGGTCGAATGGCGCGCAAGAAATGTTTCCTTAATGTAAAGGTGAGGTGCCCCCCCCCCTCTTCGAACGCGGCGGGCTTACCATCTCTTTGCCTCATTAAAAGGATTTTTTACGTGATTCGTCTTCGAACCGCAGCGCTCGGTGCGCTGCTGCTCTCTTTGGTGCTCAACGCGTGTTCGGGCGGGGAAGGGGGCATGCTGCCCACCGCTCAGAACCCTTCAGAACCCTGCCGGCATGCAGTCGCTTAGCGGCGGAACGACTCCGCAATCGACCGGCCGACTCCCGATCTCGGTGAACTGTCCGTCGATCGCCGCCTCGGGTGCTGCGCGCATCGGCATCCATTTACCGTCGGTGCACCGCATGGGCGACCGCCCCGCCGAACTCGTCGGCGCGGGTGCGACCGCGCTGCCCACGCGCCCAGGTTGCGGGAGCGGCATCGCTCGCCCCCATATCGACGGGACGTGTGCGTCGAGCAATAGCTGCCAGAACAAGGATTGCCCGGCGGGTGGTAGTGGCGGACACGACGCCTGCAACCCTCCAGGAATGGGCGCGCCCCCGGGATGGAATAATTGCGTGATCGGTTGCAACCCTACAAATCCGGGTTCTCCGGTCGGCATTCCCGGAGGCCCACCATGCCGGCCGATCTCGTCGTGTATCGCTGGGAACGCCTTGCTCGCCCCATGCCTGCAACCAACCAATGGCGGTTCGCTCGCTCTCGACAGCAAGGGTGATTCCGCGGACAAGCTAATCAAAGGAAGCATGGCGCTGCAAGCATTGATGGCCACGCTACATAACGCCGGCGTCCAGGTAACGATCCAATCCGCAAACCTCCCGCCGGGGACCGCAGCCAACGCAACGTTGACGAGTTCAACGAGCGGCACCATCCAAGTCGATTCAGCCAACATGGCTGCAGCCGAAGCTACCGGTCAGGATCCCACGCAGATCCTGTTTCATGAGCTGGATCACCTCTACTACGAATCGCAGCCCGGCTTCTTCTCGAATATGCCGAGCAGTGCCACTTTTTCTATTGGTGGCACAACGTACTCCTATAACACGGCAAATATTCCGAGCGGTATCGGTTGGACTAACTCGCAAGGCGAAATGGCCTGGGAGCACATGCTGATTCACAACGATCTCGTAGAGAATTTCGGGGCGGATGATACCGGAGCGGCTTACGAAGGCCTCGCGGGCGCAACCAATGCTCCGCCCAATAAGAACGCGTTGAATTCAACGGCAGCCGCCGACAAGAGCAAAACCGGGAGCTCATCGCGGGCAGTGGCGCCGCCTTCGAAGACTGCGGCCTGCGCGAGCGGTGGATCCGCGTCTCGCTCGACAATGTCGGGTATCGTCGAAAGCGGCGTCACCTACGTCGACTCGGGCTTTACGGATACCTACTAAACCATGCGCGAACATCGTATCTCCTCCGGAGCGAGCAGACTGATTTTCTGCTCGTTCCTCATGGCGCTTGCACAACCGGTTGTACACGTCGCTGCTGCATCGGTCCAGGCTCCGGTCCACGTCCGAAGTACGGCTACGCCTGCACCTAAATTCGTCCCTCAGCCCAATTACGAATATGCGTGGCTCGTGCCGACTCGGCCACACGATGCACGTCGAATCCACCTCGCTGTGGGTGTTTTTGAAGAATACACGTCATTTACTGGCCTGCTTCCCGAAATGAATATCACGCTTCGGAATCCCCGAACCGGTGTTTCCAAAGATTATACGATGGCCTTTAACACGACCTTGAACGGGCTACCCATAAAATGCAGCAACGATAAAATAATCGCGCACAAGCGCTTTTGCGGATCTCTGCCGCGTGACATCGTGCCGGGGAAAACGATGCTTGCGCTCCTCTATTGGAGGGAGGCATTCCCCAGCTTACCCTCGCTTCGTGGCACCGATACAATCGTGACACTGCAACCATAAACGCACGAAAACATTTGGAAAAAGCGCACCGTAAAGCCCCGTGCCGATTGGCGCGGGGCTCTCCCGATACACC
Organism: bacterium; assembly: GCA_021845615.1. Classification (GTDB taxonomy): domain Bacteria; phylum Vulcanimicrobiota; class Vulcanimicrobiia; order Vulcanimicrobiales; family Vulcanimicrobiaceae; genus JABEUX01. The sequence goes on along the minus strand of JAJZVP010000092.1, from coordinate 603 downwards.
CAAACTCTCGTCTGTGGGGTCAGATACTTGGAGCACTGCTTCACCACGAGCACGAAGACCGACGAGCCCAGGCCGGAAGGATTTCTATGTGATACGTCTTCGAACCGCAGCGCTCGGTGCGCTGCTCCTTTCCTTGGTGCTCAACGCGTGTTCGGGCGGGTCAGGGGGGATGCTGCCCGCCGCTCAGAACCCCGCCAGCATGCAGTCGCTTAGCGGCGGAACGACTCCGCAATCGACCGGCCGACTTCCGAGCTCGGTGAACTGTCCGTCGATCGCCGCCTCGGATGCTGCGCGCATCGGCATCCATTTACCGTTGGTGCACCGCATGGGCGACCGCCCCGCCGAACCCGTCGGCGCGGGTACGACTGCGCTGCCCACGCGCCCAGGTTGCGGGAGCGGCATCGCGCGCGCCCATATCGACGGGACGTGTGCAGCGAGCAATAGCTGCCAGAACAAGGATTGCCCGGCGGGTGGTAGAGTCAAGTCCCAGAGTTGCTGTAAATTCGGTTCGGTCGCAGCGTAGGCTAGGTCGCCTCCTTTCTGTCGGCGGATATATCGCGAGCGCTCTGTTCGTACCATTCGTGGTAGTCGGTCATCTCCAGG
>JAJZVP010000008.1 GCA_021845615.1 bacterium | reverse complement strand
TGCTCGGATACTGGTACGAACGTCGCCTGCGCGGCGAAGCGTTCGCCGATCTCGGACGGCGCTTGGGCGTCCTGCTCGCATCGGGGTTGATCGTCGGCGAGAGCCTCTTCGGCGTGCTCCTCGCGGGCCTCATCGTCGCGAGCGATCGCGGCACCCCGCTCGCGCTCGTCGGCGATGCCTTTGCGGGGCCATCGCAAATCATCGGGACGCTTGCGTTCGTCGCGACGGTCGGCGGGCTCTATACCTGGATGTATCGCATGTCCCGTCGAGCGCACGGCACGTGAGCGCGCTCGACGTTCTCGGCTTAACCGCGGGAACGCTCACGACGATTTCGTTCATGCCGCAGATGCTGCGTATTCTCAAGCGGCGCAGCGCCGACGATCTTTCCTATGGCGCGCTGGCGTTCTTTATCCTCGGAATATCGCTCTGGGTGTGGTACGGCATCGCCTTACGTTCGTTGCCGATTCTCCTCACGAACGCGGTAACGCTCGCGTTGAATTGTACGATTCTCGTTTTAAAAATCAGTCACGACCGGCGCCGGATTTCGGAATGAATCGCAGCGCGAGCCCGTCGATACAGTAGCGCAGGCCGGTGGGTTGTGGGCCGTCGTGAAAGCGATGGCCGAGATGGCCGCCGCAGCGCGAGCAGTGAACCTCCGTGCGAACCTCGCCGATGAGCTGATAGTCTTTTCGATAACGCACCGCCCTCGGCAAAACATCCCAGAACGACGGCCAGCCCTCGCCGGCGTGGTACTTCGTTGTCGAACTGAAGGCCGCTTGGCCGCAGCCCGCGCATTCGTAGGTGCCGGCGGCGAATTCTTTATCGAGCGGGCTCGAGTACGGTGCCTCGGTTCCCCCTTCGCGCAAGATCGCGTAGCGAGCGGAGCCGAGCTTGCGCAGCCATGCCGCCGGGCTCATCGAGACGGCGTAGCGCCGCGCCTGCGAATGCTTCACGCTCGACGCCGTCGTGAGCAGCGCGGTTACGCCGACGAGCATCCCTGCGCGCGTCACGGCGCGGGAACGTGGCAGGCGATCGCGTTCCGTTCGAAATAGCGCTGGTGATAGGCCTCCGCCGGCCAAAAGGTTGTGGCGTCGACGATCTCGGTTGCGATCGGCTTTCCGAAGGCCGCTTGTGCGGCGCGCTTCGAGGCCTCGGCGATGCGGCGTTGTTCGGGCGAGAGCACGAATATCGCCGATCGATATTGCGAACCGATATCGGGGCCTTGCCGATTCACTTGCGTCGGGTCGTGCATGCGCCAAAAATAGGCGACCAGTGAGTCGTAGCCGACCTTCTCGGGATCGAAGGTGACTTCGACCGCTTCGGCGTGCCCCGTTCCATGCCCGCAGACCTCGCGGTAGGTCGGATTCTCGGTGTGCCCGCCGGTGTAACCGCTCGTGACGTCGAGGACGCCGGGGACTTGGAGAAAGCCGGCCTCGACCCCCCAGAAACAGCCCGCTGCAAATATCGCTTTTTCAGTCATCTCAGCGAGTATAACGCCTCGAAGGAGCGCTTGGATTCGACGCTTGTTGCTCCGGTCGGCGCCGGGCTCAGGGCGCCGCGACGATCGCGCTGAGAATCGCGGCGCGCACCGCGTCGAGCCGTTTCATCGCACCCGGGCCGCGATCCATCCAGTCGTTCACGAGCAACGCGAAGGTCACCGTACCGTGCCGTTCCGTTTGGAGGTAGCCCGCGAGCGTTCGGACGTGATTGACGCTCCCGGTTTTTGCGTTGACCTTGCCGCGAAGGATGGGGTCGCGGAAGCGATATTTGAGGGTGCCGCGTACGCCCGAGAGCGGGAGTGCTGCCTCGACGATCGCCCTCCGCTGCGGCGCGCGGTCGTATTGAAGGATGCGAACGAGCGCTCGCGGAGTGACGCGATCGTACGCGGAGAGCCCCGAACCGTCGACGATGGTGAGCGTTTTCGGATCGATGCCGACGCGACGCAGCCAGGCGCGCTCCGCGCGTGCGCCGCCGAGATGGCGGAAGAGCATCTCGGCGATGAAATTATCGCTCGGTTGCCACATCCGCGCGAGGATCGTCGAGAGCGGCGGCGAGCGATGTTGCCAGAGCGTCGTCGCACCCGGCGGCGATGCGTCGGTGCGCATGCCGGCGGCGACCGCGACGCCGTTCGCTTCGAGATCGGCGAGAAATGCATCGCCGACGAACGCCTGCGGGTTTTCGACCGCAACGCGAAAACGGTCGGGGCCCTTCGCGCCTTGCGGAATGACGCCGATAATGCGGACGACGTTGGGATCGTTCCACGGGCGCATCGCATCGATGGTATCGGTCGCTTCGCTCGATCCGGTGATCGCGTGATTCTCGATTTGCAGCGATGCCGTCTCCGGCGAGACGGAGAGCGCGACCGCCGATCCTGGGCGGGGGCCGGGGGCGACGGTGATATGCAGCGCGTTTTCGTCGACCGAGAGCGCGTCGGTTGGGGCGCCGTAACCGTACGTGAGATCGTCCCACGCCCATCCGGGGCGATAGAGTGCGCTCGGATAGCGAAACGCCGTATTGTCGAGGAGCAGCGCGCCGTCGACGCGGTTGATCCCGCTCCGCGCGACCGCTCGTGCGGCTTCGCGGAGCGCCTTGCCGTCGAGCGTTGGATCGCCGCCGCCGCGCAGGATGAGATCGCCGTGGAGGGCCGTACCCGCGCGCGTGCCATCGGAGGAGAGCGTCGTCACGAAGCGCCGCTCGGGGCCGAGGGTATCGAGGCTCGCGGAGCCGACGATCAATTTGAAGGTCGACGCGGGAATGAAATCGTCGTCGGGACGAACGGCGTCGATCAGCGTGCCGCGCTTTGCGTCGATGGCGAGAAACGCGACGTGCGCGCCGCGTAACGTTCCAGTGCGTGCGGCGCGAAGAATCGCGGCGATGCGCGCGCGCAGCCGCGCTACCTCGGCGGTGGAGAAGCGCGTCGATGCGGGCGCCGTGGGCGCGCTGGCATCGGCCGATGCGAGAACCGGCGACGCGAGGAGTGCCGCGAGCGCGAGGGCGCCGAGGCGCTTACGCACGAACATCGCGCCCGACCGTTTCGTCGAGCGTCTCCGCGCGCATCCAGAGCGCCACCTCGCCTCCGCGCACCGCGACGACGGCGGGGCGCGCGAATCGGTTGTAGGTACTAGCCATGCTCACCGTATACGCTCCGGTATCGAGAAGTGCGATCGCATCACCCGCTGCTAACGAACGCGGGAACTCGTAGGTGCCCATTTCGTCGCTCTCGCAGGAGCGCCCGCAGAGAAGCGTCGGTTCGGTTGCTTCGCCCTCGTGGGAGAAAGCGATCGCGGGATGCGTGACGCCGTAGAGGGCGTGGCGCGGATTTTCGTAGAGCCCTCCGTCGCAGATGGCGATGCGCGTGCGCGAGGTGCGCTTCACCGCTCCGATGCGGAGAATCGTCGTTCCGGCAGCGGCGACGATCGCGCGGCCGGGCTCGATGCCGATCCGCGGAAACGCGATCTGCCGTTCGTGAGCTCGCGCGCGCATCGCCGGAATGCAGGCGGCGAGCGCCGGTGCGGGATCGTCGACAAAACCGCCGCCGAGCACGATGCGTTCGACCGGAAATCCGGCGGCGGAGAAGCGCGCCGCCGCATCGACGAGTGCGAGACCGTGAGCGACGAAGGCGTCGCTCTCTTCGATCTGCGAGCCGAGGTGGGCGTGGAGTCCGAGAAAACGCAGGCGACCGTTCGCCGAACGCAGGAGCGCGAGCGCTTCGCCTTCGCTATCGGGCGCGATGCCGAATTTGCTCGCCTCGCCGGCGGTTCGAATCGCCGCGTGCGTCGCGGCGGCGATCCCCGTGTTGAGGCGCAGGAGGATCGGCACTGGCGATGCTGCGGCGGAGCGCTCGACTGTGCGGCGGAGTTCCTCGCAGCCGTCGACGACCGAACGGCCGACGAAGCCATCGACGGCGAGCGAGATCTCCGCCTCGCTCTTCATGCACCCGTGCAGCGTGAGCGCTTCGGGTGGGATATCCGCGCGCCGAACGGTTTCGAATTCACCGAGCGAACTGACGTCGATGCCGATCCCTCGTTCGTGGAGATAGCGCGCGAATGCAACGCACAGGAAGGCCTTCCCGGCGTAGGAGACCTCGATATCGAACGGTTTCGCCGCGGCGAGAACGCGGGCGACCGCCGCATCGAGCCGTTCGAGATCGTAGACGACCAATGGCGTTCCGAAACGCTGCGCGAGCGCGAGAGCCGCTTCCATCGCTCGAACGCTCCTAAGTTGCGGGGGAAAATTGAGCGAGAAACTCGGCGATCGTCGCGTCGAGCGTGCCGGCTTGGTGAACGCGCGCGGCGAGCCGCCCCGGTACCGTCGGAACGATAGAGAGGAACGCGGTCGTATCGCTGCTACTGAGCGTTACCGAATCGAGCTCGGCGGGGATCAACGCACTCTGGTAGGGTGCGAGACGGAGCGAGCCGCCGGAATGAGCGATCTCGACGGTCTCGGCGAGGGCGGTGAAGATCGCGGGCAAGCCCTCGGTGAGCAAGGTCGTCGTCGCGCCGTTCGCGAGTTCGAAACGTTCGACGGTGAAATTGCTATCCGAGATGAGCGCGGTGCGCGAACACCCTTGCCACGCATAGACGATCGTCTTCAGAGCGCCGGTCGTTCCGGCGCGGTAATCGAGTACGTCGGCGGCCTTCGCGACGTGGAGTTCGCGCGGCTTCCCATCGCTGCCGAGGCGATTCCAATCGAAGATGCGATAGGTGAGATCGCTGGTCTGTTGCGTTTCGTAGACGACGATCCCGGGGCCGATCGCGTGCAGGGTTCCCGAGGGGAGATAGAACGCATCGCCGCTCCGTACCGGAACGCGGCGAAGGAGCTCGCCGAGCGTGCCGTCGGCGACGCGACGTTCGTACTCGTCGCGCGAGGTATCGCGCGTCCATCCGAGCACGATTTCCGCATTCGGTTCGGCGTGCAGGACGAACCAACACTCGGTCTTTCCGAAGGGTTGGCGTTCGACGCGTTGGGCGTAGGCGTCGGTCGGATGCACTTGCACCGAGAGCCAGTCGCGCGCGTCGATAAATTTTGTCAGTATCGGGAAAACGCGATCGGCATCGAGATGGCCCATCAGGCGCGCTCCGAACGTCGTGCGCAGCGATGAGAGCGTGCTGCCGGAGAGCGGGCCGTCGGCGACGCGGCTCCCTTCCCAACACTCCCACGACTCGCCGATGCGTGCGTTGGGGTCGCCGCTCTTACCGTAGCGCCGAACGAGCGCCTCGCCGCCCCAGATAGCGGGCGTGAGAACGGGATCGAGGCGAAGCGGCGCGAGGGCTGCATTCGTGGATACGTCGGCCATGGCCGCTGGTTTTCGCCCCAGAGTGCGGTGTCCTGGCGAGTGCTGCGGGGAACGTGTGGGCCGGGCCGGAAACGAGAGAGCGTGTACCAGTTCCATATCAGCCTCGGATCGAATCTCGGCGATCGCCAAGCGAATATTCTCAGCGCTCTGCAGCGCCTGCGCACGCGCGTCGAGGTGCTCGCACTCTCCGGCTTTTACGAGAGCGCTCCCGCGAACGGCGCGCAGGGGCCGGCGTTTTTGAACGTTGCCGCGGAGATTCGCGGGCCGCTCGATATCGACGAATTCGTCCGGTACGCCGGCGGGGTCGAACGCGCCGTCGGGCGGGCGAGCCACGAACCGCTCGTCGCGCGGGCGATCGATATCGATATTACCGTCGCGCAGGGATCGGTGCGCCCCGATATCTCCGAGCGCATTTTCGATCTCCTACCGTTGGCGGAGATCGCCCCCGATCTGCGTGACGGGCTGAGCGGACAGTCGCTGCGCGATCTCGCCGCCCTCCATCATGGGAACGGCGTGCGGCGCCTCGAGCGTTCGTTGCATTTTCTCTCGAATCGCCAGGACGAAGAGCCCGAAGTGCGCCTCTCGCTCAACCGTGTGGGCGTCGCTCGCGTCAAACGCGTGATTCACCTCGAATTGGGCGGAGAGCCGCGCGTCTATAACGCGGAATTTTCAATGGTCGCCGATCTCGCGCCCGATAAGGCCGGCGTGCATATGTCCCGCTTCTCCGAGATTCTCGAAGAAACGCTGCTCGACGTGCTCGCCGACGGCGATATGCCCGCGCGAATCGAACGGTTGGGCGAGCGGATCGCCCAGCGCGTCGTCCATACCCAGCGGGCGATTCGGGCCGACGTGAAAATTCGTGCCGAGTTCGGCCTGGAGCGGTGGACGCCGGTGAGTGCGAAACGCGGCGTCGAGACGTACACGCTCGTCGGCATCGCGCACGCAGATCCCGAGACGACGCGACATGCCGTCGGCGTCGAAGCGGAAGGCATGACCGCATGCCCCTGCGCGCAGCAGATGGTGCGCGAACATTCGGAGCGCGAACTCGTCGAGGCCGGATTTTCTTCCGACGAAGCGCAGCGCGCGCTCGACGCATTGCCGGGCGCGACGCACAACCAACGCGGCCGCGGAAGCGTTCTCATCGGCACGACCGATCGGCGCGGCGAAGCGATTCGCGCCGAAGATCTCGTCGAGATCGTCGAATCGTCGATGTCGTCGGAGACCTACGATCTGTTAAAGCGCCCCGACGAATTTTTTATCGTGAACAAGGCGCATCATAATCCGAAGTTCGTCGAGGATGTCGTGCGCGGGATCCTCGCGCGCGCGCTCGACTGCTACGCGGATTTTGGCGACGACGCCTTTTTGTTCGCTAGCCAGGTGAACGACGAATCGATTCACAAGCACGACGCATTCGCCGAAGCCTTCGGCACGTTTGGCGAGTTTCGGCGCGAGCTTGCGGGCGGCGCGTACGTGACGGCGAAGACCGATCTCGCGAGTTGGCTCGGAACGCGGAACTCGCGGGTCGTCGACGCGATGCGTTAACCGGGGGCGGGGGCTTCGCCCGCGGCGCGTAGGGCGGCGATGCGTTCGCGCAGACTCGGGTGCGAGGCGAACAGCACTTCGAACCATCGCGGCGATTCCGTCTCGGCGAGATTCTGTTCCGCGAGCCGTTCGAAGGCGGCGACTCCCCACGCGGGTGCGCCGGTCGCGGCGATTGCAAATCGATCGGCGGCGCGTTCGCGATCACGCGTGAGCTTGAGCACGAGGGGGCGCAGGAACGTCGAAGCGAGAGCGACCCGAGCCGAAATTTGTGCGAGAAACCGCGGGCGCTCCCGCGTCGCCGCATCGCGATTTTCCGGAAGCGTCGCGGCGAACAGGAGCGATGCGGTCACCAGCGCCTCCGCCGCCGCCATCAGGCGATAGGTGTCGTGTGCGACGTAGTGGCCGAGTTCGTGCGCGACGACGAATTCGATTTCGTCGGGGGTGAAGTTTTCGAGGAGCGTGTCGCCGATGACGATGCGGTGCGTGCTGCCGATCCCGATGACGAATGCGTTCGCCTTCGTCGTCTGAGCGCTCATGTTCATGGTGAGGATCTCGGCGTTCCCGCATCCGAAACGCTCGGCAAGAGCGCGCAAGCGTCGTTCGATCTCTCCCTCCAGCGGTTCGAAACGATTGAAGAGCGGCATCACGTAGAGCGGAACGACGATATTGCCGAGCGCGAGAAGTGGGAGCGAGATCGCGGCACCGACGAGCGGCCAACCTCGCGGCACTCGCCGAATCACCGCGCCGCCGATCGTCGCGAGAATCGCCGAGAGCGCGGTCGCAAGGGCGACACCTTTGAGTTGATCGCCGAGCCAGCTTCGCGGCGACTGCTCGGTGAGGCCGTAACGTCGCTCGGTGACGTAGCCTTCGATGAAATCGACGGGGAGTTCGAGGAGCGCGCTCGCCGCGGTAATCGGAGCGGCGAACGCCGCCGGTGCGAGCCACGCCGGTGCGCGCGCGGCGAGCGCATCGAGGGCGTCGGCGACCGGGCTCTCGGGGAGCGCCCATGCCTGTGCGAGCGAGCGCAGCGTGCCGAACACGGCGAGCCGGCGCCGCTCTCGCGCGTAGCGCTCGACATCGCGCGTTCCCTGCGGTGATGGTGCGAGCAACTCCGCGCGGCTCTGCCACGCGCGCCAGGCAACGTACGAAAGGCCGGCGGCTCCGACGAGCAGCGCGTAGGTGCGTCGGTTCTTCATGACGTTAGATGATCGAGATCGTTTCCTTCGGCTTGGGGTGCGCGGCGAGCGCGTCGACCAGGCGCGCGGCGAGTTCGTCGCAGACCGGATCGTCGATCTCTTCCACCCGTCCTTCGTCGGCGAGCATCGCCTTCTTCGGGTCGATCGGCAGCGTTGCGAGGACCGGAGCTTCGGCGAGTTCTGCGACGCGCTGCGCGTAGGACGGCCCGAAAACGTCGTACCGAACTCCGGTATCGGGTGCGGTGAAGTACGACATGTTTTCGACGACACCGAGAATGGGTTTTTTGAGTTGATGGATCAGGTTCGCCGCTTTGCGGACGATCATCGTTGCGAGCGCCTGCGGCATCGTGACGAGGACGACGCCGTCGATCGGCAGCGACTGCAACACCGTCAACGGAGCGTCGGAGGTGCCGGGCGGAAGGTCGATGAGCAACACGTCGAGATCGCTCCAAAGAACCTGTTCGTAAAATTGCCGAATGACGCCGCTGACGATCGGACCGCGCCAGATCATCGCGGTATCTTCCTTATCGGTCAGAAGATTCGAACTGACGACCTCGATCGCGCTGCGCGTTACCGCGGGGACCATTAACGGTTGCGGGTTCCCTTGGGGCGTTTTCGGCGCGTTCGGATCGGCCTCGATCGCGAGCGGATCGCGTAAGCCGAAGAGTTTCGGAATCGAGGGACCGGTAATATCGCCGTCGAGAATACCGACGCGAAGGTTGCGACGGCGAAGGCCGAGCGCGAGGAGTGCGGTGACGAGCGATTTGCCGACGCCGCCTTTCCCCGACATGACGGGGACGACATGCGCGATCTTCGCCCGCCCGCTAAAGCTCCCCGGCGCGCGACGATGCGCGAGACGATCTTCGTTGGCGATGAGCGGAACGAAGCCCGAGAGCCGCGCTTGTGTCAGGGCGGCGAGGATCGGCTCGACGCGCAAGCCGTGGGCCGCAGCGCCCTGCGCGATGGTTTCGTACTTGCTGACTCCACAGCCCGAGCATCCCAGTCCGAATTGCGTGAGGACGTCGGCGGCGATCGGAAGGGAGGAGACCAATTCGCGAATGTTGCTCTGCGGCGTGATTTCGATGGTGCTATGCGGCATATACTCCCTAGTAAAGCGCGAAGCGCCGCATTCCTCTGCGACCAAAGGCAGCCCCGCAGGGCGCGGGCAGGCCGGGCCGGAATCCGCGCCCCTCGTGCAGACGAGAGATACAAGCGAGCGCGCGCGCGCGATTCTTGCCGGTGGATGCGATTCGCCGGTGCGGAGCGGCCATTCCATCGGGGCGCCGATGTTCGTCCAGGTGAGCGCCCAAGGCGCCTACGCCTACGACGAACGCGGGCGGCGCTACATCGATTACATCATGGGGTACGGCCCGTTGCTCTTCGGCCACACGCACCCCGCGCTCGTCACCGATCTCGATACACTCGCCGCAAACGGCTGGATGTGGGGAACGACGCATCCCGAGGAGATTCGTCTCGCGGAGCGGATTCGCGGGTACCTGCCGGCGATGGAGCGTATGCGTTTCGCGACGACCGGAACCGAGGCGGTGATGGGAGCGATCCGCGTCGCTCGCGCTTCGACGCGACGTAGCACGATCGTGAAGTTTGCCGGCAATTATCACGGCCACTCCGATCTCGCGCTCTTCGACGCGGGGGCGTCGGCGCACACCGACGATGCCGGACGCAGCGGAATTCCCCTCGGCGTCACGCAAGACGTCATCGTCGCGCGCTACAACGATCTCGAAGACCTCGACGCAAAAATACGCGGGCGGGAGAGCGATATCGCGGCGATTCTCGTCGAGCCGATCGTCGGCAACATGGGCTACGTAACGCCGATTCCGGGCTTTCTCGCCGGCCTGCGCGAACGCGCCGACCGCTTCGGCGCGCTACTGATGTTCGACGAAGTGATCACATGGTTGCGGCTCGGGCTGCACGGCGCGAGCGCGCTCGTCGGCGTGCGCCCCGATCTCGTCACCGTCGGCAAAATACTTGGCGGGGGCGCGCCGATCGCCGCCTTCGGTGGCCGCGCCGAGATCATGGCCGAACTCGCTCCCGACGGCCGCGTCTTTACCGGCGGCACGCACGCCGGCAACCCCTTCGCCGTGGGAATGGCGCACCGCGTCCTCGACCTACTCGAATCGCATCCGCAGTATTACTCGCAGATGGAGCGACTCGCCACGCAACTCGCCGACGGCATTCGCGCTCTATTCGCCGAACGAGGGCTGCGCTACGCAGTCGTGCAGCACGCCTCGATCGTCGATTTCAAGTTTCGCGAGGGCGAACCGAATCGCAATTTCGACGACGCCCTCCGCGCCGACAAGCAGCTCTACCGTCGGTATTACGAAGCGATGCTGGCGCGCGGTATTCTCTTGCCGCCGTCGCAGAACGAAGTGATGTTCCTCTCGGTCGCACACGCTCGCGGCGACGTTGAGGCGACGCTCGTCGCGATCGGCGAGTCGCTCGACGAGATTTTCACGAACGAACGCGCGACGTTGTAGGGCTTGCGTCACGCCGAGTAGGGCTTGTGTCACGCCGAGTAGGGCTTGTGTCACGCCGAGTAGGCGGCCGAAGCCGCCGTATCGAGGCGCGTTCTCGTGCTCCCGTGCGACTGCGGCGCACCGCTCCGAGCTAGACGCTCGCGGCTCGGACAAGCAATGTCAGGGTCCTCGCCGCTCGCTTAATCGCTCGTCGGGTGCGCCGACATCGCACGGTCGCTCGTCGTCGTCGGGCCGGTGCGCCGACATCGCACGGTCGCCCGTCGTCGTCGCGCGGCTTTGTCACGCCGAGTAGGCGGCCGAAGCCGCCCTATCGAGGCGCGCTATTTGCGAACCGGGCTGGGGAAAACGCCGACGCTACGCAACCCTTTCGCGTCGACGCTTCGCACCGCGAAGACGTAGTCGTCGTAGCTAATCGGCAACGTCACGGTCGTCACGTTGCCGACCGGGCGCACGTGTTGCCAGGTCGCGGCATCGGTTTTGCGCCATAACACCTCGTACGCCGTCGCGTCGGCCGCGCGGCGCCAGCGGAGCGTCGTGGTGTAGCCGAGGTGTGCGAGGACGATATGCACGTGCGTCGGTGCCGCCGGCCCGAGTGCGAGCGTCGCCAGCGCCGCGACGTTGGCGCGCGTCGATTGTGCGAGGTAGCGCGGGTCGATGTACTGCGGAAGGTCTCCGTATTGTACGCCGTGTTCGACGCGGACGTTTTGGTGTTGGTGTTCGAAGACTTCGCTCGCCTCGGTGAACCGAATCGCCGGGTAGCCCATAGCTTGGAACGATTCTTGGTCGCCTCCGCGGAGGAAACGATCGGCGCGGAAGATCTCTTGGATGTGGAGCGTCGGAAGATAGAGCTTATCGGTCGAAACGATAAAACGCGCGAGTTCTCGCGAAGGCGAGTCGTTCTCGGTACCGAGAAGATTGACCAATCGTGGTTTCGCGCCGGCGGGAAGCGCTTCGCTAAAAATGCGTAGCGTATGAAAAACGCTGCGGCCGTCGTGCGTCTTGGAATTGCCGACTATATCGTTGTTGAGATCCGCGAGGATGGGAGCGTGCCGGGCGGCCATCTCGTGGGCGAAATGGTCGGATCCCCAAAGCCCCAGTTCCTCTCCGTCGAAGCACGCGAAGATAATCGTGCCGCGGAAGTGCGTGGCGGCCATCACGCGTGCCGCTTCAAGCACCGCCGAGGTGCCCGATGCATTATCGTCCGCTCCCGGCGCGACGCCGAGGCCGTCGGTGCAGTTGCCGTTGCAATCGTCGTAATGGCTCGACATGACGTAGATACGCCCCGGTTCGGTGCCGCGCAACGTCGCGATCACGCTCGATTCGGTGACCGCGCGCGGCGTGAATTTGAGTTTTGGCTGAACGTAGGTGTCGAGGCGAACCGTCATACGTCCGCCGGTCGTCGCAGCGATCTTTTTGAATTGAGCGACGAGCCAGTCGCGCGCGGCGAAGACGCCTTGCGTCTTCGTCGAATGGATCTCCGAGAAATCGTTGCGCGTGCGGAAGCCCACCAATCGCTCGTCGATCGCGCGCAGGTGCGAGGCCGAGACGGCGCGCACCATGGCGAGGATGCGAGGATCGGGGGCGGGCGAAGCGGAGGGCGCGGCGGCGGTTGCGGTGACGGCAACGGCGGCGGCGAAAGCGATCGATCGTGCGAGCATATCGCAGACTTGCACCTTGCTGCGACAAATCCCGCAGCACGGGGACCCGGTCGTTTACGTGCTGGAATGTGCCGACGGCGCACTCTACACGGGCTGGAGCAACGACCTCGCGCGCCGCGTACGCGCCCACCTCCGCGGCCGCGCGGCGAAGGCGACGCGCCGGGCGCTCCCCGTTCGCTTGCATGCTTGGTGGCGTGCGGAATCCGCGAGCGGCGCTCGGTCGACCGAGGCGCGTTTCAAACGGCTCCCGCGGGCGGAGAAACTCGCGTTGTTGCGAACGGCGGAGGCCTTTGGGTATCGGGTCATCGAAACGCCCGCCGTACTACGAGCCGTCCAGGGGGGGATTTCGATGGCCACGCCACCACAGGCCGAGGAGCGCGACGCGCTGCTCGCAACCGCACGTACGCACGTCGTTCGCGTCAGCACGCCGAAGGGCGAGATGCGATTGTCGCTCAACGCCGACGCCGCACCGAACCACGCCGCCGCTTTCGTAAAGCTCGTCGAGGCGGGATTTTATGACGGGCTCACGTTCCACCGCGTGGAACCCGGTTTCGTCATTCAGGGTGGATGCCCCGACGGCGACGGTACCGGCGGCCCGGGCTATCGCCTGAAGGCCGAGTTCAGCGCGCTCCCGCATCTGCGCGGTACGCTGGCGATGGCGCGCTCCTCGCATCCCGATTCGGCGGGCTCGCAGTTTTATATCTGTCTCGACGACGCGCGCTTTCTCGACGGACAGTACACGGTCTTCGGCCAGTTGATCGACGGTTTCGAAACGCTCGATGCGATCCGCCGCGGCGATACGATGACGAGCGTGACGATGGAGCCGCGCACGCCCTAAGAGCCGGTTCCCTGGTAATGCCGAAGGCCGAGATTCCAAAACGCATACGAAAGCGCGGTCCAGAGAAGACCGATGAGCGGCGTTAGAAGCCCGACCTCCGGGGAGAGCCCGAACGCCGCATCGTGCTTTCCGAGAAAATAAGTCGCCGGGAAATAATTCATGAAGGCGAAGGGTAGCACGTAGGCGAGGACGATGCGCACGCCGCGCGTGTAGATGCTGATCGGATAGCGCGTGAAATCTTGCTCCAACGACATGACGATCCAGCGCAGCGTATCGACGCGAATGAGCCAAAATGAGAGCGCGGCGACGAAGAGCGAGATGCCGAGGTCGATGCCGGCGCCGCCGCAAAGCACCGCGGCGATCGTAAGAACCGTGAACGGCGTTACGTGGATGCCGGCGACGTGCGTCGCGATCGCGAGCGTGACGAGCCCGAGGATGAACCCGTCGGGAAAGGTGCGCGACGGGACGGTCAGCACCTGAAAGAGCGTGTCGAACGGGCGCACGAAAAAGCGATCGAAACGCCCTTCGCGGATGTATTCGGGAACGGAGACGACGTTGAAAAACAGTGCGTTGTGCAACTCGTGCGCCGTCATCCACAGCGCGTAGAGGAAAAACATCTCGCGCAGGCTCCAGCCGTTCATCGACGGGAAACGCAACATCGTCACCGCGAGCGCGGCGAGGGCGGTGCCGTGATAGACGATGGTGAAGGCGAACCACATGAAGAAATCCGCGCGATATTCCGCGATCGTGAGGAGATTGATCTTCCAGTATTGCACGTAGGCCGCGAGCATCGCCGCTACCCTCCCTGCACGACGACGCGTCGCGACGCCGCGCGCCAGAGCAGGAAGGACGCGCCCGCCGTCGCCGCGAGCCAGGCGGCTTGCACCGCGAGTGCGGCGGCCCATTTCGCGGGCGGAATGATTCCGACGTAAACGAGCAGCGGCGTCGAATAGATCGCGGCGAACGGTAACGCGAAGACCGCGCGGCCGAACCACCCGGGGAAGAACGAGAGCGGGAGAATTTGACCGCTGAGCAAGTCGGAGATCCAGCGAACGATGAGTTGCAGGCCGAATGTTTCGAGCGTCCAGAACGCGACCCCGTTCATAAGAAAATTCACGAAGAAATTCACGCCGTATCCGAGCGCCAAGGAGCAGCAGAAGATCGCGAGGACCGGCAACGACGGCACGTCGATCCGGACCAATAGGAGCGCGAACAACAGCGATGGGACGATCGCGGCGGCGTGGAGCAGCGTCTGGCCGATGCCGTCGCTAAAATACGCGAACGGGACGACGATGGGCTTCATGAGGTCGACCGCGATGCCGCCTTCACGGAGTTTTTCGCGAATGACGCGCGTCCCATCGACTTCGAGGACGAGCGACATCAAGAGCGCGACGGTGGTGTACGTGATCATCGAATGCAGCGGGAGTCCCGTCGGCGCCGCGTTATGAGCGTAGAGCGCGGTCCACAACGAACGCAGCAGATAGACGCGCAGCACCACCGAGCCGATCTCCGCGATCAGCTCGATGCGATAGGTAGCCTCGCGAGCGAACGCCTTGCGCGCGTACTCGATATAGGGGGCGAACGTCGTCACGAAGGCGGACGTTTTTTCGTCGCTTCCTTGCGGCGGTGCTCCATTTCCTGAAGCTCGAGCATCATCGCATCGACGACGCCGCCGACGTCGGCGACCTGTTGCTGGGGAGGCTCTTCGCCGGCCCTGCGCGCGACCGGTTTGGTGGTACGTTCGGTATCGGTGCGCGCGTCGGTGGCGTGAAAGGCGCGGAGGAATTTTGAATACGCGGCGGCGGCCTTCGCGCGCGCGTCGGAGCCCGCCTCGATATTGAAGACGTTCTCGAAGAAATCGAGCCGTTGCCCGACCTCCGCGGCCTTCTCTGGGGGAAAGATCGCTGCGGGGTTGCCGGCGGCGATGTGTTGCATCGGAACGCTCGCGCCGCGGGCGAGCCGCGCGTTGACGTGCAGGATCGCTCCGAGTTCTACGCCGCTCCCGCTCTCCATATGGGCGCCGTTGAAAACGCGCGCCCCTGACGCGATAAAGCAGCCGTCGTCGACGCGCGCGCCGACGACGTACGCCCCTGGGCCGACGATGCAATCTTTGCCGATGCGAGTAGGGAATTGTAAGGCTTTCCCCCCGCTGCTCTTCACGACGGCGTTCTCCATGATGACCGAGCGCGCGCCGATCTCCAACGGCGCCCCCTCCGCGGTGAGAACCGCACCATGAAGGATCGCGCAATCGGGGCCGACGACCACTTCGCCCGAGAGCACCGCGCTCGGCGCGACGTAGGCACTAGAATGAATCTTCGGCTTCGCTCCGCCGCTGCTGAACATCATGCGCTTCGTTCCTCCCCCGCATATCCTTGGGTGTAAATGTGCCGGATGATCCCTTCGAGTTCCGGTTCTTCGATGGCGATATCTTCCACGCTATAACGATCGCTGACTTCGCGCACCAGGCGATCGACGCGTTGGGTCGCGCGGTCGAAAACGAAACGCGCGGTCATCCCTTCGACGCTCTCGAGCCGCGCGCCGGGGATCGTCGGAGCCGAGGTCGTTTCGGTGAAGCGCACGACGAGGGTGCGTTCGCGCCCATACTCATTTTTGATGCGCTCGATCGGCCCGTCGAAGATGGCGCGCCCGTGGTCGATGAGTACGATGCGCCGGCAGAGGCGCTCCACATCGGCGAGGTCGTGCGTCGTTAGGATGATCGTCGTCCCCTGTTCGCGGTTGACCCGAGCGACGAACGTTCGGATCGCCTCTTTTGCAACGACGTCGAGCCCGATGGTCGGCTCGTCGAGATAGAGAATCGGTGGCTCGTGCAACATCGCGGCGGCAAAGTCGCCGCGCATGCGTTGCCCCAACGAGAGTTGGCGGACCGGCGTTCGCAAGAAATCGCCCATCTCCAGCAGCTCGATGAAGGCGTCGAGCGAACGCCGATAGCGATCCTGGGGGATCCCGTAGATCGCGCGCAGCAACTCGAACGAATCGACGAGCGGAAGGTCCCAATAGAGCTGGGTCCGCTGCCCGAAGACGACGCCGATATTGCGCGCGTTCTCCCGGCGCTTTCGGTGGGGAACGATCCCGGCGACCTCCACCTCGCCGGCGCTGGGAACCAGGATCCCGGTCAGCATTTTAATGGTGGTGGATTTCCCGGCCCCGTTGGGGCCGATGTAGCCGATAAACTCGCCGCGTTCGATCTCCATCGAGAGGCCGGCGACGGCGACCCGATCTTCGTAGACGGGTGAGAAGAGGCCGCGAAGCGCGCCGAGCGCCCCCGGAAAGCGCTTCGCGTTTCGGAAAACTTTGCGGAGATCGCGCGTTACGATGAGCGGCACGCAGGCGTTCTTCGCCGCACTCGCGCCGGCCGCCCTCGCCGCGAACGGCACAAAAAAAACGAGCCGCGGGGGCGGCTCGTTTTCTCGGCAAACAAAAACGCCGGATTAGGCGGCTGCCTTTTTCCGACGTGCTGTCGCTTTGCGTGCGCGCGGTTTGCTCACTTTGCGAGCTACCTTACGGGTCGCGCGTTTTGTGGTTTTGCGCTTTGCGGTCTTGCGCTTTGCGGTGCCGCGCTTCGCGGTCTTGCGCTTTGCCGTCTTGCGCTTCGCCGTCTTGCGAGCCGGGCGCTTCGCTGCCTTGCGGCGGGTGGTCTTCTTGCGCGCGGTCGCCTTCCGGGCGGTCTTCTTGCGCGTCGCCTTCTTACGGGCGGGCGCCTTACGGGCCGCTTTTTTGGGAGCGGCTTTCTTGGCGGCACGTTTCGGTGCGGCCTTGGTCTTCTTTACAGCCATCGTTCTTGTACGATGTCCTTTCTCCGGTCGTGCGACCGGGGTTATTGCCCTCCTTATACTCGATGCAGGATTTTAATGCAAGTTTTGTCGCATCGGCGAGCGAAGTGCCCTCGCCGCTGCGCCCCGTTGCGCGGCCCGCTCGTCCGTTCCGAAAGGCTCGCACACCATGCATCGCGCCGTCGACGATATCGCACTCTACGCCGACATTCGAGGCGAGGGCGAAGCCGTCGTACTGCTCCACGGTTTCCCGCTGACGCATCGAATTTGGGAGGCGACGGCGACGGCGCTCGCGCGCGAGTATCGCGTCGTCGCTCCGGATCTTCGTGGAATGGGCGAATCGGGGCTCTCTTCGGGACCGTATCTCATGGAGCAACTTGCGGGCGATATCGCGGCGATGCTCGACGCGCTCGGAATCGAACGCGCCACCTTCGTCGGACACTCGCTCGGCGGCTACGTCGCGATCGCATTCGCGCGAATGTACGACGCGCGCGTCGCGCGCCTCGCGTTGGTGACGAGTCGGCTCGGCGCCGACACTCCCGAGATCGCGCGGTCGCGTCGCGAACTCGCCGCGCGCGTGGAAGCGGAGAACGCCGTCGATGCCGTGCTCGATACGATGCTGCCCCGCTCGATGGCCGCCGAGAATCTCGCCGCACTCGAGCGAACCGTATTCGAGATCGCGCGCGAGAACACGCCGGCCGGCCTCGCCGCGATGCTGCGCGGCATGGCGATGCGCGACGACGCACACGATATCGCCGCCGAACTCTCGATGCCGGTGACGGTCATCGCGGGAGCCGAGGATCGCGGGATCTCGCTCGATGAAGCGCGAGCCTCCGCGGCGAGTTTCCCCCACGCCGACCTGGTGGTGCTCGAACGGGTCGGCCACCTACCGATGCTCGAGGATCCCGCCGGGTTGGAGCGGGCTCTTCGGGCGCTCCTCGCTCGATAAGCGAACGAGGCTTGGCTCGCTTATCGCAGCGTGGGGAGGCGCCCCGAGCGGCTCAGGGTCCGCCAGACCATGAGCCCGGCGAGCACGACGCCGGCGAGGAGCGCCGCGACGATCGCTATCTTCAATAGAGCGAAGGCGATGATGATAGCGATGAAGAGAGCTGCGATGCCGATCGTCAGGCGCAGGTAGAGGGCGAGGGTCGGGTTCATAAAGGAGTCTCCTTGACTTAAGAACCGAATTCCCAGGAAGGGGCTTGAAGGTTCGTGTCGATTTACCGATACTAGTCTTGTAAAGTTTCGGGAGGTCTAATGGATATCGCTGCTCTTTCAAGTGCCGCCTCCGGATCGGTGGGCGCGGCTATCAACGTCTCTCTTCTCAAAGCAACGCAGAACCTCGACCAGAGCGAAGCTGCCCTGTTGTTTGCCTCGATCGGCCTCGGCCAATCCGTGAATGCCC
Organism: bacterium; assembly: GCA_021845615.1. GTDB lineage: Bacteria > Vulcanimicrobiota > Vulcanimicrobiia > Vulcanimicrobiales > Vulcanimicrobiaceae > JABEUX01. The sequence continues at coordinate 20,812 of JAJZVP010000008.1, read as the reverse complement.
TTGCGTAGGGTAGTCGGGGCGCTCTGCGCCGCACTCTTCGGTCTCGCGCTTCTCGGTGCGACCCCAGCAAACAAGCCGCTTCGGCGGCTCGTTTTTCACTTTACCTACGGTGACGCGAACGATATGACGACGACATCGTCGGGAATTTCATCGAGCGGCCAGGGTTCGGGTATCAACAATTACGTCGCTCGCGTCTCCGATCGCGGCACCATCGACGTGGTCGTGAAAGCGGCGCAGCCCGATGGCAGCTTGGTCGTGAGCGTCGCGGAGCATGCCCGCAATACGCGCTCGGCGCCTGCAACGACCTGCATCGTGTATAGCGACACGGCGGTGCTCTGCGACCGGACGAAGAAAGTCAATCTCGAAGAGATGGAGCTCCTCGCCTACCTCGGGCAGAACTTCATGAACCCGGTACAGATCGATGCGAAGGGCCACTGGGGCTACAAGGTGAGCGCGGCGCACAGCTCGATGAAATCGGGGTATACGATCAGCGGGCATAAAGGCTCGAAGTTCTATGTCGATATGACCAGAACGTACACGCAGACCGGTATCGACGCCTATACCGCGCGCACCGTGGGGCATTTCACCTACGATTCGATGCGCACCGTCCCAACGGCGATCGTCGAGCGTCTGGTGACGCAACGTCAAGGAAATTTCGGGAAAGACGTTACGGATCGGACCGAGGTTTCGTATAAACTCATCGACGATTCGATGGCGCCGAAAAAACCATAGAGCCATTCGCATCACTGCACGGAGCCGTCGCGGCTTGGTGTCGAGGTAATCTCGGCGAAGCGACCGCCCCGCAGCGCGAAGGCATTCCGGCAATCCTCGAAGGCCGCCACGTTTTGATCTGTTCGCCGACCGGCACGGGCAAAACGCTGACGGCCTTTTTGCCGATTTTTTCCGACCTCGCCGAACGCCTCGATCGCGACGAATTGTTCGCTCGAACGACGGCTCTCTACATCTCGCCGCTGCGCGCGTTAGGTTACGACGTGGAGCATAACGTGCGCCGTCCGCTGCGCGAGATGGGCTTGCTCGAACGTCCCGATTCCGAACGCGACCGCGTGCGCCGCGGACGAATTCGAAGCCGTTTCGTGCGGACCGGCGTGCGAACCGGCGATACGCCAACGGCCGAACGGCGCCTCATGCTCTCGCGTCCGCCGCATATTTTACTGACGACGCCGGAGTCGTTGGCGGTGATGCTCGCAATGGAGAGCTACCGCGCGACCCTGCGCGACCTGCGTTACGTCGTGGTCGACGAAGTTCACGCCCTCGCCGCGAACAAGCGCGGAGCGTACCTGAGCCTCTCGCTCGAATCGCTCGAAGAGATCGCTCGCGCGCCGATACGGCGGATCGGGCTCTCGGCGACGGTCGCACCACTCGAGATCGTCGCCGAGTATCTCGTCGGTACCGAGCGCGCCTGCACGATCGTCGACACGCGCTCGCTACGCGAGATCTCGCTCGAAATTCGAGCCCCGTTCACCGGGGCGATGGCTCCCTTGGCGACGATCGCTCGCGCCGCTCGTTCGGCGATCGACCGCGCCGGAACGACGCTGGTCTTTACGAACGTGCGTAGCCAGACCGAGCGCATCGCTTACGAATTGCGCGCGCTCGAGGGTGGCGATCGCGCTTCCCCCGCCGTCGAAACGATCGAGGGCGACGCGGCGCCGCGCCCATCGGATGCCCGGATCGGCGTCCACCATAGCGCGCTGGAGCGAAGCGTCCGTCACCGCACCGAGGCCCGCTTGCGGGCGGGAGAATTGCGCGCGGTGGTCTGCTCCGCGTCGCTCGAACTCGGCGTCGATATCGGCGCGATCGAGCAAGTGCTCCTCGTCGGCGGCGCGCGCGGCGTCGTGACCACGTTACAGCGCGTCGGGCGCGCCGGCCACAGCCCGGGCGCTCTCGCGCGCGGCGTCGTGCTCGCCCAGGATCGCGACGATATCATCGAGGCCGCCGCGACGCGTCGTTGCATCGCCGATGGCGCGATCGAACGGATCGTCCTGCCCCGCGCGCCGCTCGACGTTCTCGCGCAATGGATGCTCTCGCTCGTCGTTCCCGAGCGGCGCATCGAGATCGATGCGGTGTTGGAGATCGCGCGCCGAGCGGCGCCGTTCCGCGGCTTGCTCCGCGAAGATCTGCTCGCGTGCGCCGCGTATCTCGGCGGGGGCGGCGTCGCCGACGATCCCGCGCACGTTCGACGCCTCGGATTCGACGGCCACGCGATCTGGGGATTGGGGCGCGATGCGAGCACCGCATTTTTTGAGAACGTCGGCACGATTCCCGACGAGCGCAGCGTCCCCGTCCGCATCGCCGGCGAGCGATCGTTCGGACGTCTCGAAGAAGATTTCGTCGATCGTTTGCGCGTCGGCGACGTCTTCGTTCTCGAAGGGCGCACGGTGCGCGTCGAGTCGATCGATCGCACCGGCATTACGACGCGTGCCCATCGCGGGCGTCCGACGGTGCCGCAATGGAACTCGCACGTGCGCGGCATCGCCACGCCGCTGGTCGAGGAGATCGAGCGATTGCGCGATGGAGTCGAACGACGCTTGGAGGCCGGCGAACGCGCGGAGGCCGCGGCCTGGTTGGAGCGACGCTACGCGCTCGATGCCGGCCTCGCCGAAAAAACGGTCTCCTATCTGGAGCAGCAACGGGCGGTGAGCGCGCTTCCCCATCCTCACCGCCCGGTCATCGAGATCTACATTCTCGACGCGCTACAGAGCGCGGTCGTGCTTACCGGAATCGGCCGGCGCGCGAACGAAGCGCTCGCGCGGGTGGCGGCAACGCGCGTAACGCGGTTGGTCGCCGGCGAGGTGAGCATCCTTACCGACGATCTCGGCTTTCTGGTGCAACTTCCGGCGCGCGCGCGGCTCGCCGACGCGCAATGGGAGCGGCTCCTGGACGAGCGGGCGTTCGAGCGCGATCTTCGCGATGGATTGCTCGGATCGTCCTTGCTGCGAACGCATTTTCGCTACGTCGCGAACACCGGGCTCCTGGTGCTGCGGCGCGCGAACGGCCGCTCGCTTCGCGCTTCGTCGTTGCGCTGGAATAGCGGGCGCATCCTCGACCGACTGGTGCGCGAGGACGAACGCTTTCCTCTGGTTCGCGAAACGTTTCGCAGCGTCTGCGAGGACGTGCTCGACGCGGAGCGCGCGCTGCGCTACTGCGCGACGCTCGTCGCCCCGCCGCGGATCGTTCACCCGCCGGTGGCATCGCCGATGAGTTTCGGCATCCTGACCTCGTCGTTCGGCGATCGCGTCGCCGTTGCCGACCGGAGCGAGTTGGTCGAAGCGTTACACGAACGACTGCTCGCCTATCTCGCAGGGGCGATCGCTCCATGAATGCCGCTCCGCGCGCGCTCTCGGTCGCGCTCGGCGGGGGCGCGCACGCGCTTCCGGGGGGATTGCTCTGGCTCGAAGCGACCGCATCGCTCGTCGTCGCCGATCTGCACCTCGCCTACGAAGAGGCGATCGGTGGGGCGCTGCCGTTATGGAGCCTCGACGAGAGCCGCACCGCGCTCGAAGACGCGTGCGCCGCGCACGGCGCGCGCGAATTGATTTTGCTCGGCGACGTGGTGCACGGCACGCGGTTGAGCGAAGGTGCGGCGGCTCGCGTGACGGCGACGATACGGCGCTTACGACGGCTCTGCACGCTGACGATCGTCGCCGGAAATCACGAAGGCGCGACGCGCGGTGCGGAACTGCTCGGAGAATGCGTCGAGGAGGTCGAGCGGAGCGGCATGCTGCTCCACCATGGGGATCGCCCGCGGCTCTCCGGATTCCGACACGTTATCGGGCACCTCCATCCGAGCATCGCGCTTGGAGGTGATCGGAGCGTTCCTGCGTTCCTCGTCGCGCCCGAGGCGATCGTCCTTCCGGCGGCGAGCTCGTATTCGCGCGGTCTCAACGTCCTCGGTCGCGATTGTCGCGCGGCGATCGCCGCCTACGGCGCGCGCGCCGGATCCACCGACGTGATCGCCGCAACGGCGTCGCACTGCTATCCATTTGGGAGCATCGCCTCGCTCGCGCGCGCGGCGCGCGAGCTGCGTTTCGCCCGCTAGAAAAGCCCGTGCGCCGTCCCGATTGCAAATGCTGCGAGTGAAGGGCCGGCATGCATGCGCCCGTCCCGAATCGCGCCGAGCAACTCCTCAAGGCTCAATTCGGTCGCCTCGATCTGTTCGGTCGGTTCGAGCGCGGGCTCGCCGGCGAGGAACGCCCCGTCGGCAAAAAAGAGATAGGCCGTCGAGGTCGAGCGCACCGGATCGGGGCGAAACTCTCCGAGTAACCTCCAGACGGGAGCCTCGTATCCGGTCTCTTCGCGCAATTCGCGTTGCGCGCAATGGAGCGGATCTTCGGCGCGTTCGAGCGAGCCCGCAACGAATTCGAGCCCGACCTCGTCGGATGCATAACGGTATTGCTCGATGGCGAGAAAGCGCCGCGCCGCCGTGCGCGCGATGACGATCGCGAAGCCGCGCGCTTCGCGGATATAGTAATCGGGAAGGACGGTACCGTCGGGCAGTTCGATCTCATCGCGACGAATTTTGAGGTAGGTCGAGTCGATGAGATAGGTGCTCCTGAGGCGTTTCCAAAGCGGTCGCTCCATCTTCGCTAGGTGCGACGGGGCTTTGCGAAGCCCTTGCGCGAAGGGAACCGATATGGAGAGTACCTTTCTTGTCGTCGGCGCCGGAACGATGGGGCTCGGGATCGCCTTGCTCGCCGCGGAGCACGGCGAACGGGTCGAACTCGTCGAGAGCGATCCGGCGGCGCGCGCCCGCGCCGCCCAACGCATCGCCGGGACGACGATTCAACTGCTCGAGGCGATCCCGGTGCAGACGCTCGCGAGCGTTGCATTGGAGGCGGTACCGGAGCGCTTCACCCTCAAACGCGACACGCTGATCGCGATGGAGGCGGCGTTGGCGCCGAACGCGGTGCTCGCCACCAACACCTCGTCGCTCGAAATCGCGGAGCTCGGAAAGGCGCTTCGACGCCCCGAGCGTTTTCTCGGATTTCATTTTTTTAATCCTCCGCAACAGATGCCGCTGGTGGAGATCGTCGTTACCGAGAGCGCCGATGACGACGCGGTCGAGAGCGTACGAGCGCTCGCCGTGCGATTGGGGAAGAACGCGGTAGAAGCGGCCGATACGCCGGGCTTTATCGTCAATCGCGTCGCGCGTCCGTTCTACTTACAGGCATTGCGCGCCGAGCACGACGCCGTCGCTTCGATCGAGGAGATCGACGAACTCGCTCTCGGCGTCGGCTTTCCGATGGGTCCGTTCGCGCTGATGGATTTCATCGGGCTCGACGTGAACTTGGCGACGAGTCGCTCGCTCTTCGAACGGACCGGCGCGCCGCGTTTCGAACCGGTCGAAACGCAGATCGCGCTCGTCGAGGCCGGCGCGCTCGGCCGCAAGAGCGGCAAGGGCTTTTATAACTACGAGGGTGGCGAGCACCCACCGCGATCGGTCGAACCGCCGGCGGCCTTCGACGACGAGACCTTCGACGAACGCATCTGCGTCTTGGGCTTCGGCGCGCTCGCCGACGACCTGTCGACCGAGGCCGAGGCGGCGATCGGGGCGATCGACCGCATCGAGAACGACGAGTTTCTCGCCGATATCGATCCCTCGGTCACCATCGCGTTCGATGCCGGGGATGGGACGACCGATCGTACCGAAGCGTTGCTGGAGATCGAAGGGCTTCTCGACGAAGCCTGCGCGATTTTTTTCGATGCCTATTGCACCGATATCAAAGCGCTGCTCAAGCGCGCGCGACACCCCGAGCGCTTTATCGGCTACGGCATTCTCGGATTGCTCGCCTCGCAGCGCGTCGTGGAAATCGTCGACCACGATGCGCTCGACGACGAGATGCTCTCGCTCGCGCAAGAATTCTTCGAGCGACTTCACAAGCGCGTCGTGTTGGTCGCTCCAGCCCCGGGGCTCGTCCTCGGGAGGATCGTCGGCTCGATCGTGAACGAAGCGGTAATCGCGGTTCACGAAGGAGTCGCGAGCGCCGAAGATGTGGACCTGGCGATGCGCCTGGGCACGAACTACCCGCTCGGCCCGATCGCATGGGGACGAGAGATCGGCGGAGCGCGCATCGCCCGTATTCTGCGCGCGCTTGCGGCGGAGGATGGACCGGATTTCGGCCCGCACCGCGCGCTTTGGTTGCTCGATCTCGACGAGAATGCGGCGCCGGGCGAAGGCGCGCCGCTCGGTGAGGATGGAAGCGAGGAAGGCGCGGAATGAACGCACGCAAGGTGTGGGCGATCGATGCCGTGCGAACGCCGATCGGTCGACTCGGCGGCGCCCTCGCCGGCGCGCGCCCCGACGATCTCGCCGCCGTGGTCGTGCGCGCCGTGATCGAGCGTAGCGGGTTCGATCCCGCGGAGCTCGGCGACATCTACTTCGGTGCCGCGAATCAGAGCGGCGAGGATAATCGAGACGTCGCGCGGATGGCCGCGTTATTGGCGGGGCTCCCCGTGGAGGTTCCCGGCTGCACCTTCAACAGACTCTGCGGTTCGAGTTTGCAAGCGATCAATAGCGCGGCGCACGCGATCGCGTGGGGCGAGTGCGATGCCATCGTCGCCGGTGGCGTCGAATCGATGACGCGCGCTCCCTACGTCTTGCCGAAGAACGCGCAACCCTTCGGCCGCGACGCGCGGCTCTACGACACGACGATCGGTTGGCGTATGGTGAATCCGAAGATGCCGGAACGCTGGACGATATCGCTCGGCGAGACCGCCGAGCGCGTCGCCGAGATCGACGGCATCGCGCGCGAGGCGCAGGATCGTTTCGCCGTCGCATCTCAGGAAAAATGTGCGGCGGCGCTCGCGCGCGGCGCCTTTGCCGACGAGATCGTACCTGTGAAGATTCCCCATCGCGAAGGCGAACGCTCGGTCGAACGCGACGAGCATCCGCGCCCCGATACGAGCTACGATCGCCTCGCCGCGCTCGCTCCGGCGTTTCGCGAAAATGGAACCGTCACCGCGGGGAACTCGTCGGGGCTCAACGATGGAGCCGCCGCGGTGTTGCTCGTCGAAGCGCAATGCGCGCGCCGTCACGGGCTACAACCTATGGCGCGCGTCCTCGCTACCGGCGTCGCCGGCGTCTCCCCCGAGATCATGGGGATCGGCCCGGTTCCCGCCATGCAGGCTGCGGTGCGCTTCGCAGGGCTCCGCCTCGACGAGATCGATCTCGTCGAACTCAATGAGGCGTTCGCGGCGCAGTCGTTGGCCTGCATCGGCAGGCTCGGGCTCGACCCGGCGCGCGTCAACGTCAACGGCGGGGCGATCGCGCTCGGTCATCCGCTCGGAGCGAGCGGCGCGCGCATCGCGACCACGCTGTTGCACGAGATGCGCCGACGCGGCACGAAATACGGAGCGGCGACGATGTGCATCGGCGTCGGGCAGGGGATCGCTACGATCTTCGAAGGAATGAACCCCCGATGAGCGTGACGCAGCAACCAACGAAATTATTGATCGGCGGAAAGTGGATCGACGCCGACCGGAGCTACACCGACTATAATCCGGCGACCGGGAAAGAGCTCGCCCGCGTCGCGGACGCCTCGAAGGGCGATTGCGATGCCGCGGTTGCGGCCGCGAGGGCGGCGTTCGATGCGGGAAAATGGTCGGGAATGCCCGCTTCCCGACGCGCGAAAATTCTCAACAAAATAGCGGCGCGCATCGGCGAGATGGCGAGTTCGATCGTGGACTCGGAGATACGCGATAATGGGAAGGCGTTGGCGACGGCGAAGGGCGAGATCGGGGCGATCGTCGATTGCTTCGAATTTTACGCCGGTGCGATTCTTACGTTCGGCGGGCAAACGCTTTCGGGTCCGTTGCCGAGCTATTTCTCGTACACGCTGCGCGAGCCCATCGGCGTCGTCGGCGCGATCGTGCCGTGGAATTTTCCGCTCTTGCTCGCGAGTTGGAAGGTCGCCCCGGCGCTCGCCGCCGGTTGTACCGTCGTCTTAAAGCCGGCGCCGGCGACCCCGCTCACCGCACTCGCGCTCGGCGAGATCGCGCTGGAATGCGGGTTGCCCGAAGGCGTGCTCAATATCGTGACCGGAGAAGGGCGCGAGTTGGGGCAGTGGCTCGTCGAACACCCCGGCGTCGATAAAATTGCTTTCACCGGCAGCACGCAGACGGGGAGAAGCGTGGCGGCCGCCGCAGCGCAGTCGTTAAAACGCGTGACCCTCGAGCTCGGCGGCAAATCGCCGACGTTGGTCTTCGACGACGCCGATATCGACGCCGCCGTCGCCGCATCGATCTATGCGATCTATTACAACAGCGGACAGGCCTGCGAAGCGCGTTCGCGCGTGCTGATTCACGAGTCGGTCTACGATCGCTTCGTCGAAGCGTTTACGAAACGGAGTGCCGGGTTGCGCCAGGGCGATCCGCTCGATCCGCAGACGCAGATCGGCGCGATCACCATGCGCGAGCAATTCGAAAAAATCGAACGCTACTGTGCGCTCGGCATCGCGGAGGGTGCCCGGTTGCTCTTCGGCGGAAAAGCTGCCGAGATCGGTGGCCCCTTCGCCGAAGGAATGTTTTGGCAACCGACAGCCTTCGAAGCCGAGCCGAGCCATCGGATCGCGCGCGAAGAAATCTTCGGCCCGGTCGTCGTTTTCTCGCGCTTTCGCGACGAACGCGAAGCGATTGCGATGGCGAACGACTCCGAATACGGTCTTGCGGCGAGCGTCTGGACGCGCGATATCGGGCGCGCGCACCGTATCGTTCGCGCTCTGCGAAGCGGTACGGTCGCGGTCAACGCGCCGTATAGCGTCTTCCCGGGCGTGCCCTTCGGTGGGTATAAATCCTCGGGGTACGGCCGCGAACTCTCCGCCGATACGCTCGCGCTCTACAGCGAAACGAAGAGCGCGCTCGTCCAAATCGGCGAGCGCGCGATGAATCCGTTCGGCGTCTAGCCGCGGCCGAAGCCGAGAGGCTAGTTTCCGAGCAAGAGGGGGGTCGTCGTCGAGGTCCCTTGCCAGTTCGACGTGCAGATCTGGTAGGTAGTGGTCGATCCCGGTGCCGTCGACTGCGTGAAGAAACAGTAGGTCGTTCCCGGAGTCATCGCCGTGAATTCGGCCTCGCCCGAGGCGTTCGTCGTCTGTTGCTGGAGTACGTTTGCGGGAGTCGCGCAGCCGTTACTCGTGCAGAGCGAGACCGAGGCGTTGGGAACCGGGGTCGCCGATGCGGTAACCTTGACGTACGCATAGGTGATCGATGGATTCGCCGTCGGCGAACTCGTCGGTGCGGTCGTCGGCGTGGTGACGGCGATCAGCCCGTTACTGGAGTTACAGGCGACAACGGAGAGCGCGAGCGCGAGCAGCGCGCCGGCGATGATAAACGGTCGTGGCATAGCCGTGCAGAGTGCGCTATCCGGGTTGTGCGTTCCTCTCGCGAGGCTCGGCGAGCGGGAGCGAGCGGGCGATATGGGCGGGCAGGAAGCCCTTGCCGAGGCGGTTCCAGCGTGGATTCCCATCGTCGAGGAGCACCGAGGCGCCGCGTTCGCGCACGAGTTCCCCGATACGCACCTCCGACTCGATGTAGGCCGCGTCGCAATCCTGCGAGCGCGCGAACGCGACGCTCGCTTCGTCGGTGTCGGCGAGGACGACGACGTAGCCTTCCTCTTCGAGGGTGCGCGCGCGTTCGGTGCTGGTGGGATCGATGCCAGCAAGGACGACCACGGGCTGCCGCAGGCGAAGAATGCGCGATGCGACGATGGAGAGCACCGTCGAAATCGAGACGGTCAAGACGATGACCACGAAGAGGACTTCGGAGAAACGATTGCCGCCGCGAAAGCCCCACGCCGATAATTGCGTCGCATAATAGGTTGCGAGCGAGACGGCGACGATGCCGCGCGGAAAGACGGTGCAGGCGAAGATGCGCTCGCGAACGTTGAGCGCCGATCGCGCCGTGGCAATGGCGACGACGAGGATGCGCAGGATCACCAACGTTCCGGCGATCGCCGCGCCGACGCCGACGAGCGGCAGGACCGAGGCGATGCGGATCTGCGAGGCGAGCAAGACGAAGACGGTCGAGAGCGCGAGAATCGAGAGATCCTCTTTGTACGAGCGAAGCAATCGTTCGCTCGGCAAACCGCGAAAATCGACGACGAGCGCGCAGGCGATAACCGCGGTGAGCCCGCTCTCCTGCGCGACGAACTCACCGAGTGCGTACGCTCCAAACGCCAATGCGAGCAGCAGGAGTTTCGTGACGTCGCTCGACCACGCGCGGGCGTAGCGCCGCAATAAAAAGAGGCCGATCGCGCCGACGATGAGGCCGACGATCGCGCCCGATCCGAGCCGTTCGACCGTCGCGAGCGCGGTGAGGAACGGGCCGCGCTCGCGCGTGGTGAACGACGTAAAGGTTGCCGCGGCGACGATGACGCCCATCGCATCGAGCAGGATGCCCTCGGATTCGAGGAGATGTCGCAACTCCGGGCGGAGCCGGAGACGAGCGAGCAGCGGCCCGGTGACCGTCGGGCCGGTGACTATGCACGCCGAGGCCAGCATCGCTGCGACGATGGTGGAGAGACCGAAGGCGCGCGCGAGATGCGGGATCACGATCAACGTGAGCCCCGCACCGAAAATCACGAGCAAGAAGAGCGGACGCTTCGGTAAACGGCCGATATCGATGCGCAGCGTCGCTTCGAAGAGCACGATGACGACGCAGAGCGAGAGCAGCGCTCGCGTTGCCGGAGCGGCGAGATCGAGCTGGAGAAAGTTGAGGCCGCTCGGACCGAGCGTAAGGCCGATCGTCAGAAGCGTGATGATCGAGGGGATGCCGAAGCGTCGGGAGAGCGCGCGCGCGAGCAACGCAGCGACGAGCACGGCGGCGGCGCCGAATTCCACCACGAGTGCGGGGTACCGAGCGAAGATCGAACTCACGGCCCCGCGTTCCTATCGAAAAAGCGATTCGATCGATCGTAGAGCAACGCGTAGTATTCGCGGAAAATCGCCGCGGCGGTGCTGCCCGGCCAGTGCGCCGGCAAGAGAACGCTCGGGAGCGCCGGATCGACGTAGGTGAATTTGCGATAGTCGTGCACGAGCCAGAGCCGTTCGACGAATGCATCGCGCTCGCCGATGGCCCGCGCGCTCCGTTCGGCGTTGAGGCGCGGCCGATAGAGTTCGGTAAAGCGCTCGTAGGCCGCCGCGATCGCCGGGAGGTTCCAGCAGCGCGCAACTAAGGCCGCATCGCTCCCGGGACCGCGATGCGAACTTTCAAAGATGGCGATATCGCCGGAGGCCTCGGCCTCCGCCGCCGCCGCCGCGACCGCCGCGAGATCGCCGTTCGGGGAGATCCAGGTCGCGGTCGCCAGTGGAGCCCATCCGAGAACGGCGAGCTCCTTTCGCAGGCGGTCGCGCCGGTCGCGGCGACGCTCGTCGATCGAATAGACGAGCATGCGCCAGTGGCCGTCCCAGTCTACGAGTGGGCCGTAGATGCGGGGGCTGAGCTCCTCGATCCGCCGACGACCGCGATCGGTCACGGCATAATAGGCACGATTCCCGCTCCGTTCGGCGCGGAGCCATCCCTGGCGGGCGAGGCGGGAGACCGACTGGCGAACCGCCGCCTCCGAGACGCCGAAGGGATCCATCAAGCGCACCAGCCCGGCGAGGGCGACCCGTTGCTCCCCGGGGCGGCGGGTCACGATATCGCCGTAAATATTGAAGATAAAGGAATTCGGGCGCGAAACCTCTCTGGTTAGACTTTTGTCGTATATCATTTCTTGCACGGTATGCGATTCTTTTGTCACAATAGTCCTTGCCGGAGGGTGTATGGCTGCGCGAATCTCGACTTTTGACGACTGGATCGACCTGTTGCAATCCTGGCAGAACGATATCGGTTTGGACCGTGAGCTGATCGAACGTTTCATGCCCGGATACCGCTTCGAGGCGAAATACGGCGAACTGCCGACCTCGGAGATTTATTTCGGGGATTTTAAGGGCGAGCGCCGCTGGGAACGGGTCACCGAAATTCCCGACCAGCGTATGCGCGATGCAGCGTTGAACATGATCGTCTATCAGGGCGACACCGAGTTTGCTTCGAACGAGCAGCAGCGTTTCCTGGTCAATAACGCACCGACGGAGTACGACCTCGCAGCTCTCGTGCGCATTATGGTTGAAGAAACGCGACACGGTTACCAGATGTGTCACCTCTTGGTCGAGCAGTTCGGTAGCGAAGGGCGCATCGAAGCGCAGAAGATGCTCGAACGGCGCGCGTTCGGCAAGAAAAACCGTCTCTTGAATGCGTTCAACGAAGACGTAACGCATTGGCTCGATTTCTTCGCCTACACGAATTTCATGGATCGAGACGGCAAGTTCCAGCTGACGATGCTCTCGCATTCGGCGTTCGCCCCGCTCGCCGCTTCGATGGGACCGATGCTGCGCGAAGAGAGCTTTCACATGGGCACGGGTATCTCGGGGTTGCGCCGCATCGCCAAGGCCGGCGTGATTCCGGTGGAGATCCAGCAGAAATATTACAACAAATGGATCTCGGGCTCGCTCGATCTTTTCGGCACCGATCACTCCGGTTCGGCACAATGGGCCTACACCTGGGGAATCAAGGGCCGCGTCGACGAGGATAAACTCTCGGAAGAGGTCGATAAAGAGGCGCTCAACGAACGCGCGCGCGAGCAGTTTTACGACGAGGTCGTGCAGACGGTGCAGCGCGTCAACGACGTGAACGCGAGCGAGAAGAAGCTCTACGTCCCCGACATGAAGTTTAACCGCAAGATCGGCCAGTATTCCGATCTGCACTTCGCAGTTGACGGCCGCCCGCTCTCCGATGAAGAATGGACGGCATACGAAGCGAGCGTGCTTCCCTCACCTGCAGACGACGTACTCCTGAAAGAGTATTTCAAAGACCCGTCGTGGATCGCCGCCAAGGGCGACCTCCGCGCGTAATTTCCTGCGATAATCACCGAAGAAAGAAAAGAGAACCAACATGAGCGGTAACGGAAGCACGATGCAGAGCACGCCCTTCGGGCGCGAACAACGCGCCTTCGAAGGCAAGCGCGTCATCAACTATCACGTGGACGGGCACGTCGCCGTCGTCGAGATGGACGATCCCCCGGCCAACACCTACACCCACGAAATGATGCGACAGCTCGACGAGGCGATCGTCGACGCGCGCTTCGATTCGAACGTCGAAGTGATTCTGCTCGTCGGTAAGGGCGAGAAATTTTTCTCCGCCGGCGCGAATATCGCCATGCTCAATTCGGTGACGCCGGAGTTCAAATACATGTTCTGCTTGCACGCCAACGAGACGCTCTCGCGTTTGGAGCAGACGCCGAAACTCGTCATCGCCGCGCTCAACGGCCACTGCGTCGGTGGTGGCATGGAAATCGCGATGGCCGCCGACATTCGCATCGCCCGCAAGGATGCGGGAAAGATCGGGCTGCCCGAAGTCGCGCTCGGCGTGCTCCCGGGAACGGGCGGTACGCAGCGTCTCGCGCGCCTCGTCGGGAAATCGCGCGCGATCGAGTTGATGGTGACCGGCAAGACGTTTAGCTTCGAACAAGCCGCCGACTGGGGCATCGTCAACGATGTCCTCGAAGGCGATGCGGCGAGCTTCCGCGAGCAGATGCTCGCCTACGCCCGTCAGTTCTGCACGCCGAACAAGGCGCCGATGGCCGTGGGGCATATCAAACGCGCGGTTCAGAGCGGCGCGGAGATGCCGCTGGAGGCCGGCTTGACGCTGGAGCGCGAACTGCAGTCGCTGCTCTTTAAGAGCGGAGATGCGAAAGAAGGCATCGCCGCCTACAACGAAAAGCGCGTGGCTCGCTTCAAGAACGGGTGAAACGCTGGGAGACGCGCCTCGCCTTGCTCGCCGTCATTTTGGCGAGCCTCTCGGCGCTGAATATCCCGGGGCGTCTCTTACTCGCGCTCACCGCGATGCTGCTGCTCTCGATCATCGCGAGCGCGCGGCTGCGCGCGGCCCTCTACGGTAAGAAAGAGCGCTCCGCCGGGTTCGACCCCGCCGCCGCGGCGGAGCGAATCCGCGAGGAGCGCTCGCACCGTTTCACGCGCCGCTAGCGGCGCGTCGAGCGGCTCTCGCCGGGGCTTCGTAGGCGCGCGTCGAAGCGTTCGCCTATGGTTACCGCATTTATCCTTATGAACGTCGAGCGCCCGCGCTTGAAATCGATCGCCGACGACCTGCTGGCGATCGACGGCATCGCCGAAGTCTATTCGGTCGCCGGGCCGTTCGATCTGGTCGCCATCGCGCGCGTGCGCGAGCACGAGCAACTCAACGATCTCGTAACCGAACGCGTCGGCGCGCTCGAAGGCATCGAATCGACCGAAACGCTGATCGCGTTCCGCTCGTTTGCGAAAAAAGATCTCGGACTGCTCTGGGATATCGGCGAGTAGGGATTCGGAGGAATCAAAACAGCGAGAGCTGCGCGTGCTCTTCGAGATATTCCGCATCGATGCCGAGCCGCCGCAGGCGATGCGTGAAATCGCTACGGCCGTGCACGAGCAGCACCTTACGCGGCCGCACGAGTTCGATCGTGCGTAGGAGCGCCGGATAATCCGCATGATCGGAGAGGGCGAAGCTGCGGTCGACCCCGTACCGATAGCGCGCGCTTCGATCGATCGCCCATCCCGTGAGCATGGCGGTGCGCCGCTTGCGGTTCGAGGGCGCTGGGTTCGTTCGCCCGGGCGGACGAATCTCGGCGTACTCACCGTCACCTTCGCCTTGCTCGGCCGCCGGTAAGCCAACGCCGCAGGCGCGATAGGCTTCCGCGATCTTCGCAACCGCCGAATGGACGCGCATCGGTATGCCCGCCGATCCGAGTATCGCCATCGCTTCCTGCGCTTTCCCTAACGAGTAGGCGTAGAAGACCGGGGTCGCTCCGTCTTCGAGCGCGGCACGGGCGAAGCCGACGATCTCCGCCTCAATCTCTTCGCGCGGTGGAAAGACGTAGTGCGGCGAGCCGAAGGTGCACTCCATCACCAGCACGTCGGCGGGCTTGCATTCGGTTGGTTCGGCGGTGCGCGACGGCGCGAGTTTGAAGTCGCCGGTGTAGACGTGGCGCCCGCTCGAACCTTCGACGAGGAGCTGGGCGCTGCCCAGGACGTGTCCGGCGGGGAAGAGCGTGAGCCGATACTCGCCGATCTCCCACGGTTCGTTAAAGCGATGGATCTCGAACGCGCTCCGCTTGCGCGAACGAAAGCGCACCGCGCAGAGCGCCGCGGTTTCGGGCGTGCAGATGACGATGTCGTGTTCGCGGGCGTGATCGGCATGGGCGTGCGAGACGTAGCCGCGTTCGCGGCGCCGCGAGGCGTCGACCCAGAGATCGAGATCCGGCAGGTAGAGTCCGGCGTCGCGCTTGGCGAACATTCCCACGGCGCTTCGGTGCAACGCTCGCGCGCTCTTGCGCGTTGAAGAAGGAACTATGGCACGCATCTATGACTCGATCGCCGACACGTTCGGCAACACGCCGCTGGTGCGGATACCGCGACTCAACGCCGGCCTTCCGGGGGAGGTACTCGTCAAAGTCGAGTCGTTCAACCCCGCAGGCTCGGTGAAAGATCGCATCGGCATCGCGATGATCGAAGCCGCCGAGGCCGACGGTCGCTTGCGCCCGGGAATGGCGATCGTCGAACCGACGAGCGGCAACACCGGCATCGCTCTCGCTTTTGTCGCAGCGGCGAAGGGCTACCCCATCGTTCTCGTCATGCCCGAAACGATGACGATCGAGCGACGGAATCTCTTGAAGGCCTACGGCGCGCAACTCGTGCTGACGCCGGGCAGCGAGGGAATAAAGGGATCGATCGCTCGCGCGACCGCGATACGCGATGCCGCGCCGCAGCGCTACTTCATGCCGCAGCAGTTCGAGAATCCGGCGAACCCCGAAATTCATCGACGCACCACCGGGGAAGAGATTTGGCGCGACACCGACGGGAGCGTCGACGCGTTCGTCGCGGCGGTCGGTACCGGTGGGACGCTCACCGGCGTCGGGCGATTGCTTCGGGAGCGCAAACCGGGAGTCCGCATCGTCGCCGTCGAGCCCGATGCCTCACCGGTGCTCTCCGGCGGCGAACCGGGTCCGCACAAAATTCAAGGCGCCGGAACGGGATTTATCCCGCCGATTCTCGACACCGGAATCTTCGACGAAGTGCTGCGCGTGACCGACGGCGAGGCGATCGCGATGGCGCGGCGAGCCGCGCGGGAGGAAGGCTTGCTCGTCGGCATCTCGGCGGGCGCGAATATCCACGCGGCACTACAGGTTGCGGCGCGTCCCGAGATGCGCGGCAAACGTATCGTCACGATCGGTTGCGATACCGGCGAGCGCTATCTCAGCAATCCCGTGTTCTCGGAATTGGAATCGGTCGTCGTCGACGAACGCGTCGCTGCGGAGTCGGTGTAATTGAACGATAGAGAACTTGGCGGCGTCGCGGCGATCGAAATACGCCGTGGAGAAAACGTCGAATCGTGGCATCGCATCGCGGCATGCGCGAGCGATGCATCGGGGAGCGTGCTCCTCGCGATGGGTGAGATCGATCGCCCGGTCTATCTTCGTTCGGCGGCGAAACCATTTATCGCCGCTGCGGCGATCGCCGCCGGCGTGCGCGAGGCCTTCGGCCTGACCATGGAAGAGATTGCGGTGATGGCGGCTTCGCATAGCGGCGAACCGTTTCACGTGGCGGCGGTCCGCTCGATTCTTCGGAAAATCGATCTCGATGAATCCGCGCTGCAGTGCGGCACGCATCTCCCGCTCGACGAAGGCAGCGCGCACGAATTGATCCGCGCGGGCGTGCAACCGAGTGCGGTGCACGATAATTGCTCCGGAAAGCACGCCGGCATTCTCGCATTGACGCGCGTTCTCGGCGCCGATCCCGCGAACTATCGCGAGCCCGATCACCCGGCACAGCGTGCGATCCTCGATCTCTGCGCGCGCGCCTGTAACGACGATGCCGGCCGTTGGCCGGTCGCGATCGATGGGTGCGGCATTCCCGTCTTTGCAACCCCGTTGCGCAACGCCGCGCTCGCATTCGCACGGTTCGCAACGCTGCAAGGGCTGCCCGACCGCGAATTACAGGCGTTCGTGGTCGTCCGCGACGCAATGCTCTCGCACCCGGAGTACGTTGCGGGTACGGGGCAGTTCGATACCCGTCTCATGGCGGCGGCGGGCGGCGCCATCGCCTCGAAGGTCGGAGCGGAGGGCGTCTCGGGGGTCGCTTCGATGACTGCGGGGCTCGGCTTCGCACTCAAAGTCGTCGACGGAGCCTCGCGCGCGCGTCCGCCGGCGGTGCTCGCCGGGCTACGAACGCTCGGCGCGCTTCCGGAGAGCGCTCAGGCAGAACTCACAGACTTTTCCGAACCGATCCTCTATACTCGCAAAGGAGCGCGGGCCGGCGAGATTCGCGCGCGTATCGACATGTTTGCGGAGGCACGTACGGGTTAAATTGACGAGTTATCTCGATGCATTACGCGAGCGCGTTCTTTTGTTCGACGGCGCCATGGGCACGCAGCTCATGGCGTTGGAATTAACGGCGAAAGATTTCGGCGGCGAACGCCAACTCGGGTGTAACGAGGCGCTCGTTCTTTCGCGACCGGAGCTCATTCGTTCGATTCACGAACGCTATCTCGAGGCGGGTGCCGACGTCGTCGAGACCGACTCTTTTACCGCGTCGCGGCTGAAACTCGACGAGTTCGGTATCGGCGAGCACACCTATGCGGTCAATTACGATGCGGCCCGTCTCGCGCGCGCGGCGGCCGATGCATACAGCACGCCGGCGCGTCCGCGTTTCGTCGCCGGTTCGATGGGGCCAACGGGCATGCTCGTCTCGTCGAGCGATCCTTCACTTTCGAAAATCACCTTTGCGGAGCTCGCAGCGCTCTACGGCGAGCAGGCCCGCGCCCTCGTCGAAGGCGGCGTGGACCTGCTCCTGCTCGAAACGATGCAGGATCTGCTCGAACTCAAAGCGGCGATCGTGGGGATCGGTCGTGCCTTTCACGACGGACTTCGCCGCGTGCCGATTCAGGCGCAGCCGACGCTCATCACCGAAGGGCGCATGCTGTTGGGAACCGATATCGCGGCGGTCTGCGCCGTGCTCGACGCGCTGCCGATCGACGTCATCGGCTTGAATTGTTCGACCGGACCGGCGCAGATGCGCGACTCGGTTCGCTATCTCGGCGAGACCTCGCGCTGTTACGTCAGCGTCATTCCGAACGCCGGATTGCCGCTGATGGGCCCCAAAGGCGAGACGATCTATCCCGAGACGCCGAACGAACTGACGAGCGAACTGATGGAATTCGTGCGCTCGTTCGGCGTTCGCGCGATCGGCGGATGCTGCGGCACCACCCCCGAACACATTGCGTCGTTGCGCGCCGCTCTCGATGCGAGCCCGGAGAGCCGCGCGCCGCACCGGCCGGCGCCGCCGCGCCCCGAATACGTCGCCAGCGCGATGACGGCGGTCTCGTTAGAACAAGAACCGCGCC
This sequence comes from bacterium, assembly GCA_021845615.1. Lineage (GTDB taxonomy): Bacteria > Vulcanimicrobiota > Vulcanimicrobiia > Vulcanimicrobiales > Vulcanimicrobiaceae > JABEUX01. The sequence continues at coordinate 2,368 of JAJZVP010000008.1, read as the reverse complement.
CGCTCATCGTCGGAGAACGCATCAACAGCCAAGGCTCTCGCCGCGTGAAGCGCTTGTTGTTGGAGGACGATTACGAAGCGATCGGACAGCTCGCGCGCGACCAGATCGACGGCGGCGCGCACGTCCTCGACGTCTGCACCGCGCTTACGGAACGTACCGACGAGCCCGAGCAGATGCGCGCGGTGGTGCGGCGGCTCGCGCAGTCGGTCGAAGCCCCGGCGATGATCGATTCCACCGAGGTCGCCGTTCTTCGCAGCGCGCTGGAGAACTATCCGGGGCGTGCGATCGTGAATTCCGTTCATCTCGAGAGCGGGCGCGCGAAGATCGATGCCGTCCTTCCGATGGCGATCGAGCATGGAGCCGCGGTCGTCGCCCTGACGATCGATGAGGCGGGCATGGCGAAGACCGCGCAACGCAAGGCCGAGGTGGCGCGACGCATCTACGATATCGTCGTTGGCGAGTACGGCTTGAAGCCCGGAGCGTTGATCTTCGACGACCTTACCTTTACGCTCGCGACCGGCGATGCCGAGTATATCGATTCGGCGCGCGAAACCATCGAAGGCATTCGTGCGATCAAGGCGGCGCTTCCCGGCGTGCTCACCTCGTTGGGCGTCAGCAACGTATCGTTCGGCCTGAAGCCAGCCGCCAGAGCGGCGCTGAATTCCGTTTTTCTCCATCATTGCGTCGAAGCCGGTCTCGACCTCGCGCTCGTGCATCCCAAAGAGATCACGCCGTATGCGGAACTCGATGCCGAAGAACGCGAGGCTTGCGACGATCTCGTTTTCAATCGACGCCCCGACGCGCTCGCGCGCTTTATCGAACGCTACGAGCATGCCGTCGTTCGTGCCGATGGCGAAGCGGCGAACGAGGAGGGCGATTCGCCCGCCGAGGCGCGCATCCATCAGGCGATTCTCCGTCGTAAGAAGGACGGCATCGAAGCGATGCTCGACGAGGTGTTGCAGCGTCGAACCCCCGTTGAGGTGCTCAACGAAGTGCTGTTGCCGGCGATGAAAGAGGTCGGCGACCGCTTCGGGGCCGGCGAACTCATCCTTCCCTTCGTCCTCCAGTCCGCAGAGGTGATGAAACGCGCGGTCGCTCACGTCGAACAATTCCTCGAACGTCGCGACGGCAGCACGAAAGGCACGGTCGTGCTCGCGACGGTCTTCGGCGACGTACACGACATCGGGAAGAATCTCGTCAATACGATTCTTTCGAATAACGGGTATACCGTCCACGATCTCGGCAAACAGGTGCCGATGAACGTCATTCTCGAGAAGGCGAGCGAGGTCAACGCCGATGCAATCGGCCTCTCCGCGTTGTTAGTTTCGACGAGCAAGCAAATGCCGATTTGCGTGCAAGAACAAGACGCCCGCGCGTTGGAGTTTCCGGTCATCGTCGGCGGAGCCGCGATCAACCGCGATTTCGGGCGACGGATCGCCCTGCTCGACGACGGCAGCCGCCCCTTCGAACCCGGCGTGTTCTACGCGAAGGATGCGTTCGAGGGGCTCGATATCATGGACGTGTTGACCGGGGAGCCGGAACGGCGGCGCGATTTCGTCCAGCGCATCAAAAGCGAGGCGCTCGAAGCGCGAGCGAAAGTGCGCGAGCTCTCGAAACCTACCGGCGAACTCCGGATATCGAGCGTCAAGAGCGTGCTCGTCGAACCGCCGCAAGCGCCCTTTCTCGGCGCGCGAACGATCGATGCGATCGACGTGCGCGAACTGTGGGAGTGCTTCGACCTCAAATCGCTCTACCGTCTCTCGTGGGGCGCGAGCAATCAGAAGGGGGAAGTCTTTGAAAAGACGGTTCGCGAAGAGTTCGAGCCGCGGCTCGCCCATTTTCGCGCGGAGGCGGAGCGCGGTGGCATCTTGCATCCACGCGTCGTCTACGGGTATTTCCCAGCCGCCGGCATCGGGAACGACATTCTGTTTTTCGATCCGAAGGATCCGACGCGCGAAATCGCCCGCATGACGTTCGCGCGCCAGGTCGGCGGAGAGCATCTCTCGCTCGCCGACTATCTCCGCGAGCCGATCGCCGGCGCCGCCTCGGATATCATCGCGCTTCAGGTGGTGACCGTCGGCGCCGAGGTCGGCGACGAAATCGAGGCGCTTCACGCTCGCGGCGACTTTAGCGAATCGTATTTCTTGCACGGCTTTTCGGTTCAGTCGGCGGAGGCACTCGCGGAATGGAGCCATCGGCGCATTCGCCGCGAACTCGGCTTGGCACCCGAACGCGGCAAACGCTACTCGTGGGGCTACGGCGCCTGTCCGGATCTCTCGCAGCACGAGATAGCCTTCGCCCTGTTGGGTGCCCAGGAAGCGATTGGGGTTCGCCTCACCGAGAGCTTTCAAATCGTTCCCGAGCAGTC
>JAJZVP010000007.1 GCA_021845615.1 bacterium | reverse complement strand
GTTGCGGGCGCGATTCGCTTCGGCGATATTCCCACGCTCGTCGGCGAGGCGCTCGAGGGCGTTCCCCACGACGATCTCACGCTTCCCGGCCTCCGCAGTGCCGACGATGCGGCGCGCGCGTTCGTGCGCGCTCGACTCGCCGCGCACTCCTCGCTCTCCACTGGAGTTTAGATGCATCTCTTAGCGTTCATTCCCATCGCGACGTTGGGGAAGATCCTCACGTTTCTGGTCATGCTCTCGGTGCTCGTGGTGCTCCACGAACTCGGGCATTTTCTCATCGCGCGCCGCAATGGGGTGCGCGTCAACGAGTTCGCGTTAGGAATGGGGCCGAAGCTGTTCGGGTTTACCAGCCAGCGCAGCGGAACGCTTTACTCCGTTCGCGCCCTTCCGATCGGTGGCTACTGCGCGATGCTCGGTGAGGACGGAACGCGCACGCAGGCCGAGCAGCAACGGGAATTTCGCGGCGCCGGCGCGACGGAGGATGGCGATTTCCAAGGGAAGCGGCCGCTCGCACGTCTCGCCATCGTGCTCGCGGGGCCGATCGTCAATTTTCTTCTCGCGTACGTGATTCTCGTCGTCGGTATCCTGGCGTTCGGCGTCGCTTCCTCGCATCCGAGTACCGTTGTCGCTGAAGTGCAGGGCGGTTCGCCGGCACAGCGCGCGGGCATCCTCCCCGGCGACCGCATCGTTGCGATCGACGGGGTGATGTACGCCGACGGCACCGCGCTGGTGAAAAAATTGCACGCCTCCCTGGGGAAAACGCTGCGCATCGGGTATCTCCACGACGGCACGACCATCCTCCGCACGGCGGTGCCCGCTCCCTGTCCCGGCGACGCGCGCGAAGGGTGCATCGGCATCGTACCGAGCGTTCCCTACGAACGCGTCGGCTTTACGGATGCCTTCGTCGATGCGGGCTATACCTACGGCCTCATTGCATCGGAGAGCGTCGGCAGCATCGAGAAACTCGTCACGCATTTCACCAAGTATGCCGGCCAGGTCAGCGGACCGATCGGCATCGGCCGGGCCGCGATTGCAATTCAGGATCTCGGTTGGGGCCCCTATTTCGCGCTCGCAGCGACGATCTCGTTCGCGCTCGGGCTCTTCAACCTCTTACCGATTCCCGCCCTCGACGGCGGCCGTGCGGCATTCATCATCGCCGAGTTACTGCGTGGCAAACCCGTCGACCCCGAGCGCGAAGCGATGGTCCACTTCGCGGGATTCGCGGTCGTGCTCGCGCTCTTCGCCGTGATCGCCGTTCACGATATCGGCAATATCATCGCCGGAAAAGGGGCGTTGAACTAATGTTGCGTCTTCGTCGGAAGAGCAAAGCGATCGAACTCTTCAATAAAACCGGCAAGGAGGACGTGAAGCGCGTCTGGATCGGCGGCGACCATCCCGTCGTCGTGCAATCGATGACGACGACCGATACCGCCGATGCCGACGCGACGCTCGAACAAATTTACGGATTGGCGATGGAAGGCTGCGAAGTCGTTCGGGTCACCGTCAAGGATCCGCCGGACGCGGCGGGGCTTCCGGCGATCGTCCATCGTTCTCCCGTCCCCATCGTCGCCGACATTCATTTCGACCATCGCATGGCGCTCGCCGCCATCGAAGCCGGGGTCGCGAAACTGCGGCTCAATCCCGGAAATATTCGCGACCCGAAGAAAGTCGCCGAGGTGGTGCTCGCAGCGAAAGCACGCGGGATTCCGATTCGCGTCGGCGTGAACATGGGCTCGCTCGCGCCCGATATCGAGGAGCGACTCGGGCACTGCGCCGAGGCGATGGTGGAGTCGGCGCTGCGGCACATCGAAATGCTCGAAGAGCACGGCCACGACGATATCGCCGTTTCCCTGAAGGCGCACGACGTGATCACCACGGTGCACGCCTACCGGCTCATGGACGCGCGTCTGCGCGAGCGAAATACGCCCTACCCCCTCCACCTCGGCATCACCGAAGCGGGCTTGCTGCGCGACGGAACGATTAAATCCTCGATCGGTCTGGGAATCTTGCTGTTCGAAGGGATCGGCGACACGATTCGCGTCTCCCTCGCCGCCGATCCGATCGAAGAGATTCCGGTCTGTTGGGGCATCTTGAAATCGCTCGGCCTGCGCGAAAAAGGTTTCGACATCACGGCCTGCCCGAGTTGCGGGCGAGCGGAGATCTCGGTGCTCGAACTCGGGCGCAGCGTCGAAGCGATCGCGAAACTCTACACCGCCCCGGTGAAGGTCGCGGTGATGGGATGCGTCGTGAACGGACCGGGTGAGTCGAAGATGGCCGATGTCGGCGTCGCCGGCGGCAAGGGAAAGGGTGCGATCTATCGCGCCGGCGCGTTGATCGGAACCTATCCGGAAGAAGAGCTCCTGGGAGCCTTGCGCGTGGAGATCGAGCGCGTGATTTTGGAAAAATATCCCGCGTACCGGCACGAGGTCACGCTCGTCACATGACCTACACCGTTCCGCGCGCTCGTACGATCTTGCTGACCTGCTCTCTCGCCGCCTTTGCCGCACTCTGGCTCGCGCTCGCGCAGCGCCCGGAGTTGCGCGTGAACGGACGCGTGGTCGATCCGCGGGTCGCGCCATTCGTTACCGCGGACGACCATCTCTACCTTCCGGTTCGCGGCATCGCCCGCCGCGTCGGCGGAGAGGTGGAACTCGATTCCGCGAAGCGCGAAGTGATCTTGCTCCGCGGGCGTACCGTCGTGCGCTTCCGTATCGGCGATCGATTCGCCAATCTCAACGGCCGGTCGATCGAACTGAGCCGCGCCCCCTTCGTGCTGCACGGCCGAACGATGGTCGATGCGGGGATCATCTCGCGCGCCTTCGCCGTCCACGTCGCCTACGAAAAGGCGAAGAATCGCGTTGACATTCTTACGCCGGGGCTCAATTTCCAGGGGGCGGTTAAGCCTCGCTAAGCCCCTCGGGCTCTTCGACGGGAACGATCTGCTCGGGATTCGAGCGCCAGAATCCGTAGCTGAAGAAGAAGATCAGCCCGATCACCAACGCGCCGGCGAACCATTCCCACGTCGTACGCGAGAGCCCGAAGATGGCGAGAAAGAGCGACGAGACGATACCGAGGATCGGGAAGAGGGGCACGAACGGAACGCGGAAACTTCGCGGCATATCGGGCTTCCGTTTCCGGAGATAGAGCACCCCGGCGCAGACGACCGTAAATGCGATCAGCGTGCCGATGTTGACCAGATTCAAGAGCTGATTCAACGGAACGACGAGCGTGAGGATCGCGACCGCGAATCCGGTGAACATCGTCGTGTTGACCGGCGTTTTGAATTTCGGGTGGACCTTCGCGACGATCGGTGGGAGCATTTTATCGCGCGCCATCACGTAGAAGATGCGCGATTGCCCGAGCAGCGAGCTCAGGGCGACGCTGGTCGTGCCGGCGAGGACGCCGATGACGATGATCGCGCTGACGAACGGCAGGTGGAGCGGCGCGAGCGCGACGACGAGCGGATCTTTGATCGGCACCGTCGACCAGGGCATCGCGCCGACGAGAACGATCGCCGTCGCGCAGTAGATCAGCGTGCCGATTCCCAAGGCTCCGAGCACGCCGAGCGGGACGTCGCGTTTGGGATTCTTGCACTCTTCGGCGGTGGTGGTGGCGGTATCGAATCCGATGTAACTGAAGAACACGTACGCCGCGATGGCGACGATGCCGTACGGTTGCACGGTGGAGTTGTAGTCGGCAGAGCCGCCGAACGGCGTGAGTTTTCCCCAACCGAAGGGGTTGAAATTCTGCAGGTTCGCGGGATGGAAGAGGAAGAGCCCGGCGACGATGAAGACCATCAACGCCGAAATTTTCAGAACGACGAAAACGTTATTCGTCGTCGCCGTTTCGCGAATGCCGACCGAGAGCAGCAGCGAGAGCGCGAGTACGAAGAGCGCGCCGACGACGTCGACCTGCGAGTGCGCGAGATCCCACGTGTTGAGTTGCCACCACGCGCCGTGAATGACCAAATTCGATTGTTGCGCCCACGTCGGCAGAACGAATCCGACGGATTTTAATACGTCCTGGAGCGCCGCGGAGAATTGCTGCGCTACCGGCGCGGCGCTGATCCCATATTCGAAGATCAATGCGAAGCCGATGATCCACGCGAAGAGTTTGCCCATCGTCGCGTATGCGTAGGTGTAGGCGCTACCGGCGATCGGCACCATCGCGCCGAGCTCCGCATAGCAGAGCGCGGCGAAGAACGAGGTGATACCGGCGAGCAAATAACTGATGATGACTGCGGGCCCCGCGCCCTTGACCCCGGTGCCGATGGTGGTAAAGATACCGCCGCCGATCATCGTCCCTAGGCCGATCGCCACCAGGTCCTTCGCGGAGAGTGCGCGTTTGAGAATTTTTCGTTGTGCGAGCGCGCGCAGCCGCTCGACGTTCGTTGTAGCGAACAGCCGTTCAAAAAATGCCATCGGCCGCGCTCTTCGCAGGCTCGGTCGCGGCGTCCCCCTAGGAGACCGTCAGGGCGTCGGCGGGGCGCTCTTGGGGTTCCAGAGATATTCGGGTTCGTGGAGTTCGGCGTTGATCCAGCGCGACCAGACGAAGAGCGCGTCGGAGAGACGATTGAGAAAATGGAGGGTCTCGATCGAGAGCCCTTCCTCCTCGGCGCGAAGGGTAACGAGCAGGCGCTCCGCGCGTCGGCAGACCGTTCGCGCGAGGTGGAGAAATGCGCCGGTCGGTGCGCCGCCGGGATGAATGAAGTTCGCGAGTGGCTCGAGATCGCGCTGCGCTTCGTCGATCGCGCGTTCGAGCGCCGCCACATCCTCAGCGGAGGTGAGCGGCATACCTTCCCAGCGGTTGGCCGGTAAGGTCGCGAGATCGCTTCCGAGATTGAAGAGGGCGTCCTGCACCCAGTCGAGCCAGGCGTCGAGGCGCCGGGCGCGCTCGCGCGTGGCGAGCAACGGGCGCAGCTCGGTGCGGGCGAGACCGACCGCGCTCGAGAGTTCGTCGACGGTACCGTAGGTCTCGATGCGGAGGCTGTTCTTCGCGATTCGCTGGCCCCCGACGAGCCCGGTGCTGCCGTCATCGCCGGTGCGCGTGTAAATACGGGTAAGTTTGGGCATCGCTCGCTCGGCTTCGCGCCGGCGCGCAGGCGGCCCCGCCAAAGCGAGCGAACCCGGTGCGCTTATGTCCGAAGCTCCCGTCGCGCTCCCCAAATCGATCCCGCCGAAATCCGAAGATCTCTCGGCTTGGTACACCGCGGTCTGTCTGAAGGCCGAGCTCATCTCGTACGCGCCCGTACGCGGCTGCGTCGTCCTGCGCCCCTACGGGTACGGGCTCTGGGAGAATCTCCAACGCGAACTCGACGCGCGCTTTAAAGCGACCGGACACGAGAACGCCTATTTCCCGCTGCTGATTCCCGAGAGTTTACTCACGAAAGAAGCGGAGCACGTCGAAGGATTCGCGCCCGAAGTTGCGTGGGTCACGCATGGAGGCGGAGAAAAACTCACCGAGCGGCTCGCGATTCGCCCGACCTCCGAGGTGACGATTGGAACGATGTACGCGCAGTGGGTCGAATCCTATCGCGACCTGCCGATCCTCATCAATCAATGGGCGAACGTCGTACGCTGGGAGAAAGCGACGCGGCCGTTCCTGCGCACGATGGAGTTTCTCTGGCAGGAGGGGCACACCGCTCACGCAACCGCCGAAGAAGCGCGCGCGGAGACGCTGAAAATGCTCGGCGTCTACGAAGAGTTCGCGCGCAACGTCGCCGCGCTTCCCGTGCTCTCCGGCCCGAAGAGCGCGAGCGAACGTTTCCCCGGTGCGATCGAGACCTACAGCATCGAGGCGCTGATGCCCGATGGCAAGGCGTTGCAATCCGGCACGTCGCACGACCTCGGGCAAAACTTTTCGCGCGCCTTCAACATTCAGTTTACCGATGCCGACGGTGCGATCAAACACGCCCATACCACCTCGTGGGGCGTCTCGTGGCGCATGCTCGGGGCGATGATTATGGCGCACGGCGACGACCGCGGGCTGCGCGTTCCGCCGAAACTCGCGCCGATCGAGGCGGTCTTCATACCGATCGTGCGCGGTGAAGACCGCCGCGCGGTCGAGCGCGCTCGCGAGCTCGCCGCCGCACTCAAACGCAGCGGCATGCGCGTGCGCGTCGACGATCGCGACCAGTCCCCGGGCTGGAAATATGCGGAGTGGGAGATGCGCGGCGTTCCGATACGCATCGAAATCGGGCCGCGCGACGTCGATGCGGGCAGCGTCGTTCTCGTTCGGCGCGATCTCGAAAAGGGTGCCGCCGAGCGCTCGCGCAGCGTCTCGGTCGAGGCCCTCGAAAGCGAGCTGCGTCGATCGCTCGAGCAGGCTCAAGAGTCGCTCTATCGGCAAGCGAAGGAGGCGCTCGACGCGCGTATCGTTCGCATCACCGAGCGCGAGGCGTTCTACGAAGCGGCGCGCGCGCGCGCCGGAATGATCGATATCGCCTGGTGCGATCGCGCGGAGTGCGAGGCGCACATCAAGGCGGAGTGTTCGGCGACGACCCGCGTTCTGCGGCCGCTGGAAGGCGACGAGCGCCTCTGCGTCGCGTGTGGAGAGCCCGCTAAGGTACGAGCCTACGTTGCCGCCTCGTACTAGCGCCCCGTACGCGGCAATCGCCCTCGTCCTCGCGTCGGCGCTCGCGGCTCCGGCACTCGCGGCGAGAGCCGTGCGTCCCTCGCTCGTGCAGATCGATGCCGTTGCGCGCGCGCGCGGCAATCGGCGCGCCATCGCCGTCGCGATCGGCGAGCGTCTCTTCACGCACGTGCTCCCTGTCCAGCTGTTGGAGATTCGCGCCTCGGGTCTCGGGAAGCGCGCCTACGTGGGGCTTCGCTTCTCCGGAGAGAAATTTCACGGCCCGGTGAGTGAAGCGAGGCTCGACCGCGAACTGCTCTCCGCAGTGGAGAACGCATTCGCGGTCTCGCCCGAAATTCGCGAAGTCGATTGTTGGATCGTCGTTCCCATACCGGTCGCGCCGGGGGCGATCGTCTCCGGCGATAAAGCGGTGCCGACCGAACGCGACGTCTTGACGCTGAGCGTTCGGCGCGGCGAAAGCGCCGCCCATCTCGCCCGGCGCCTGAAGGACGGCGAGGGCATCGTCGTCGATCCCCATTGGGTCGCGCGCGCGCTCGCACGGGGCACCACCCATGCGTGAGAAGACCGTCCTCAGCAACGGGGTTCGCGTCATTACCGAGGCGATGTCCTCGGTGCGATCGGCGAGCATCGGCCTCTGGGTCGATGTCGGATCGAGCGCCGAGCCACCGCACCTGCGCGGAATCTCGCACATGGTCGAACACATGCTCTTTAAGGGCACGCAGCGTCGCAGCGCGCGCGAGATCGCCGAGGCGCTCGATTCGGTCGGCGGCGACCTCAACGCATTTACCGATAAAGAGACGACCTGTTATTACGCCAAGGTGATCGACCGACACGTTCCGTTAGCGATCGACGTGCTCTCCGACATGCTCGCGCATTCACTCTTCGATCCCGAGGAGTTGCGCAAAGAACGCAACGTCGTCCTCGAAGAGATTAAGATGTACGAGGACGCACCCGACGATCTCGTGCACGAAGTCTTCTCGCAGCAACTCTGGGAGGGCTCCGATCTCGGTGCGCCGACGATCGGTTTTCCCGAGACGGTCGGAGCGCTCGAATCGAGCGATCTGCGCGCGCACCTCGCCGCCCACTACGCGCCCAACGCCGTCGTGCTCTGTGCCGCCGGCAACGTCGATCACGACGAAATCGTCGCGTTGGCCGAGCGCGCACTCGGCGCGCAGACGGGAACGGCGGCACTCCCCGCAGCGCAGGCTCCCGCCGTTCGCCACGCGCTCGTCCGTCGCAGCAAAGAGATCGAACAGGTCCATCTCGTTCTCGGCGGAGCCTGCGTGAGCGCGCGCGACGAGCGTCGCTTCGCGCTCTCGGTCGCGCAAACGATTCTCGGCGGCGGTATGTCGAGTCGACTCTTTCAGGAAGTGCGCGAAAAGCGCGGCCTCGTCTACACCATCACCGCCTACGGCAGCACCTATCGCGAGGCGGGAAGCCTCGCGGTCTACGCCGGCACCTCGCTGAAGAACGCCCAGCCCTGCATCGATACGATTCTCGATGAGGTCGATCGCCTCGCGAGCGTTCCCGTCGCGGCCGAAGAGTTGCGACTCGCGAAGGAGCACCTCAAGGGCAGCATGACGTTAGGGTTGGAGAGTACCTCGAGCCGTATGATGCGCCTCGGGCGCCAGGAGCTCGTTCACGGCCGCGAGATTCCGCAAGAGGAGATCGAGGCGCGCATCGACGCGGTAACCGCCGAGGGCGTGCTCGAGATCGCGAACCTCGCGTTCGCTCCGCAGCGCCGGAGCCTTGCATTAGTCGGCCCGACCACCGCCGCCGAGATCGGCTGGGGAGCGCATGGCGCATAGCTTTCCGCTGCTCCCGCACCTGTTCTCCGGAAAACTCTGGGGAGCGATGGTGATTACGTTCATCGTGCAGGGAGTGACGATCGGCGCGTACGCCGCTCGCCTCGCCGGCGTTCAAACCAAACGGATCGCCACCTCGATCTCGCTCTTCAATCTCTTCGTGACGACCGGCCGACTCGCGAATCTCTTCTCGGCGTTTTTTATCGGCCCGCTCTCCGATACGGCCGGGCACGCGGTGGTCCATTATCGGAACGATCCCGCAACGCTGACCGTATGGCAGCATACCTTCGAACTGCAGTTGCGGTTGATCGTGCTCGCCGGGACCTTCGGCATGATCGTCTTCGCGCTCTTCCTTCCGATGTTCGCCTACCTGTTCCGCCGCGGCGTCGCTTCGTTCGAGGCGCGCGGTTCGGTGCCGCACGCCGTCGCGCGTCTGTTACACCCGCGAATTTTCTTCGAAGTATTGCGCGCCGAGCACCTACCGACGCTCGCGCAATTACGCGCGTTCAAATGGCGGCAGTTGCCGCGCCGGATGTTGATCTTCAACATCCTGGTGATGGCGGTCTATGCGATCGGCGTTCAGGGCGCGTTTCTCGCTTCGGTGCTCGATCCGGCGGTCTCGCGCACCGCGATCAGTCTCTCGGGCGTCGTCAACGGCATCGGAACGATCGCCTTTACGCTCTTCGTCGATCCGACCTCTTCGATGATTACCGATCAGGCGATCCACGGGAAGCGGAGCATCGGCGAGGTCCGTTCGATGGTTTTCTACTTGTCGCTGACCGCGATTCTCGGTACGATACTCTCGCAATTGCTCTTCGTGCCCGCAGCGCTTTTGATCGAGGAGGTAGCCCGCCTTGCCGTCCACGTTCACTTCTAGCCTTCGCTCGTTCGCACTCGTGGGAGCGCTGCTTGCGCTCTCCGGATGCGCACACTCGGTCGCTTCGTGGATCGCGCAGACGCGCGTTCACCAAGGGCGCATCGCGCTCGCGCGTGGGGACGTGCGCGGCGCCGAACTCTCCTATCGCCTCGCGCTGAAGATCGATCCTCACGACGCCACGGTACGCGCGGGCTACGTCGCCGCCGCCGCCGATTTAGCGCACAAACAATACACCCTCGGGGATCTTCAGGGCGCGTTGGGAACGATCCGCGAAGCCGAGCGCATCGAACCGAAGAACCTGCGCTTGCAAGCGCTGCGCGCCGAGATCGAGAGCGCGAGCCTCAAGCAGAGCATCGTCAGTTCGAATTATCCGACCTACCGGAGCGCGGCGCGGCGCATTTTAGAAGCCTACACGCAGCTCGATATCGCCAATAAGGCGATCCTGCGCAACCTCCATCGCTTTTCGTACACCTACGATACCGCCGACCTGACCTCGGCGATCAAGGCTTCGTACGAACTCGAACTCGACGTCGCGCGGAATACCAATCGATTGATCGCGTATCGGCAGTTGGTCAGTTCGGGGGTCCCCAACGCTGCCGGCGCGAGCTCGTCGAATATCGGAGGGGCCTCGCTCCTACCCCTTCCCTGAGTGGAGGAGGCAGAGGCCGTGCGCCGTGAGGAAGGCGCGCCCGTTGCCGGCGCGCTCGGCGCGGCGGAATGCGCGCCACCGCCGGTGCGCGCCCGGGAGAATCGCTCGGAGCGAGGTGTGATAGACCGGCCAGCTGACGCCCGGAAAGCGGACGCGCGGGAAGCGTGACATCCACGCACAGAGCTCGAGATTTTTACGAAAACGCGCGTCCTCAATCGAGATGAAATATCGCGAACCTTTGGCGATCGCGCTCTCTTCGTCGAACGGCGTCCAGAGGTACGGGTCTTCCTCCCACCCGAAGCGATCCATATAGTAAAAAATGTCGGGGCCGTAATGCGCGATCACGGGTAAGGCGTTGCGCGGCAAGGCGCGATCGAGTGCGACGGAATTGCGGTAGGCCACTTTGCTGTAGCGGTAATAGGGGGCGATCGCCGTAAGGCCGCCGACGAGCATCACGGCGCCGAGCAGCGTGCCGCCGATCGCGAGCGCGACGGAACTACGGCGTTCGTTTCCAAAGCGATCGCGCACCCAGATCGCACCCGCGCCGATGGCGAGCGCGCATGCCGGGAGGAGCAAGAAGAGATAGTAGTCGACGCGTTCGACGGCGATGACGGCGTACGTATAGAGCGCCGCGCCGAAAAACCAGAGTGGGAGCAGCAGTCGCGAGCGCGTCCGCACGCGTGGGAGCGCGAAGAGCGAGGCGAGCGTGACGATGCTCCCGATCGTTCCGAGCATCGTCACGCGAAAGAGATTGAACCCGTATGCCGCGTGTTTGACCTGCCACGCAAAACCGTGGAGCGAGCTCAACGAGGCGAGCAGATGCGGGATGACGTGCTTCGAGAGGATCGCGCTCGCCCAGAGCCACTGGGCGTGCCCGCGCACCGCATGGTCGTACATCTCCAGAATCGCGAGCGGGACGAACGCGAGAACGACGAGCGCGGTCGGACGGATCGGATGCTTTGCGCGGAGTCGTTCGACGAGCGGCCCCAGCGCGCCGAGAAGCCCCGCGAGGGCGACGGGTTTGGCGAGGAGCGCGAGCGTCGTCAGCCCCGCCGCCCGCGCGAGCCGCCGCGGCTCGACGGCGAGATCCTCGAGCAGCAAGCGTGAGACGGCGTAGAGCGCGGCGGTGAGGAAAAAGACCATCGTCGCATCGGGCGTAAAGGTGCGCCCGTAATAGATACTCCCGGGGAAGATCGCGTATGCGAGCGCCGCGATGAGCCCGGCGAGCGCGTCCTCGAAGAGCCAGCGCCCGAAGAGCCCGAGGACGGCGATCGTCGCGACGCTGAAGCCCAGCGTCAGCAGCCGTCCGAAGATCGGATGGATGCCGAAGAAATGATAGAGCGAGGCGGCGAGATAGGGGACGATCTGTAGTTCCAACTCGACGTAATGCGGGGGCGGGCCGTCGTAGTTGGTCTGTGGATAGAGAATGTTTCCGTTGAGGCGGTAGAAATTTCGCGCGATGTTCGCCGTATCGCCCTGCCGCCAATTCGGGTGGTCGAGAATCGGGTTGTGAATGCCGTGCAATCGTAGCGCCGCGCCGAAGACGCAGATCGCGATGAGGAGAAAGCGGAACGACCTCACCGCGTGTGCCGGAACGTCCAGTACTTATTGACGAAGAAATTCACGAAAATACCGGCGACGGTGCCGACCAGCCAGGTTCGGTGTCCGTAGTGATTGCCGAAAAACGGTTTGGTCAGGGGTGCGACGCCGAGCCCGACGATCAGCGCGAGCGCGGAGACGGTAAGGAACTGCACCCCTTCGCGTACCGCGTTCGCCTCGGATCGAAACGTCCAGCGGCGATTCAGGACGTAATTGGAAACGCCGCCGGCCATGAACGCGATGGAGTAGATGATCGCGTAGGGGAGCGCCTGGTCGTGATTGGGGACGACTCGCTGCAGCAATGTGAAGAGGATGAAATTGAGAATCGTCCCGGAGAGGCCGACGATCGCGAACTTCGTGAATTGACGGACGCCGCGGCGATTCGCGACGCTCTGAACGATACTATGCAACCCAATACCAATCGGCGAAGAGAACGGTGAAAAGCCCTAACAACGGGAGGGAAAAGGCGAGGATGAGGTTGTTGACCCACGGGCGGTCGCCCCATCGCGCGAGGATGGCGAAGAGCGGAAAGAGGACGAGCGCGAAGCGCGGCATGCTCATGAGGCTCGAGGTGGACATCGGTATCAGCACCGAGAGCGCCATGTAGGCGATATAGGACGGGCGCAGACGCTTCCATCCGAAAATCAGCACGGCGACCATGAGCGCGGTGAAACTCAGTTCGAGCGCCTGATTCGCGACCGCCGCGCCGGAATGCGCGTGCGCGATCGCGAGGATGGAGTTCGTCACGCTCACCCAGGGTGGGGCGAGGTGTCGATTCCAATGCGCCTGAACGTGCGAGAAAAAGAGCGGATCGCCGGTGACGACCCAGAGGTAGGCCATATAGAGCGCGAGACCGGCGCCGATCAATGCCGCCGGCAGCAGCGAGCGAATGTTTTCGAGGAGCCGGTTGCGATAGACCGCATACCACTCCAGCGCGAAGGGGACGAGCAACAAGATCCCTTCCACGCGCGTCATCGCGGCAAAAAAACCGATCGTGCCGGCCAAGAGCCAGCGCCGACGGCGGAGGTAGAAGAACGTGGCGACGGTGAGCATGAAGAAAAGCGACTCGGTGTAGACCGCCGAGAAAAATACCGCCGAGGGAAAGATCGAGACGTAGAAGATCGCGCGCCGAGCGACGGTACGGTCGAATTCCCGCTCGAGCAATTTATAAAGAAACAAGAGGGCGAAGAAGAAACAGGCGTTCGAGATGAGCAATCCCGCGACGAGGTGATTGCCGACGAGGATTCCGAGCGCGCGGATCATCATGGGATAGAGTGGGAAAAACGCCATCTCCGTGCCTTGATAGCCGCGTGTTGCGATGTTGAGATAGTGGACGGCATCCCATCGTCCCCAGACCGCGAGCAGCAATTGCGAGGATTCGCTCACGTGCTGCCCGGGGCGCTGGCCGATGATGACGGCGGCGAGCTCGGCGATGACGATGATCGCGACTCGCGTCGCGACGAAATCGAGCAACACTTCACGGACGGTCTGATTGAAACGCGCCGCAATGAGGACTTTGAGAATGGCGAAGAGGATCGCGCCGAGCACGAGCAGGCGCGATCCGGTCGCGAGATTTGGGGGCAGGATATAGGTCGCCCAGAGCAACAGAAAGGGCGCCCAGGTAATGGCGTCGTGACGGAGCGATTTCGCGAACGTGACGCCGGCGCGAGCGCTGAAGTAGCGAGCGTACTCGAGCCAGAGCGCGAGCGAGAACGCGGCACCGAGGAGCGGCAATCCGATGAAGGCGATCTCGCCGAGCGCCGAGCCGAGGTGCGGGGCGCTCCAACTCTGCCAGAGAAAGAAGCCGAGGGTGCCTCCCGCGAGCGCCACGATGAGGAGGGCAGGAAGGCCTCCTTCGAATGCGCGGTGGGCGGGATGAGCGCTGGGCGTTGCGGCGACGGGTTGACGTACGGACACGCCGGGGGAAGTTAAAGGATTCACTCCGCTTCCCTTGTAGCCTGAGGCGGATGAACGATCTAACCATGCAGGCGCGTATGAAGCCCTCGCTTGATTTCGTCACCGTAACCGAACGCGCCGCGCTCGCGGCTTCGCACTGGATGGGGCGCGGCGAACGCGATATCGCCGACGGCGCCGCCGTCGAGGCGATGCGTGCCGCGCTCGGCGAGATGGAGATCTCCGGCCGGATCGTAATCGGCGAAGGCGAGCGCGACGAAGCTCCCATGCTCTTTATCGGCGAAGAGGTCGGCTGCGGCGGACCGGCGGTCGATATCGCCGTCGACCCGGTCGAAGGAACGAACCTGGTCGCGAACGGGTTGCCCAATTCCATCGCCGTGATGGCGATCGCGCCGCGCGGCGGGCTCTTGCACGCCCCGGATTCGTACATGGCAAAACTCGCGGTCGGCCCGAAGGCGGCGCCGCACGTGCATATCGACGCGACGGTCAAGGAGAATCTCGCTGCCGTCGCTCGCGCGCTCGAAAAACCGGTCGGCGATATCTGCGTGGTGATTCTCGACCGCCCGCGCCACGGCGACCTCATCGAGCAGGTGCGCTCGGCGGGTGCGCGGATCAAGCTCATCTCCGACGGAGATGTTGACGCCTGCATTGCAACCGCAATCGAGACGACCGGTGTCCATGTAGCGATGGGAACGGGTGGAGCGCCGGAGGGCGTCCTCGCCGCGGCGGCGATCAAATGTCTCGGCGGCAACTTCATGGGGCGCTTGAAGCCGCGCAACCCGCAAGAGGCGGCGCGCGCGCAAGCGATGGGATTCGGCGATCTCGACCGCGTGCTCGAGATCGATGACCTCGTGAAGAGCGACGACGTGTTGTTCTGCGCGACGGGAATTACCGACGGCGATCTCGTTCATGGCGTTCGCTTTTACGAGAATCGCGCGCGAACGCGGTCGATTCTCGTTCAGGCGGGCGGCACGGTACGCTTCGTTTCGACCACGCACCATCTCGGCAACAGGAGATGAGCTCCCGAAGCCATTACGATCTCGTCGTCATCGGCGCGGGAAGCGGCGGCTATGCCGCCGCGCGCACCGCGCGCGACCTCGGTGCGAGCGTCGGAATCGTCGACCGCGGACCGCTCGGCGGCCTCTGCATCCTTCGCGGCTGCATGCCCAGCAAAGCGTTGCTCGCGAGCAGCGATCGCGTTCAGGCGATCCGCAGTGCGGTCGCACTGGGTATCACCACCGGAGAGCCTCGGATCGATATGCCCTACATCGCCGCGCGCAAACGCGCGCTGGTCGGTGAGTTCGCTGCCGATCGGATCGACGGGATCGAACGCTTTCCGCTCCATCGCGGTCAGGCGCGTTTCCTCAACGATCGCGAACTCGCGGTCGGCGATGAAATTCTTGAGGCCGACGCCTTCGTAATCGCGACCGGGAGCAACATCGCACCGCCGGCACTTCCGGGGCTCGTCGAGACCGGTTTTCTCGATAGCGATGCCGTGCTGGAGATCGAGCGCATTCCCGAATCGGCGATCGTTCTCGGCGGCGGATACGTCGGCTGCGAACTCGGACAATTTCTCTCGCGCATGGGAGCGCACACGCAGATCGTCATTCGCGGCGAGCACTTGCTCTCTGGCGCCGACACCGATATCGGCGAGGCGCTTACCGAGACGTTTCGGAACGAAGGTATCGCCGTTCACGTCCGTTCGCGGATGCAGTCGGTACGCAAGGAGCGCGGACGGAAGATCCTCCGGGTCGAACGCGACGGAATCGGGCTCGATATCGACGCGGAAGAGATTTTTTATTGCTTGGGTCGCGTGCCGAATATCGCAGGGCTCGACCTCGAGCGCGCCGGCGTCGCCGCGCACTCCGTTACCGGAATCGAGATCGACGGTAGCATGCGGACGACCAACCCGCGTATCTTCGCCGTCGGCGACGTGACCGGCGAATATCTGCTGGTACATATCGCGATCTATCAAGGCGAGATCGCCGCGCGCAACGCCCTCTCCGGTGGCGACGAGCGCGCCGATTATCGCTTGCAACGTTCGCACACGATCTTCACCGAGCCGCAGATCGCCGTCGCCGGAGCCTCCGAGAAAGAGTTGCAACGCGCGGGAACGCACTACGTGTCGGGCAGCTATGCCTTCGCCGAACATGGGAAGGCGATGTGCCTCGGAAAGACCGATGGATTCGTGAAGATGCTCGCCGATCCGAACGACGGGCGCATTCTCGGCGCCGCGTGCATCGGTCCGGAAGCCTCGGAGTTGATCCACGAAGTCATCGTCGCGATGCACTTCAATGCGACCGCGGAGCAGTTTGCGAAGATCCCGCACCTGCATCCCACGCTCGCCGAGATCTGGACCTACCCCGCGGAGGAGTGCGCCGAAAAAGTCGGAGCGAGTCCGGTCGGTGCGGGAGGATAGCGAGGCGGTACCGGCGCGCGTCGCTCTCGTTCAGAGTAAGCCGCGCAAAGGTGCCTACGCGGAGAACCTCGCCGCACTGCGGGCGGTATTCTCGCAGTTAGCCACGCTCGAACCCCTCCCCGAACTCATCGTGCTGCCGGAGGCGGCGTTGACCGGATACTTCCTCGAAGGGGCGGTCTACGAATCGGCGCGCGGCGCGGAGCTCTTCGGGCACGAAATATCCTCGCTCTGGCGCGATGTCGCCGGGCAACGCCCCGTCGAAATCGCCGCGGGCTTCTACGAAGTCGAGAACGGATCGTATTACAACAGTGCGATTTGGCTCGCCCTCGACGAGCGCGAAACGCGGATCCTCAACGTCCATCGCAAGCTTTTTTTACCGACCTACGGTGTTTTCGATGAAGAACGTTTTCTCTCGCGTGGGAACCGCGTCTCCGTCTTCGACTCGCCGCTGCTCGGCCCGACCTCGCTGCTCATCTGCGAGGATGCGTGGCACTCCATCGTTCCGACGATCGCCGCGTTGAAAGGCGCGCGCGCGATCGTCGTGCCGAGCGCGGCTCCGGGGCGCGGCATCGAGGGTGATGGCGAGCTGCTTTCGATCTCGCGATGGCGCGAGCTCTTGCGAGGGATTGCGATGGAGCACGGCTGCTTCGTGCTCTACGCCGGGCTCGCGGGCTTTGAGGGTGGGAAGGGGATGACCGGTTCGTCGCGCGCGATCGCTCCCGACGGCGAGATTCTCGTGGAGGCCGACGCCCGCGAGGGATGCATCGTTCGGGCGGAGCTCTTTCTCGACGATGTGGAAATCGCGCGCGCGAACCTGCCGCTGCTCGGCGATCTCCGCGCCGTACTCCCCGATCTACTCGCCGACGACGAGTTGCCATGGTTACGAGGGCGCACCGATGCTGCCGGTCGTTGATCCGCCAAAGCGCGACCCGTACGCCCCGCCGAAGATCGACCCCGCCGTCGCCGCGGGCTGGCTCGTCGGCTTTCTGCGCGACGAATGCCTCGGCCGGCGCGGCGTGGAAAACGCGGTCGTCGGTCTCTCCGGCGGGGTCGATTCGGCGGTGACCGCCTATCTGTGCGTGCGCGCGTTAGGTCCGCGCAACGTTCATTTGGTACGGATGCCCTATCGCACCTCGAGCCCCGCGAGCTTGCACGACGCGCAGCTCGTCATCGACGCACTCGGAGCGGTCGGCCGTACCGTCGACATCACGGCGGCGGTCGACGGCTATCTCCAGTTCGAACCCGAGGCCGACGCGCGTCGTCGCGGAAACGTCATGGCGCGCACGCGGATGCTCGTCCTCTTCGACCAATCGGCGAAACTCGCGGCGCTGCCGATTGGAACCGGAAATAAAACCGAACGACTCTTGGGGTATTTCACGTGGCACGCCGACGATACGCCACCGATCAACCCGCTCGGCGATCTTTTTAAAACGCAGGTCTGGGAGCTCGCGCGCTATCTCGGCGTGCCGTCCGCGATCGTCGACAAGGCGCCGAGTGCCGATCTGGAAGCGAACCAGACCGATGAAGGAGATCTCGGCATTCGCTACGCGCGCGCCGACGCGATCCTGTCGTCGATGCTGTTGGGGTATCGCGACGAACAACTGCGCGCGCGCGGATTCGATGGCGCCGAGGTCGCGCTGGTGCGCCGTCGCGTCGAGGGCACGCACTGGAAACGGCATCTGCCGACGACCGCGATGTTGACCAATACCGCGATTAACGAATTCTATCTCCGGCCGGTCGATTACTGATGGAACCGGTAATCCCGTTCTATCCCGTCAGCCTGAACCTCCGCGGGCGACGCTGCGTCGTTATCGGCGCCTCCGACGATCGCGAGGCGATCGAAAAGGCGGCGGCGCTCGAAGAGAGCGGCGCCGATCTCCTATGGCTCACCGATCCTTCGGCGGTTGCGGAGGCGGACGTGCGCGACGCGTTCTTCGTGATCTCGACTCCTCAGGACGAGCGGCTCTCGGCGCGATTGCGCGAGTACGCCGACCGCCATCGCTTTCTCCTCTGCTGCATCGATCAGCCGCGCTACGGATTCGTCGCGATGGCGGCGATCGCGAAGGCCGGCCCGGTACGCATCTCCGTATCGACGACCGGGCTCGCGCCGCGAGTCGGGAAGAATCTCAAGGTTGCGCTGCAACGTGCGATGGACGTACGATTCGAACGCTTCATCGAGTGTCTCGCGACGCAAAAAGAGCGCATCAAGCGTCGTTATCGCTCCGAAGAGCAAGGTGGATTGCGGCGCAAGGAGATGATTCGCGTCGCCGACGGCTTCGACGCCGACGTTCGGTTCGTCTATCCCGACTGGTTCGAAGAGGAACTCGCGCTCTCGTTCGCCCCGCAGGTACTCGAAGATGAGTAGCGTCGAACTCGTCGCCGTCGGCACGGAATTGCTGCTCGGCCAACTCGTCGACACGAATAGCGCCCACATCGCCGCCGCGCTCGCCGAGAACGGAATCGATTGTTTCGCGAGCCATGCCGTCGGCGATAATCGCGAACGTATCGCGGCGCTCTTTCGCGAGATTCTCGAACGTGCCGACGGCGCGATCTCGACCGGCGGGCTCGGCCCGACCGTCGACGATCTCACGAAAGAAGCGGTCGCCGACGCACTCGGCCTCGCGCTCGAACTCGATCGCCACGCGCTCGCCGAGATCGAAGGCTTCTTCGCCTCGATCGGTCGGACGATGCGCGAGAACAACCGAAAGCAGGCCTATCTCCCCACCGGCAGCGTTCCGCTCCCGAACCCGCACGGCACCGCCCCGGGCTTCGTCGCGCTCCGCGCCGACGGTAAATTCGTCGCCTGCATGCCGGGAGTTCCGCGCGAGATGAAGCCGATGCTCGCCGAACGTTTGCTGCCGTGGTTACGCGCGCGCTTCGGCGTGCGCGAGGGCATCGTCACGCGCGTGCTCCATACCGTCAACATCGGAGAGTCCGAGATCGATCATCGCATCGCCGATCTCTTCGCCTCGTCGGAGAACCCGAAGATCGCGGTGCTCGCGCACGATTATCGCTGCGACGTCAAAATTATGGCGAAGGCCGAATCGGTGGAGCGCGCGCTCGTGGCGATCGCGCCGTTGGAGGCCGAATTGAGCGCGCGCCTGCAAGGGCACATCTTCGGAACCGACGCGACGACGCTGGAAAGCGCGCTGCTCGCACTCCTCGACGAGCGAAACGAGAGCCTCGCGGTCGCCGAGTCCTGTACCGGCGGGCGGATTTCGGCGGCGATCACGGCGGTGCCGGGTGCCTCGCGTCACTTTCTCGGCGGTATCGTCGCGTACGAGAATGCGGTGAAGCGGGCACACCTTGGGGTACCCGAGGAGACGCTCGCGCGTTTTGGCGCCGTCAGCGAGGAGAGCGCCCTGGCGATGGCGCGTGGCGTTCGCGCCCGTTTGGGCGCCCGGATCGGCTTGGCAACGACGGGAATCGCCGGGCCGGAGGGCGGCAGCCCCGAGAAACCGGTCGGCACGCTCTGCGTGGCGATCGCCGATGCGCGTGGCGAGCGCGCCTGGACGCTGCATCTGCGCGGCGATCGCGCGGCGATTCAAGCGCGGGCGACGACGGCGGCGATCGGCCTGCTCTGGCGCGAAATAAAGATTTCGTGAGATTCCCCGCCCGGCGCGAGTGAAACGAATCGCCGAGGGGTAACGTCTAGAGGTTATGATCACGGCACGCACGTCGCTCGCGGCGCTCCTCTCCGCCTCACTCCTCGCAGCTTGCGGCGGTGGAGGCGGCCTCGGAAATATCCTCGGCGGAATATCGCCGACTCCCTCTCCGACGAACCCGCCGGGCGGCACGAGTATCGGCTATAGTTGTCCGAGTACCGTGAACGGTACGAGCACGACGCGTATGGCCGCCTCTCTCGCATCGTTCGGCAGCGACGCGGTGCGGCGAGCCCCCATGAAGATGGGTTCGTCGGCGACCGCGCGGCCGAGTACTCTTCCGGGGTTGCTCGAGGTCGTGCGCGGCGCCGCCGCTTCCACGTCGGCGCGCGGGACGTTATCGAGCGAGATCGCGCACGTCGGTGGGAACGTCACGCAACGCTTTACGTTCGCGAATATCGGGAAGAGTATCGATGTCGTCGCCGTCGACCCGGCAAAGAGTGCGGCGATCGCGGCGCAGATGCGCGTCCTTCCCGGCGTCACCGAGGTCGTACCGATGGGTCTGCGGTACGCGCAAAGCGTGCTCGCACCGGTCACGACGAACGACCCCTACTTTCACGGGTTCCCCGGTTCGACATCGCCGTATTACGAAGCGGGAAATCCCGCCCCGAGCCCGTCGCCGGGGACGAGCCTTCCGGGGCAATGGGATATGCACGCGATATCGCTCGGGCACGCGTGGGCCTACTCGAGCGCCGCCGACGCACCCCCGGGATATCTAAACGCCTCGGCGATGGGATCGTCCTCGGTTCGCGTGGCGGTCGTCGATACCGGCGCCGACGTCACCCATCCGGAGCTCGCTTCGAAGGTCGTCTACACGCATTGCTTTATCACCGATATTAACTCCGGCGTGCAATCGACGTCGAATTACGTCACCGATCTCGACGGTCACGGAACCGACGTTGCGGGGATCGCCGCCTCCGCAATCAATAACAGTCTCGGCTTCGTCGGCGTCGGCGGCAACGTCTCGCTCATCGTCGAGCGCGTCTTTCCTTCGCCGCCCTCGAACTGCACCTCGCAACTAAGTAGCAATCCGCAGGCGTGCAGCACGAGCGCCTCGACCGCCGATATTGCCTCAGCGATCGGCGATGCCGTCGCGCACGGCGCGAAAGTGGTGAACTTGAGTCTCGGGGCGAGTTGTGCAGGTGGCGACGATCCGCTCGAAGCGAACGCCGTCGCGAGTGCGATCGCTTCCAATGTCGTCGTCGTCGCCGCCTCGGGCAACGAGAG
This sequence comes from bacterium, assembly GCA_021845615.1. Lineage (GTDB taxonomy): Bacteria > Vulcanimicrobiota > Vulcanimicrobiia > Vulcanimicrobiales > Vulcanimicrobiaceae > JABEUX01. The sequence goes on along the minus strand of JAJZVP010000007.1, from coordinate 18,790 downwards.
CGGAACGACGCTCGACGCGCCGGCCTGCGACCCGAACGTTATCGCCGTTGGAGCGAGCGCGCTCGCCGATGGATTCCCCACCGGAACGTACAGCAGCGGTGCGCCGGGTACCTCGAGCGCTCCCGTCGAGTACGTCGCCTCCTACTCGAACTACCAGGCCGGCAGCACGACCTGGGGACTCGTCGCTCCGGGCGGCGACCCCGCGAACGTCGGCCCCGGCGTCGACGATCTGCATTGGATCGAGAACATTTACTCGAGCACGGCGATGGGCGGGGCGACGTGTACCCCCGATTTCGAGGCGCCCTCGGGCTCCCAAGGCGACTGCCGCGTACTCATCGCCGGGACCTCGCAGGCGACACCGCACGTCTCTGGCGCGGCAGCGTTGCTGCTCTCGGTTCAACCGAGTCTCACCCCGGCGCAGGTGCGGAACTACCTCTGCAGCGACGCCTACGTTCTCCCGGGCGTGAGCGCTGCGGCGCAGGGCTGCGGGCGCCTCGATATCTATCGCGCGATGGCCGACGTTCTCGGCGATCCGAATCTCCCGCCCGCGCAATAGCCTCGCAAAGAGCGGCGGCACTCGAACGCGAATAGGGCGGCGATGAAACGATCGCGCGCGCGCAGTCTGTCGGCTCATTTCGCTCTCTTCGTCGCGTTCGCGATGTTGGTCGCCTGCGGCGGTGGCGGCGGCGGCGGCGGGGCAAACCCGGTGCCGACGCCGATTACGACGCCGACGCCGATGCCGACCCCTTCGATCGGTTGCGTCGTTCCAAGCATCTCTTCGTCGCCGAGCCCGGGGCCGACTCCTGTCCCCGACACGCGCCCGTCGCCGACTCCCGCCGCGCTCTCGTTCTTATCGGTACCGACGGGAATTCCGGTCAGCGTCAACGGCGCGTCGATCGGCGTTACGCCGACGGCGACGACGCCACCCTACGGTGGCAGCGCCAATCCGTTCCCCAACAGTCAGACGCTCACGACGGTCTCATTCGCCGGAGGAGGCGCGAACGGCGCCTATGCAATCTGCGTGCAGAGCAACGCGAACCCGGTGACGATCCTCTACAATCAGAACGCCGATACCATCGGTAGCATTTCTTCGGTTCCCTCGGTATCGCGCGGCCCCGCTTCGATTCCCTTCGTGCCCGCGCCGGTTCGCCGTGCGCTCTCGGTCGCCCCGACGACGCCGATCTCCGCGCGTGCGACGCTTCTGGAGGTCCGCTACGATCCGGCGGCAATCGCGGCGGGGCGCGTGCACCCGTTCGCGCTCGCCGCGCGGAGCGGCGCGCTGCTGGCGCGTACGATAACGCCGAGCGATGCTCCCGTGCGTAGCGATATTCTCCGCGTACCGCTGGGAAGCGCGTCGTTGGTCGCGGCGCGGCTCCGCGCGGTTGCGGGCGTTCTCAGCGTGCAGTCGGTGCGGCGACGTTACGCTCTCAACGCCGCGCTCGCGACGCCTCCGAACGATACGTTCTTCGACCCGCTCGACCAGTGGGATATGTATCAGATCGGAATGATGCACGCGTGGAACTACGGCAGCGGTTGGCCCGCGCCGATCGGATTCGGATTGGCCGCGACGAAGATCGCGGTGCTCGATACCGGCATCGATACCTCGCCGAGCAACTCGTGGGCGCAGGCCGATCTCATCTCGCACGTCGGGATTATGGAAGAGGATGTCACTCCGGTCGGCGGCAGCGGCACGGTCACCACGCCCTGCCCGACGCCGTTTCTCGGCGTCTCGTGCCCTGCGGTTCAAGATGAGGACGGGCACGGTACCAACGTTGCGGGCATCGCGACCGCCGCCGACAATAACGGCGCCGGTTTCGCCGGCGTTGCCGGCCGCGTCACGCTCGACTTCTACAAAATTTTCTCCGGTTCGGGAGCGAACGAGAGTGCCTCGACTGCCGATGAGGCGACCGCGATCTATCGCGCGGTCGCACACGGCGACCGCGTCATCAATCTCAGCCTCGGCGCCGCACCGAATAATGGCCCGGATTTCACCGAACAAGATGCCGTCGAGTATGCTCTCGCCAACGGCGTGCTCGTCGTCGCCGCTGCCGGGAACGAACGCAGTCAAGGAGTGCAAGGACTCGATTATCCCGCCGCCTATCCCGGGGTGATGGCGGTCGGTGCGACGGCGATCGACGACGGTAGCGCATGCGCGGGAGCGAGCTGGCCGAACGTCAGCGCCGCTTGCAGCGCAGCGCTGCCGACCGCCGATGCGCCCGCACCCGGAGAGTACGTCGCTCCGTACTCCAATAGCGGGCCGGGCCTCGGCGTCGTGGCTCCCGGCGGAACCGGCTCCTCGACGAGCGATACCGATCCGTTGCATTGGATCGCGAATCTCTATTCGACGACCGGCAACCCGCCCTGTTCGACGCCCGCGACGTGCTACACGTTGATCGCCGGCACGTCGATGGCGACGCCGCACGTCACCGGCGCTGCCGCGCTCTTGCTCTCCGCCGATCCATCCCTAACGGTACCGCAACTCGAAGGGCTGATCGACGGCACCGCCGACAACCTCAACGATCCCAACCAAGGACACGGGCGGCTCGACGTCTATCGCGCGATGGCGCAGCTCGAAAACGACACCACGATCGCACCGACGATTCCGGCGAAGACGCAGTTCGTGGCGTTCGCGTATACGAATAGCGGAGCGGTGAACGCCGCGCCCGCGATCGTCGATGCGAATTTCACCGCCGGCACGCCGGTCTCGGCGAACGGTACGTTCCGCATCGCCGACATTCCCGCGAGCGCGCCGAGCTACCGCATTGCGGTCTGGTTCGATGCGAACGGGGATGGAAAGGTCGATGCCGGGGATTACTTTGCGGCCTCCGGACCGTGCGCTGCGAGCGCGCCGTGCGCCAGCGCGAGCGGATTGTCGCCGACGCTCATAACGTCCTCGAGCTACGCGCTGCCCTAGGTTTTTCGAGAAACGCCTACGCTCCGAAGCCGACGGCGGCGAGGATGCGTTGCGTGGCGAGGCCGTCGGCGAAGGTCGGCAGCGCCTGGCCGATCGCCGGGGCGGCGTGGCTGCCGTCGATCTTGGCGACCCATGCGTCGTAGAGCTCCATCATCGGGGGCACGTTGCCGTTGATCGCGGCGAAGCGCGCATAGCGCGACGGCGCACATTCGAGTTCGTTGGTCTCTTCGTCGTCGACGCTAAAAAGGCGTTGGTCGGCGAACGCCTTTCCGCCGCTCACCGCCGTGCGGTTCTCGCCGTGGACGGCGAACGTAAACGAGTTGACGGCGGCGGTACCATCGACGCTCAGTCGCGCGACGACGCCGTTGGCGTAGCGGAGCAGGGCGAACGCGCCGTCGTCGACCTCGCTCGTAAAGGCTCCATCGGCATCGTAGCGCTGCGGATTCGCGGTTCGCAGGCTTCCGACCACGGAGTCGGGCTGCAGGCCGAGGAGCGCGTTCGATGCATCGATCGCATGGGAGAGCATCGCGCCGGCGATGCCGCCGCCGCGCGCGCGTTGGAACCACCAGCCGCGCGGGCGCATCTCTTTGGCGCGTAAGAAACCCATAAGCTGGGTGTATTCGATCTCGCGGATCGGATCGAGGTGCGCGTTCGCAACGAGTTCGGCGAGCGCGATCCTCTCGGGACGAAAGCGAAATTCGTGCGCGAGCGCGCATGCCGTTCCCGCCGCCGCTTCGGCGGCGAGCATCGCTTCGGCTTCGGCGACGGTGAGGGCGAACGGCTTCTCGCAGAGCACGTGCTTTCCGGCGCGAAGTGCGGCGAGCACGTCGTCGTGATGGGCGAAGGGTGGCGATGCGACGACGACGGCATCGAGCTCGCATCCTGCGATCATCTCGGCACAGGACGCGAAGCTCCGTGCGATACGTTGTTCCGCGCAGATTCGTGCCGCATTCCGCGGCGAGGCGAGGGCGAGCACGTCGAAACGTGCGTGCGCGCGTAACGCCGGGAGGTGCGTGCTCGCGCCGAAACCGCTACCGACGATGCCGACGCGAATGGTGGAACTCATCGTAACCCCAACGCTCGATCGAGAAGATCGATCGCGCGAAAGAGTTGGCGTTCGCTCATCACAAGCGGTGGCGTTATCGAGATCACGTTACCCTCCGGTCCGGCTTGCAGTAAAAGTAATCCGAGCGAGAGCGCGCGCACGACCGCGGCGTGCGCGCTCGCCGCACTATCGAGTTCGATGCCCCACATCATACCGCGTCCGCGAATATCGATGACGCTCTTGTGGCGATGCAGGTTTCCCAGTCGCGAGACCATCGTGACGCCGAGTTGCTTCGCCCGCGTTACCAGGTCGTGCCGTTCGATCTCACCGATCGTCGCTAACGCGGCGGCGCAGGCGAGCGGGTTTCCCAAAAACGTCGATGTGTGGAGCGCCTCGCCATCGGAGAGCGGCCAGGCGTTCATCGCCGCCTCGGTGCCGACGAGCGCGGCGATCGGCAGGCCGCCTCCCATCGCCTTGCCGATGCAGAGCAGGTCGGGCACGACCGCCTCGCGCTCGCAGGCGAACATCGTTCCGGTGCGCCCGAAGCCGGTCCATATCTCGTCGATGACGAGCAACATTCCGAGCTCATCGCAGATCTCACGGAGGCCGCGCAGAAAACCCGTCGGCGGCAGAATCACGCCACCGCGTCCCTGAATCGGCTCGACGACGAGCGCGCCGATATCGTCGCGCGATCGCAGCGAGCTGCGAATGCCCTCGAGTGCCGTCGCGGGGTCGTCGTCGTCAGCATTTCGCGCGCGCGGGTAATCGAGAAAGAGCGCGTTCGCGGCGATCGCGCCGGCGAAGGGAGCGCGGAAGCGTTCGATTCCGGTGACCTCGAGCGCTCCAAGGCTCAATCCGTGGTAGCCGTTCCGAAAACTTGCGTGAGCGGGTCTTCCGGTTGCGAGGATCGCGGTTTTCAGCGCGACTTCGACGGCTTCGGAGCCGGAGGTCGCCAGATAGGTTCGCGTTAGGGCTCTGGGAACGATCGATGCGATCCGTTCGAGCAGTTCGATTCGTACTTCGCTGGGGTGAACGTCGCCCATGCCGTGCGCGAGCCGCACCACCTGGTCGGCGACCGCGGAGGCGACGTAGGGATTGCTGTGTCCTATCGCGGCGACGCCGAACGCCGAGGTGAGATCGAGATACTCGTTTCCGTCGACGTCGGTCACGACCGAGCCGAGCGCGGATTCCCAAACGATGGGGAAGCGCTCTTCGATCGCGGTCACGTTCTGCGATTCGCGGAGGCGCAGCCGCGCGAGCAGCTCGGCGCTTCGTTTTCCGGGAATGGGGCCACGCACGTTTTCGAGGGGGTCGTTCACTCGGGCTCTCCGTCACGGTCGAGGAAGCGAACGTATTCGGCGATCCGAAGACGCCCGCCATGATGAGCTTGGAGCGGCGGCCGCTGCATCTCGCCGAGAGCGGCGATACGGGCGGCGCCGATACGCGCTGCTCGTTCCGTGTCGATGCGGCCGGTTCCGGTAACGCCGAGCGATTCGATGGGAAGCGCGTGCCGTTCGACGTATCGGAGGAGCTCGTCGAAGGAGGGCACCGGAATGAGTGCGACGGTTCGCGGCAGGAAGGGCGGTGGCTCGAGCTCGGGCGGATCGAGGAGCAGCAGGTAGGTGAGGGCGTCGTCGCACCACGCTCCCCCTCGCCCGGCGGCGGCGCGAAAGGCGGCGAGATTGCGCGCTTGGAGCATCGCGGCTCGGCTCGCCGCCGAACGTTGCCCGACCGGGAATTCGGTCGCCGCGCTCTCCATCGCCCGCGCGAATCGCTCGGCGATCTCGTTCGGCGTCCGCGCGGCACTCCGTTCGATGAAGAGTGCGTGCGGGCTCATGCATCCTTCGCCTTCGTAGAGACTCGCATCGCGCGCGGCACCCGCGAGCGCCGCATCGAGCGCGCGATCGTCGCGCTGTGCGGCCTCGTCGAGAAAGCCGAGGCTCGTTCGCGAACCGAACCCGATGGTGCGCGCGCCGCCGGCATTATCGGCGGTGATGCGAGCGATCGTTTCGTCCTTCCCGAATGCCACGATCAGATCGACGTCGTGCAATCGCGCAGCATCGCGCGCTCCATCCCAGGCGGCGACCTCGAGCGCATCTGCGAAGGCGTCGAGTTCCTCGGCGAGCGTTCGCGCGAACGCCGAGACGAGCGCATCCTCGCGATCCTTCACGAGAACGTCGTTCTTCGCTGCGAGCGCGAAGCACATCGCCGGTATCGCGACGCCGATCGTCGTGCGGCTCGATAGGATCGCCACGCGTCCGAGCGGATAGATCGGTGCCGCCGCCCCGTCGAGCCGCGCGGGATCGCCGAGTTCTCGACGAATCGTTTCGAAGATCGCATCGCTGCGAATAGCGCCGAAGAGGGCGTCGAGCGCGTACTCTACGGCGGGCATCGCGTATCCCGTTCGCTCGACGATACCGCTCGTCGCGCGGACGCGGGGAGGGAAATCGGCGTCGCACCAACGAGCGGCGGCGTCACCGATCGCCGAAACGATCGTTCGCAGCGGCAGCGCGGAGAGCGCGGTCACGATCGACGGAGATCCTCGGCATCGAGCGAGCAGCCGCGTAGTTGCGCACCGCTCTCGCGACCGAGGAGTACGATGCCGTCGTCGACGAGCGCGCCGAGATCCTCGGTGAGTAGGGCGAGGCAGGAGCTCCGGTTGGCGAGATCGATATGGACGAGCGCTCCGACGCTCCCGGGCGGTAGGTCGCGTTCGCGCTCGTCGAGCGCGCGCGCGCGCAACCACGGCGGCGCCGTTTTGACGCGGTGCGTCGTTCCCGCGATGCTTCGTTCGCTTCCAGGCCGGTCGTAGTACTGCGAGCACAGCTCGCTCATTCCGTATTCGGCGATGATTCGTTCGGAGGGAACGCCGAGCGCGCGTTCGACGCGCGCGTAGAGTTCGTCGCGGGCGACGACGCGCGTACGCCCTTTAAAGCCGCCGGTCTCCATGATGCGCGAGCGGGCGGGAAGGCGCATCGTCGCGCCGCGCTCTTCGAGCGTCTCGACGAGATGAAGCAGCGAAAACGCCGTGGCGGCGAGGCAGACCGGGCGCTCGCGATCGCACGCGTCGCCGGCGTCGGCCATAAATGCGTCGACGAGCAAACGATCTTCATCGAGATACCATCCGGTCTCGCCGTCGCCAAATGCGGCGGCGACGCGCCCCATCATGTATCCCAGCGAGGAATGGGTGCGCTGTGCGGGATTGGGAACGAGCAGCAAATAGCGCAGGCGCTCGCCTTCCGGTAGCATCGCACGCTCGAATGCAGCGAGAAGCGCGGCGTCGTAGAGCCGACGATCTTCGACGTACTGTCGGCTCGGATCGCCGAGCGTCGTGCCGCTGCTTTCGAAGACGAGCTCGGCGCGTTCGATCGGAAATGCGGCGATCGCCGCTTCTTTGTAGGCCCGTGCCGGAAGCGGAGGGATCGCGCGCCAGCTCGCCGGCAACGCGTTCGGCGAGAAGCCGTATCCCGCGCAATAGGCGGCGTACGCGGCGTTGTAGCGGAGTTGGTGCGCGAAGATCGCGAGCGCGAGATCGTCGAATTCGGCATCGCTCGGGCTGCGTCCGTGACGATGCCAGGCATCGATCGTCGCGAGAATCCGTTCGTCGAGATCGGCGGCCTCGCGCTCGCGACTCATCGCGTACCCGCGCGGCGCGACGTGATGATGCCGCTATTGAGGCCGGCCGTCGCGAGCCCTCCGGTAAAGCGCGCGATCTCGACCTTGATGCAACGGTCGACGACGACGTCGAGCCCCGCCGCATCGGCGCGCGCGATCGCCGCTTCGTTCACCACCCCGTATTGAAACCAGATCGCCTTCGCGCCGACGGCGATGCTTTCGTCGACGATCGGGAGGAGCGAGGCGGGATTGCGAAAGACGTCGACGATATCGGGCGCGCCGTGGACGCGCGCGTACTCGGCGAGCGATGCGAACGCGGGGATGCCGTCGATCGCCGCGAGCTTCGGATTGATCGGCGTGACGGTGTAGGCGCCCTCGGTGCGTAAGAAGGAAAAAACGGTGTAACTGGGGCGCAAGGGATCGCTCGAGGCGCCGACCATCGCGATGGTCGTGCTGCGAGCGAGTAACGCGCGGCGCTCTGCAACTCCGGTGAGAATCACGCGCTCACCCGATCGGCGACGTGGGCTTTCTCGAGTGCTCGATCGATATCCCAAAGTAAATCCTCGCAATCTTCGAGGCCGACGGAGAGGCGGATCGTTTCGGGGGCGACCCCTGCGGCGCGCATTTCGTCGTCGCTCAATTGCGAGTGCGTCGTCGACGCCGGATGGATGACGAGCGATTTCGCATCGCCGACGTTGGCGAGGTGACTCCAGAGTTCGAGCGCGTCGATGAATCGCCGCCCCGCCTCGCGCCCTCCGCGAATTCCGAAGGTAAAGACCGATCCGGCGCCGTGCGGAAGATAGCGGGCGGCGAGTGCGTGGTCGGGGTGCGAGGGGAGCCCGGGGTGGCGGACCCATTCGATACCGGGGTGCGCTTCGAGGTGACGCGCGACGATCGTCGCGTTGGCGACGTGTCGCTCCATACGGAGCGGCAGCGTTTCGAGCCCTTGCAGGAGCAGCCACGCATCGTGCGCCCCGAGTTGCGCGCCGACGTCGCGAAGGATCTCCGCGCGCAACCGCATGAGGAACGCGTACTCGCCGAAGGTTTCGGTAAAGACCTTTCCGTGATAGCCGCGACTTGCTTCGGAGAGCAAGGGAAAGCGACCGCTGCCGTAATCGAAGCGTCCGGCATCGACGACGACGCCGCCGACGGTGGTTCCATGCCCGCAGATAAACTTCGTCGCCGACGCGACGACGATATCGGCGCCGAATTCGATCGGTCGGCAGCAGTACGGTGAGGCGAAGGTATTATCGACGACGAGCGGGATGCCGTTTTCGTGGGCGAAGCGCGCGAGCGCTTCGAGATCGGCGATCGCCCCCGCCGGGTTCCCGATCGTTTCGACGAAGAGCAGTTTCGTTTCGGGGCGTACGGCGGCGCGCGTCGCCGCAAGGTCGCCGATCGGGACGAAGGTGACGGCGATGCCCATGCGGTCGAGCGTGATGGAGAATTGCGTCACCGTCCCGCCGTAGACGTTCTGCGAGCAGAGAATATGGTCGCCGTTGCGCGCGAGAGCGAGCACGACGGCGAGCTGCGCCGCGAGCCCGCTCGAAAACGCGACCGCGCCGAGCCCGCCTTCCAGGCTCGCCATTCGCTCTTCGAACGAAGCGACGGTCGGGTTGCTAATTCTGCTGTAGATGTGTCCGTAGCCGCGCAGCGCGAAAAGTTCGGCGGCCTCTTCGGTGGAGCCGAAGACGAATGCGGAACTCTGATAGATCGGGGCGGCGCGCGAGCCCGTGACCGGGTCTGGCGGCGTTCCGGCGTGGATCGCGCGCGTTGCAAAACCGAAGCTGCGGTCGTTCATACCGGAGGTGTGCGCGCCCCGGCGAGGCTTTGCCTGCCGCACTGCGGGAGTCGCCTCGGAGGAGGCGAAAGCATCCGGAAAGCCGTCAGCGCTTTCCACCAACTCCGACGAGGTAGCACAACATCGTGGGAATGACCCTCACCGAAAAAATCCTCGCGCGCCATGCCGGGCTCGACCGCGTCGAACCCGGACAGATCATCAACGCGAAGGTCGATCTCGTTCTGGCGAACGAACTCTCCGCCGCCGTCGCGATCGCCGTCATGCGCTCGATGAAGGGCGCGACGCGCGTCTTCGACCCGTCGAAGATCGCGCTCGTCGAAGACCATTTCGTTCCGGCGAAGGACGCGCAGTCGGCGAAGCTCGCGCGGTTGATGAAAGAGTTTGCGGCGGAGCAGGAGATCGAACATTTCTTCGACGTCGGACGCGGCGGTATCGAGCACGTCGTCCTTCCCGAAGAAGGGCTCGTCGCTCCCGGCGAGTTGATCGTCGGCGGCGATTCGCATACCTGCACCTACGGCGCGCTCGGCGCCTTCGCGACCGGCATGGGCTCGACCGATATCGCTGCTGCCTTCGTACTCGGCGAAGTGTGGCTCCGCGTCCCGCCGACGATTAAAGTCGTCTACGAGGGTGCGATGCAGGAGGGCGTCTACGCCAAAGACCTGATGCTGGCGACCGTCGGTCGGCTCGGCATCGACGGCGCGACCTATCGCGCGTTGGAGTATCACGGGTCGACGATCGACGCGCTCTCCATCACCGGGCGCTTGACGATGGCGAATATGGCGATCGAAGCCGGCGCGAAGAACGGCATCTTTCATGCCGACGAAAAGGCGCTCGCCTTCGTACGCGAGCGCACCGATCGTCCGTTCGTCGTCGAACGCGCCGATGCCGACGCGGCGTACGAGCGCGTCGTGGCGATCGACGTCGCCGGACTCGAGCCGCAGATCGCCTGTCCGCACACTCCCGACAACGTCCATCCGATCTCGGAGGTGCTGCGCGATCGCGTTCGACTCGATCAGATCTTCATCGGTAGTTGCACCAACGGATATATCGACGATCTACGGATCGCCGCAAAGATTCTTCACGGCAAGAAAATCGCGTCGAGCCTGCGCGTCATCGTGAACCCCGGCTCGCAGAAGGTGTGGATGCAAGCGGCCGACGAGGGCATTCTCAAAACCCTGGCGAGCGCCGGGTGCGTCGTCAACACTCCCGGCTGCGGGGCCTGCTTCGGCGGGCATATGGGGACGCTCGGAGATGGCGAGCGTTGCCTCTCGACGACCAATCGCAATTACGTCGGGCGCATGGGCTCGCCGAAAGCGGAAGTCTATCTCGCTTCGCCGGCGACCTGCGCGGCATCGGCTCTCACCGGCACGATTACCGATCCGCGCGTCGTCGATCGCGCTCCGGCCTATTCCTAACGACGATCGCGCACGATAAAGAACGAGGAACGAAAGAGAATGGAAACGACGCTGCGCGGACGCGCTCATACCTACGGAAAAAACGTCGATACCGACGTGATCATTCCCGGGAAGTACTGCAATCTCGTCGATCAAGCCGAGCTCGGGAAACATGCGATGGAGGGCATCGACCCCGAGTTCTCCGCACGAGTGAAGGCGGGCGACATTATCGTCGCCGACACGAACTTCGGCTGCGGATCGAGCCGCGAAGTCGCCCCGATCGCGATTAAAGGCGCTGGGGTCTCGGCGGTGATCGCGAAATCGTTCGCGCGAATTTTCTATCGGAACGCCATCAATATCGGCTTGCCGATTCTGGAGTGCCCCGAGGCCGTCGATGCGATCGCCGCCGGGGACGAGATCGAAATCGATCCCGCCGCCGGCGCGATTCGAAACCGCACGAAAGGGACGAGCTACAAGGCCGCCGAGTTTCCGCCGTTCATGCGCTCGCTCATCGAAGCGGGTGGGTTGATCCCGTACGTCGAGCGTCGGCTCGCCGAACGCGCGTAACGCCGAGGAGATCGTCGCCCGGGCGGGGCGCCGCCCTTAGCGCGGCGGGTTGTACCCGCCGCCTCCGGTACCGATCCCGCCGCCGCCGAGGCCGCCGGGGACCGGGCTCAGCGAATCGAAGAATCGCTCTTTCGGACGATAGGAGGCCGTGAAGACCACGCGCTTCCCGTTCGCTTTCGTGAGCATGCCGACCATGTCGGTGGTGCCGTTCAATTGCGATTCGAAGCGAAGCACTTTCCCATCGGCGAGCGTCACCACGACGACCATGCTCTCGCCGGAGAGACTCCCGGCGAGACGTGATTTTTTGCCGTCGGGGCTCAGATAGGTTCCTTCGAGCGCGTCGCCGTGCTGATGCATGCTGAAGTGGGCGTAGATCGTTTTGTTCGGATACTGGATTTGAATCTCCCAAACACCGGAGATCCCGACCCGCCGCGGCGGCGGCGGTTTCGGCGTCGCCGTGGGCGCGGGCTTCGGAGCGGGCTTCGGCGAGGGAGTCGGCGCGGCGGTCGAGGACGCCCAAGCGGTAGCGGGCATAGCGAGGAGGGCTGCGAGCGCGCAGCCGAGAGCGATACGTTGTGGCTTCACGAGTGCGTGTTTCGCGGCCGAGCCGTCGGTGACCCTGCGGGCGACGGTTCGCTTGGCTGACGGCGCGGTTCGTTGCCCGGCAGGGTCATTCGTCGCCCCACCGCCGGAGCGGGCATCCCCGAGGCGGCGATCACCGCATGAATGCTCGCCGCAATGCTCCGGGCCTCGGCGGAATCGAGCGGACAGGTAATGTCGGGCGAGCGCCAGCCGTGCCAGATGGCAAAGACGCTGTGTCCGAACGAGGCGGATTTCATGCACGGTACGCCGCGCACGCCATCGGTACGCCCGTCGTTCATCGCTGCGAGAAAGCGGCGCGCGACGCCTTGAGCGATCGTAAAGGTATGAGGGGCGGTGGGGTTCGCTCCCATCCGCGCCGTCGGGCGCCACCACCCGGTGCCGTCGGAGCGCACTGCGATGGTGAATCCCGGGGCGTTCGTCGATCCGGTATCGATGATCCGCCCGCCGTCGAGCCGGCAGGGGGCGGCGGCGATGGTGAGCAGAGCGAGCGCGGCGAGCGGAGCTCGCAGGAGCAGTCGAGGTTTCATGTTCGAAAAACGCTTCGTCGGTGCAAAGAGTCGCAGGATTGCCGACTCCTTTCCAAATAACAAGAACTTAACGTACCCCATTTTGCTGCTCCTCATTGGAGAGGTTTGTGATTTCGTGAAAATACCAGCGATGCTTTTTGGAGCGGTCGCCGCAGCGGCACTTCTCGCCGCGTGCGGTGGCGGCGGTGCCCCCGCTCTTCCTACGACGGCTCCGCCCGTCGGTGGCCCCGGCAACCCCGCCGTCTCGAGTTCCGCTCGTCCCGCCGCAATCGGCGACACCTTCGCGTTCTCCGGGAGCTCCCAGGAGAGCGACGTTTACACCTATCCGGTCGGAAGTCCGTTCCCCAGCACCGCTACGGCGGCGAAGATCTCCGAGAACGTGGTCGTTACCGCGAGTAGCGATCCGCTCGGCATCGGCGGTACCGATTTCCATTCGACCACGACGACCGTCGGCACGAGCGCGACGCGCACGGAGAGCGGCGATTCCTATTATTCGACGCTGAGCGCCGGGAGCGGGACGAATTTCGTGCTGAACGCCCAGCAGAGCGTCGACGACAGTAAGAACGCCTACACGTGGACCTACACGACGCCGCAGATTCTCGACGAACTTCCCGAGAGCGCGGGAGCGACGTGGACGAACTCCCCCGCCGGAACGTATAGCGAGAGCGATGCCGACGGCGCGCGGGTCGCGCGTACGACGAACGCCGACGGCAGTTACAACGAAACCGATACGTTCGCGACCGGCGGCGTCCCGTCGATGCAGTTTAACGTTCAACCCGATGGCTCGGGTGCATGGGATCTCGATTTCCTCGGCGCTCCGGCTCCCTCCATGATTCTGCTCTACTCCGCGCCGACGGCGGGCACGATCTCGGTTTCCGTGCTCAACCCGACCCCGGCGCCATCGCCCGGCGCGACCGGAACGCCGGCGCCGAATCCGCCGATCCTCATCGCGACGCCCGCCGCCTGGTTCTCGCCCTCGCCGAAACTCTATCAAGAGAGCGACACGGTGAGTACCGGAGCGAGCTTCCCCGCATCGTGCGCGGTTCCGAGCGCCTTCGGAACGAGCGGCAACTCGATCGCACAGGTGGTGACGAAGATCGATCCGATCTTCGGGCTCGACGAAGTCACGACGACGACGACCTACACCGCACAGGGATTCGGCCCGGTCTGCGTGGCGATGAACGACGTGCAGACCTATTATTACGATTACCTCAACGACACCGCGAGCGCGGCGAACTTCGCGGCGTACGTCGGTACTCCGCAATTAACGAAGACCTATTCGCAGATACTGACGCTGCAAACGTCGGGCACCTCGATTCAGAGCGAGGCGCGTTCGACGAAGAGCGCGGCGATCGCTCCGATTTCGACGGCGCTCTACGCGGCCGATCGAACCAACTTCCGCATGCACATCGCGCGAGAGCGCGCGCAGGCGCGAACGGCGTTCGTCAAGATGCTCGTACGCATCGCCCCCACGCTTCTCCCCGGAGGTAACCGCTAATGTTTCGCATGCAGCGCATTCGAACCGCCGCCGCATCACTCATCGCGGCATCCTTACTCGCAGCCTGCGGCGGAGGCGGCGGTGCCGGCTCTCCGCTGCCCGGCGCTAACACCGGCGGGAATACCCCGATCGGTTCGACGGGGCCATCGTCGTTACGCTGGGGGCAGCGAATGCTGCAGCAGGCGAGCTACATCGGCCCGCTCACGAAACCCGTCGCGCTCGCGATGTTGGCGCAGCCGCAAATGCAAAATGCGGCCGGGCTTCTCTCCTACGCGCAACAAGCGAGTACGCCGGGAAATCCCAACTATCGTCACTTCCTCACGCCGCAGCAGATCGGCCAGCTCTATGGAGCATCCCCGGTCAATCAGGCGAAGGTCGCGGCGTACTTCCAGCAGTACGGCATCGGCGTCGGGACGTGGCCGCAGAATCTTGTGCTCTCGCTCGTCGGCACGAGCACGCAGTTCACCGCCGCGTTAGGCGTGAAGTTCGGCTACTATCAGTACGGGAAGGAACGCTTTATCGCTCCGATCGGAACGCCGCACGTCGATGCGAGCATTCCGTTGGTCGCGTTGAACGCACTCGTCCCGATCGCCTCGCAGGTGCACGATTATCTGATTCGCCCGTCGACGGCATCCTTCGGTCCGGGGCTCTCGCCGCAACAGGTCGCGCGGGCCTTCGATTTCACCGGCGCCTATAATGCGGGCCTCACCGGCAACGGCATCGGCCTCGGGATCATCGGCACCGGGCCGATCGATCCGACCGACGTTCCCTACTACGGCGCGGCGTTCCACACGCGCGTCGCGACCGTCACCCTCATCCCAACCTCGCCGGAATTCGTGAATCAGGCGACGACGCCGGCGCTCCTCGGGCCCGGTTTGCCGGTGACCGGGTTCACGCTGCCGCCGCGCGACACGACGCCGGCGAGCCCGAATTACTCCGCGTGCAGCAGCAGTGGCGTCCCGAATTATCAGCAATGTAATCTCGAAGACGGCGAGGCGCAACTCGATACGGAGACGACGGCGAGCCTCGCTCCCGGCGTGAACGAGAATTTCTATCTCGCGTATTATTCGATCTGCGTCAACGCCACTACCGGAGCGATCGACACTGCGAACGCCGGCGTCACGAGTTGCCCTGCGGGCGAAACGCTCTTGGATGCCGAGGGCATCTCTATCGCCGATTTCGAGATCCAACAGGCGATCGCCGACAATCGCTCCGACGTTCTCAGCCTGAGTTACGGAGGCGGCGAAACCAACTTCGGTTCGGCGTACGTCGGGCCGGGCGGCACCGGCCTCGGACCGAGCGAATTCGCCGCGCTCGCAGCGGAGGGGATCGCGGTCTTCGTCTCCTCCGGCGATACCGGGAACGCCGCCTGCGCCGTCCCGGGGGCGGGGCTCTACCCAACGACCCCCTGCGTCTCCTATCCGGCGACCGATACCAACGTCGTCGCGGTCGGCGGCGTGAACCTCCCCGTCGACGGAGCCGGGAATCTGCTCGGCGAGATCACCGCTTGGGCCGATCAGACCACGCTCGGCGGGGATGGAAGCTTCGGCAACAACATCGGCTCCGGCGGCGGCGTCTCGGTGCTGATTCCGGCGCCCACCTGGCAGGCCGGGCTCACCCTGACCGGTGGGAACCCGCAGCTCGGCGGTTTCCGCGGCATCCCCGATATCTCGATGGATGCCGACCCGCTGAGCGGACAGGCAGCCGGCATGTATATCGCCTACGGCGGGACGATCGGTGCCTTCGGCGGTACCTCCCTCGCCGCGCCGCAAGCGGCGGCGCAATGGGCGCTCGTTCTCCAGGCCTGCAAGCAGTCGGCGACCTGCGGAAACGGTTCCACCGGACCCTACAGCTATCGCCTCGGCAACCCGGCGCCGCTCTTCTATCAGATCGCCTCCGCGCCGGCGAACTACGTCTCGGTCTTCAAGGACGTCAAGTACGGCGAGAACCAGGCGAACCAGAACGGCAGCCTCGCACCGATTACCGGCTGCTGCTTCTCGACGCCGGGCTACGATCTCGTGACCGGTCTCGGCGTCCCGATGACGGGGCGGCTCATTACGGCGATCACCCAGACGCCGGTCAACTAGGGGCTTTCCCCTTCTGGGGGAGGGGATGGCAAGAGACCTCGGGGGTACCCCCGAGGTCTCTTGCATAGGCTGCTATACTACGAGGGCTGTGAAACCTAAGATTCATCCCACCTGGTATCCCGACGCGCTCGTTCATTGCGCCTGCGGGAGCACGTTTACCACCGGCTCGACGCATCAGAAGATCAGCGTCGAGATCTGCTCGGCTTGCCATCCGCTCTTTACGGGGCAGCAGAAGCTGATCGATACCGCCGGACGCGTCGATAAATTCAATCAGCGCGCCGCCGCCGCCGAACAGAAGAAAGCCGAAGCCGCCGCGCGCAAAGCCGCGCGCGAGTCGAAAAACTCGGCCTCCGCGCCGTAGGGCTTTAAGGGACACGCAAGCGGGCCGCCTTCACGGCTCGCTTTTGCTTTTACGATGGCCGCACTCAATAGCGCTATGATCGAACGCCTGCGCTCCGCATCGCGACGTTTCGATGAGATCGACCGCGAGCTGGGCAATCCCAGCGGCTCGTTCGATCAGGCGCGTTTCACCGCGCTCTCGAAAGAACGGGCGACGCTGGAGCCCACCGTCGCGGCCTTCCGTCGCCACGAACGCCTGCAGGGCGAGCTCCTCGAAGCCGAATCGCTCGCGCGCTCCGCCGGCGATGCCGAATTACGCGCGCTCGCCGACGAAGAGATTACCTCGTTACGCGACCAAATCGGCGAGCTCGAAGGGGAGCTGCAAGAGTTGATGCTGCCGCGCGACCCCGATGACGACCGCGACGTCTTCATCGAAATTCGCGGCGGCGCTGGCGGGGACGAGGCGGCGATCTTCGCCGGCGACCTCGCGCGTATGTACATGCGCTATGCGGAATCGCACCGTATGAAGGTGGAGCTGCTCTCCGAGAGCCCCAGCGACGCCGGCGGATACAAAGAGATCGTGTTCTCGATCAAGGGCGCGGGTGCGTACCGTCGCTTTAAATACGAATCGGGCGTGCATCGCGTGCAGCGCGTTCCGCAGACCGAGAGCCAGGGGCGCGTCCATACCTCGACGGCGACGGTCGCGGTGCTCCCGCAGATCGACGACGATGTGACCGTCGAGATTCGCCCCTCGGATCTACAGATCGATACCTACAAATCGAGCGGTGCCGGCGGCCAGTACGTCAATAAAACGGAATCGGCGATTCGCATCACCCATCTTCCGACCGGAGTCGTCGTCGCGTCGCAGCAGGAACGTTCGCAGATTCAGAACCGCGAGAAGGCGATGCAGATGCTCCGCTCCACGCTCTACGAACGCAAACGACGCGAACAAGAAGAAGAACTCGGTTCGATCCGGCGCAGCCAGGTCGGCACCGGCGACCGCTCGGAGAAGATCCGAACCTACAATTATCCGCAGGATCGCATCACCGACCATCGGGTCAACGAGAATTTCGGGAATCTCCGCGCCGTTCTCGACGGCGATATGGATCGTCTCGTCGACGCACTGCTCCAAGACGAGCGCGCGCGTCTCTTGGCGGGGAGCGATTCGGGAGTGCCGAATGGCTCGGGAAGATGAGTAGCTCGGGGGGATACCGTCCGCAAAGCGTCTCCGAGGTGCTCGCGCGCGGCATCGTCTCGTTGGCGAAATATATCGATTCGCCGCGCACCGACGCGCAGCTGTTGTTGAGCAGCGTCCTGGGGCGCGACCGCGCCTGGATTTTAGCGCACGGCGACAGCTTCATCTCGCGACCGCAGGGCGAACGCTTCGCCGAGCTTTGCGAGAAACGCGCGACGGGAATGCCGATCGCCTACATCCTCGGCACGGCAGGCTTCTACGGGCGCGAATTCGTCGTCAACGACAAAGTTTTGGTGCCGCGCCCCGAGAGCGAGGCGCTCGTCGACGATCTGCTCCGCTATCTCCGCGGGCGCCTCGATCCCGCCTATCCCAAGCAGTTACTGACGGTTCTCGACGTCGGTACCGGAAGCGGTGCGATCGCTTGCACCCTGGCGGCGGAGGTCGCGGCGGTCACCGTCGAGGGCGTCGATATATCGCTCGCGGCGCTGAAAGTCGCCGAACATAACGCGCGCCGCTTTAACGTTTTTGCAAAATGTAAATTTCGCTTCGGGGACCTCGCGTCGGGGATCGGCGACCGCCACTTCGATGCCGTCGTCGCGAACCTTCCGTACCTGCCCACCGATGCGATTCCCAAGCGCCCCGATCCACTCTCATTCGAGCCGCATGAGGCGCTCGACGGCGGCCCCGACGGGCTCGCCCTCTATCGTCGCCTGGTACCGATGCTCCCGCCGCTGCTCAAACCCGGGGCACTCGTGCTCCTCGAGGCGGCGCCGCCGACGATCGCCGGCCTCGCGGAGATCGCTCGCACGAGCTTCCCGCACGACGAGGTGCTCGTCGTTCGAGATCTCGCCGGGCTCGAGCGCTACGTGCGCATCCTCGTCACACGATAGGGGACCTTTCGGCGACGCTCGCTCGTCGGCGGCGAAGGCAGGCAAGCCCGGCGAAGCGAAAAGAGCGTTCCGTCGTGGCGAAGTATATATTTTTTACCGGCGGTGTCGTGAGCTCGTTGGGCAAGGGGATCGCCTCTGCCTCGCTCGGGCGATTGTTGCGCTCTCGCGGCTTCTCGGTCGCGATTTTAAAGCTCGACCCCTATATCAACGTCGATGCCGGAACGATGAACCCGTATCAGCACGGGGAGGTCTTCGTTACCGAAGACGGTGCCGAGACCGATCTCGATCTCGGACACTACGAACGCTTTATCGACG
>JAJZVP010000091.1 GCA_021845615.1 bacterium | reverse complement strand
ACGTTCGCACTCCATTTATCGGTACGATCTGCGTGCCCTCGGCACCGGGGCGTCACCCGGCGATGCTGCTGCTCGGCGGCTCCGAAGGCGGAAACTCGATGGCCGGCATGGCAGGACGCTTTGCGGCGCATGGATACGTCGCTGCAAGCGTCGCGTATTTCGGGCTACCCGGTCTGCCAAAGCATCTCGTGAACGTACCGGTGGAAACGATCGGTCGCGCATTACATGCGGTCGCCGCACGCAACGATGTGAATCCAAAGGAGATCGGCATCCTCGGCGGTTCGAAGGGCGGTGAATTTGCGCTCCTTGCGGCATCGACCTATCCGCAGATAAAAGCGGTCGTCGCCGACGTTCCCTCGCCCGTCGCGTTCATGGGGCTTGGCGTCAACGATACCCCATCGGGCTGTTCGTGGAGCTATCGTGGAAAAACGCTGCCGTGCGTCCCCGTCTCGCAGAACGCCGGCTCGGCGATTGGGATGCAGTTCGAGCACGGTGGCCCGATAAAATTGCGGGTACTCTACGATCTCTCGCTCGACGCCGATCCGGCCCAGGTGCGTGCATCGTTCTTTCCATTGCAGCACATTCAGGGGCCGGTTCTCTGCTTGGCGGGTGCCGACGACGAGATGTGGGATTCGCCGCGGCAATGCGCGATGGCGATGCGCTATCTCAAGGCGCACCATCACGCGTACGCCGATCGCAGCGTCGTCTATCCGAATGCCGGACACACCTTCCTTTGGGCGATGCATGGGCCGAAGTCGGCGATCACCGCATATAAGGCCGGCGCCACGGTGATGGATCTCGGCGGGACGCGCGCGGGTGACGCCGCAGCGTCGACGCAGGCGTGGGCGACGATCTGGCGTTTCCTCGCGCGCGCGCTACCGCAGGCCACGCGATGAGCGCCGAGACCGGCGAGGAAGCCGTCCTCTTTCGCGGTGTTTCCAAAACCTACGGCACGCTCGTCGCGCTCGATGCAATCGATCTCCGCATTCCGCGTGGGCAGAGCGTCGCGATACTCGGGCCGAATGGCGCCGGGAAGACGACCGCACTCTCGTTGCTTCTCGGCCTGCGCAACCCAACGGCAGGTTCGCTCTCGGTGCTTGGAGGCAAACCGCGCGAGCAAGCGGTGCGCGCGCGCGTCGGTGCGATGCTGCAAAGCTCGGGGCTCCCGGAGTACCTGCGGGTCGATGAAGCGATCGCGCTCTTTCGGAGCTATTATCCGGCGCCGTTGCCGATCGACGAGTTGCTCGCGCTCGCCGGGTTAACCGAGAAAGCGCGTTCGCGGATCGCACGGCTCTCGGGCGGGCAAGTGCAGCGGCTCTACTTCGCGCTCGCGCTCTGCGGCAATCCGGAGCTGTTGGTACTCGACGAACCGACGGTCGGGCTCGACGTCGAAGCGCGCCGTTCGCTGCTCGCGACGATCTCCGAAATCGCCAACCGCGGGCGCACCGTGCTCATGAGTACGCATTATCTCGAAGAGGCCGATGCGGTCTCCGACCGCGTGGTCGTGATCGATCGCGGGCGCATTATCGCCGACGGAACGCCGAGCGAGGTGAAGGGAACCGTTGGGCGCAAGCGGGTTGCGTTTACGTCGCGGGTCGCCTTCGACGACGTACGCCTCTCGCGCAACGGCGAGCGCTATGAGGCCCTAACCGAATCGCCGGAGCTCCTGTTGCGCGATCTTTTTACCCGCGGTATCGAGATCGACGACCTCACCGTTACCGGCGCGACGCTGGAAGAGGCCTTCCTCGCGTTGACCGGAGGGGAGAACAAACATGTCGCTTGAGATCGCGCCGTTTCTTCCCATGCTCCGCGCGCAGAGTAAGATCGAATTTCTCCGGCTGCTGCGCAATCCGTGGTTTTCGATTGCCACGATCGCGTTCCCAATCATGTTTTATGCGTTTTTTGGGTTAGCGCAGGCGCGTATGCCGTATATGAATTCGACGGTGGGGCTCTATCTCTTAGCCTCGTTTAGTGCATACGCAGTGATGAGCATTTCGTTGTTTTCGTTCGGGGCGAGCGTTGCCGCCGAGCGCGGAAACGGGGCGACGCGCTTGATGCGGGCCTCACCGCTGCGCCCGCTCGCATACTTCGCCGGGAAGTTTATCGCTTCGATGGCCTTTGGTGGCATTGCGGTGTTGCTGCTGGCGCTCTTCGCGCGTCTTGCCGGGGGCGTGCATCTTCCGGCATCCACTCTCGTTCTGCTTCTCGCGAGGCTCCTGCTGGGGAGCCTGCCGTTCGTTGCCCTCGGGTTCGCGGTCGGCTACCTTGCGGGGCTCAATGCGGCGGTGGCAATCCTCAATCTCATCACGTTGCCACTCGCCTTTGCCTCCGGGCTCTTCGTTCCGCTCGATCAACTGCCGACTTTCGTGCAATCGATCGCCCCATATCTGCCGACCTATCATTTCGGGCAACTCGCCTGGGGCGCGGTCGGTGCGACGAGCGAGCCGTGGCAGCGCGCAGCTCTCTGGTTGCTCGGCTACTGCGCGCTCTTCACGTGGATCGCCGTACGCGCGTACTATCGTGAGGAGCGGAAGGAATTTGCGTGATGGGGAGGCTCGCAACCAAGGCGCCGATCGCAAATCAGCGGACGTAGCGGGGCCCCGATTTAGGAGGGAATTCCCCCGGCGGGACACTTGTCGGAAACGAAAAATCGTGTAGCGTAAACGAATAATAGCCCGCTTGATGGAGGAAGAGCAGATGAGCTCCAACGGAAATCTTCCCGCGGCGTACGAGCCAGTAGTTTTTGACTGGTTCAAAGTACAATGTCGCACTGCCGCCTCCACCGGCAAGAAAGCCGCGCTGTCCTCCACCGAAGATAACGGCGCGAACGCGATGATCTCCGACATCGACAAACATGTCGGTAAGCGGATATCGTTCAGGATTCCGAAGCGCCGTCATCTGCAGGTGGTATGCGGCGACGTCGCGGATACGAGTTATTCCGAGATCGTGAATTCGGTAATAACGATTTGCATATGCGGTGACCACCGCGATCACCGGTAGTGTGGTGCGCGTCTTCGAAGATGGCGTCGTTTCGGGACGTACGCTCGACCCGGGCGACGGCACGTTCATGGATTCAAATCGCTCCATGAAGTAGTCAGAAAAGTCGTCTAGTGCAGACCAAGTCGGTGAATACGGAAACGGCCTGCATGGAAGTTGCCGTGCCCCCTGCAACGCAAAATCGTCGGAGGTGCGAAGAAGGACGTGCCATGTAGCTCTTGGGAAATTGAAACCTCCAAGTTTTGGCTGGAGACGCGCTATACCGCTTCCATCGCAGTAAATATTTACCCAAAAACCGTGACTTGAAAAAGTCGCCTGGTAGTCGATGTACGGCGGCGTTGCGACGGCCTTCATGGCGTTCATCGCCCAGGAATAAACTCGCTGACCGGGCGGTGGGATGAGAGGTGGCGAAGCGATCGCCGATGTTGTCGATAGTAAGGTTGCGATGAGTGCAAGAAAGAACGTCGGTCGCTTCACGGGACTCCTTTTAGGCTAGCTACCTCATTACGATGCTGGTTTTTTCGCTGCGTGAATCCCGACTCCCCGTTTCCCAAGTAAGCCGCTATCCACTCACCATCGTGAGCGACCGATTATCGCGTGGGTGGAGCGACGCTCGTTGCCGGGCCGTCCATTGAAAAGGTGCGCTACAAGCGGGGCGTACAAATGGGCGGCGCGGAACAACGGGGGAAGTTTTTTTCGATAACCATCCGGCGCGCGCAACTCTAACGGCAGAACTCGCGATCTATGCGAGGCTTGTGGCAGCCGTGAAAGATCGGCTTAGCGTCTCGCGAAGATGCTGCGGCGCAGTTGGCGCAAATGCGGATTCTTCCATTTGGATCCGTTTTGGAATGCGATTCGCAGCGGCACGCACTTCGAGAAACTGGTACCGAGCGGTAGAACGTTCTGGTTCAGAGCAAATTGGTGGCGAATGAGGGCTCCGGGCGTAAACGTCCCGAGATCGCGAACCTCCGCAACGATCCGGCCTCGTGCGAGAAGGCCGAACTCGATTTTCTTCATGACGCGGTGCGTTTGGTTCACGTATGCGATGGTGAGGAGCGGATACGTGCGCGTCGGCGGCTCGTAGAGCCCACCTCCGAACCCATCGCTCCAAGCGTAGGGATAGTCGGGGAAAAAACCGTCTGAGTACGACCACATCGCGTTTCCGACCGCCTCCGGGCGGCAGGTGGCAATGCGGATTGGGTCTTTGATTGGGGCGGTCATCGCGGTCGTCGTTGTGGAAGCGAGAAGAAGGGCGATTGCGAGGTAGGCCTTTGCGTTCTTCATGATGTTACCTCACGATAAAAGAACGTACGCGCGACGCATTACGGTACTCCCGACGGTGAAAGGAACGCGCGACTTATGGTGCGAGGGTGAGAACGTATCGCGCCGCCGCGCGTACCGCCGCCTTACTCCACGGCATGGGGAGCAGCTTTCCGGCGATCCAAGCGTGCGATTCGTCGGTGTACCACGGGCTGCCGGGCTCCCCCGATTCACCCTGCGGAATCGTTATGCCGCCGCGATCCCAGGCGCCCGGTTCCCAGACCGCACGGAAACTTTGCGAGAAACCTTGGCGCTGCACGTGAATCACGAAACCGTCGCCGTCACCGGCGAAGTGCGAGCCGTCGAGGAAACGCGCGCCGAGCGCCGCAAGCGGATGGCGTACGGTGACCGCGCCGGCGACGCTCCACGGAACGAGGTGCGGGCGTTCGCGCGCGGCGAGGTGGAGCGCGTTGCCGAGGTCGGGGTTTGCTCCCGCGCGTTCGTCCATCTCATCTTCCATAAAGGGATGCTGCGTCCATTGAACGAGCGCGCGACGGAGCGTGACGGCCGCGGTGGCCCCGAGCGATTGCGGTGCGACCTCGCCGTTCCACGTTCGAAGCGCGGCGAGCAGGCGCGCCTCGGCGCCGACGTTCCGCCGCCACGCGTTATGCGCAGCGATGCGCGCAAGCGCGCGCTCTGCGGGCGAATAGACATCCATCTCCATGCGCGCGAAATACGCGATGCTGTAGCGCTTGCGCGCGCGCAGCAACGTGGCGATGCGATAGGCGCGATAGGGCGGCGCGAACTGCGCGCTCAAACGATAGGGATAGCCGGGGCCGTACATTTTGTTATTCGCCGTCCAGACGACGGCAGCGCGTGAGGGCGCGACGTGCGGCAGCGTCGAGAAACGCAGCAGCCCGAAGTGTTTCGCAAGTGCCGTGGCGAAATGAAAGCGGCGCCCCCAGAGCGGATCGGCGGGAATGATACCGGCGAGCTGATAGGCGACGTTGCCGCGCGTGTCGGCGATGGCGAAGTTTTGTGTTGGGCCGGGATAGTCGCGCAGTGCGCGCAGCGCCGCCGCCATCGAATTCGCGCGGTCGAGCGCGTCGAAGGCGGGGAGCGGCGAGGCGGGCCGGTCGTACGCCGGCCAGCGCACCAAGACCAGGCCGCGCCCGGGCATGGCGACGCCGAATTCACGCGCCCCGCGCCAATAGCGCGCGATGACGGTTTTTCCGAAGCGCACGTGGATGCGTTCGCGTACCCATCGTCCCGGCGGCAGCTTCGCGGGCGCATTGAAAACTTCAAGCCCGGCGGTGGTGCCGTTGGTCGCGGCCCACGCGATGGACGCGTTGTGGCCGAGAATCACGCCCGGCGTGCCGGCGAGCGTCGCACCCGCAGCGTGATATCCCGGCGCGCGAAGATCGACGAGATACCAGACGCCGGGAATGCCGAGCCGCAGGTGCGGATCGTTCTCCAACAACGCGCGCCCGGAGCGCGTGTGCGCCGCTCCTGCAGCCCATTCGTTGCTGCCCAGCGCGGCTTTGGGATCGCGAAATTCGGCGATCAGCGTTTGGCGCAATGCGAGTGCGTTACAGCGATGCGGATCGGCGATGCCGGCGAGCCCTTCGGTAACGGGAGCGTCGTAGCATGGGTCGCTCAACGGTGCGTCGGGAGCGCGGTTCGCGATGTCGTTCCAGGTGTCAGTGAGTTCGATCACCGTCGCCATGCCGACGGCGAGTGCATCTTGCGGCGTCCATTTCGGCGGGCGCGCGAGCAAGAGCCGAAACTCGACCGGCGTCGGGTTGCGCGCGGCGGCGGCGTTAACGCCGTCGGCGAAGCGCTGCAAGAGCAACCGTTCGCGCGGCGAGAGCGCCGCCCACTGTTTGGCGACGATCGCTGCGACGGGGATCGCGCGCGAGCGTTCGTCGACCGGCACCAGGCTCGGCCCGAGTAGCGCGGCGAGTTTTCCCAACACGAAGCGGCGGATGAGATCGAGCTGAAAGAGCCGATCCTCGCCTTCGGCGTAGCCCTCCGCGAAAAACAGATCGCTCTGATGCGCGGCGATAATATGCGGCACGCCCCGTGCGTCGCGCAGGATCCGCACCGGCGCCTTCAGCGCGAGCCCGCGAACCTCACCGGAGTAGCGTGCGTGCGCGTGCATGCCGAGGAACGCATTCCCGGCGTAGAGCGCGAGAGCGAGGAGGAGGACGCCGAGAAGTGCGGCGAGCGTGCGAACGATTCGTCGGAGCAACATGGCGCGCTCCTTTCGACGCCCGCGGCGATTCACTCTATGAAGAGATCGCTCCCGGTCCGGTCACTACGGGCTCCAAAGGAGGCCGAGATCGCGGGCGGCGACGGCGAGCTTGCGGTCACGCGTTATCAGCGGCAGGCCGGTTCGGAGACTCAGCTCGAGATAGGCCGCATCGTAGGCACTCACATCGTATCGTCGCGCAAGCGTCAATTCGGCCGCTGCCAGCGCGGTGCGCGGCGCGTCGGTGACGGTGATAGGCAGGCGATCCAGATCGGCGAGCAGGGTATTCACGATCTCGATCTCGACCCGGCCGCGCCGCTCGGCTACGAGGAGCGCGTTCTGAATCTCCCAGCGCCACAGGCTGGGAACGATCGCATTGAATTTCCGGATCGCGTGCAGCGTCGCGATAGCGATGGCGTCGCGCTCATCGTCGAGGAGCCACGGAATCGTGGCCGAGGCGTCCAGGACGAGCGGCACAACTAGTACCGGCGGCCTTCTTCAATGAGCTCCTTTGACGGAATCCCGACGCGAATTTTGCGCGCGAGGATGCGCTCGACGACCCGATCGAGATCGTCGGCCTGGGTGGCGGTCTGCACGGGACCGAGTTGCGCTACGGGGCGACCGTTCTTCGTGATGACGATCGTTTCGCCGCGTTCGGCTTCGTTGATGAGCGCAGAGAAATGCGTTTTGCCCTCGAAGGCGCCGACGATTTTCATGATGAGACTAGTTTAACAGACTGGTTTATCTAAAACCATCCCCCGGCGAACTTGACGCCTGTCGCGCGACGTGCAACAATAACCATATGGAGCATCCCAGCGCATGAAGATCGGCGACCGGGGTACGCTCGATATTCTCGTTGGAAGAACGAGCGCCGAGGCCCGGCGAGCGCTTCCGACCGAGCTTCACGAGAAAGCTGCTCGACTGCTCGATCGCCTGAAGGCTGCAGGGGCTCCGACGGATCTTCGGACGCCTCGCGGTAACCGACTCGAAAAACTTCTGGGCGACCGAGCCGACCAGTACAGCATTCGCATCAACGACCAATATCGCATTTGCTTTATCTGGGAAAACCATGAAGCGATAGAGATCGTCATAACGGACTACCACTGATTGAACGAAAGGACGAATGCGCCATGATGACGCCGCAAAGTCGCCGACCGATCACGCCGGGTGAGGTGCTGCGCGAAGACTATATCGAGCCGCTGGGTATAACGCAGGGTGCCCTGGCCGATGCGCTCGATGTCGATCGAACCACCATCAACGAGATCGTGAACGGACGGCGCTCGGTGACTCCGGAAATGGCGTTGCGTCTCGCTCACGCATTCAGCACCACACCGCAGTATTGGATCAATCTGCAGAGCGCCGTCGATCTCTACGATGCAGAGCACTCACCTCTCGCCGAGCAGGTTTCGTACCTGAAGGTGCTGCTGTAGTCTACACTTCGACGATGAGATCGTCGCCGTCGCGGCGGACGGGAAAACTCGGCACCGGCATCACCGCCGGGAGCGTGATCGCCTCGCCGGTGGTGACGTCGAAGGTCGCGCCGTGACGCGGGCAGACAATGCAGCGCCCCTCGAGCGTTCCGGCATCGAGCGGGGCGCCGTCGTGCGTGCAGTAATCCTCGATCGCGTAAAACTCGCCGCCGACGTTGCAGAGCAAAATGTCGACTCCATCGAGGCGATAGGGACGCGTCGTTCCAGGGGCGATCGACGAAGCGTCGGTGATGCGTTCTCCGGCCACGAGGGCTACTGCTCCGCTCTACCCGACCGCGCCTTCCATCTCCATCTTGACCAACCGATTCAGTTCGACCGCGTACTCCATCGGCAGCTCCTTGATGAAGAAATCGAAGAACCCGTTGACGATCATCGCG
>JAJZVP010000090.1 GCA_021845615.1 bacterium | reverse complement strand
ACCCACATCGTCGCGTGCGAGTCCGCGGCCGCACCAGCGGCGAGTACGATCGCACCGGCCATGCCGAGCGTTCCAACGACGATATGCGCGAAGAGCAAACGCGAACGCACCGCAAAGAGCAATCGCAGCGTCCGTGCCGAGACTCCGTAAATCAACAGCGTCAGCCAACCGAGCAACGCCAGAAGCGCATGCGCGCGAGCGAGATGGAGAAACCACGCCGGAAGCGTCGGCGCCGCGATCGCTCCGGCAAGCGTCGCACCGAGCCCGGCAACGAGAACGAAGATGACCAGCGAGATCGAGAACGCTCGCGCGACGGCGCGCTCGACGCGTTCGCCGCGCGCCGCCCCCGAGAGCGCCCACAGAGCGAGGGCAACGTAAAACGTCGCCGCAACGACGAGGATGCCGCCGATCGCCGGAATTGCGCGATCGAAGGCGAGCCATGCCGCGGGAAAACAGATCGCCACGATGGCAAAACCCGCGAGCGCGAGGTGCTGGAGCCGCGGGGCCTGCCACGTGACGCCGGTCGTTGCCGGTATCAACGGTATGAGGATTGCGAGCGCGGTGAGCGTTATCCATCCTAACCCGACCAAATGGATCCACGCGATCGCCGCCGGCGTGAGCCCAGCGACTCCTTGTTGGGTCGCGATCCAGAACAGCAGCACCCACGATGCGGCGTGCGCGAGTTGCGCGAGAACGAGCGCCCAGCGAGGTGCGCGTTGAAGGAGTTCGCCCATCGCTACGAGATCGCCGCGGCGAAGCGCGCCGCGTCGATATTGCCGCCGGTCAGAATGATGCCGACGTTCTTCCCCGCAACGTCGATGCGGCCGACGAGCAACGCCGCGAGCGCCGCCGCACCGCTGGGCTCGAGCACGATCTTCATGCGCTCGCAAGCGAACCGCATCGCCGCACGCAGATCGTCGTCGCTCACCGTCACGATGCGCGCGCCGTGCGCGCGCGCGATTTCAAAGGTCAATTTTCCCGGCGAGGTGGTTTGCAATCCGTCGGCAATCGTCTGCGGCACGGGAATGCTCACGCGTTCCCCGGCGGCGAGCGAGCGCTGGAAATCGTTGCCCGCTTCGGGCTCCACTCCCCAGAGTGCGGCGTCGGGCGAACGATCGTGGAGCGCGATCGCGCTGCCGGAGAGCAGTCCGCCGCCGCCGACGCCGAGCACCAACGCATCGAGCGCGCCGACCTCGTCGCCGAGTTCGAGCGCGGCGGTTCCCGCGCCCGCGATAATGCGCGGATCGTCGTAGGGTGCGATCGTGAGCGCTCCGCTCCGAGCGACGATCTCCGCGGCGATCGCTTCGCGATCTTCCTCACCGCGCCGGTACTCCACGACGCGCGCGCCGTAGCCGCGCGTCGCATCGCGTTTGCTCGCCGGGGCGTCGTGGGGCATCACGATCGTCGCTTCGATGCCGAGCAGCGATGCGGCGAGCGCTACCCCCTGGGCGTGGTTGCCGCTAGAATACGCGACGACGCCGCGCGCCCGCTCCTCCGGCGAGAGCGAGGCGAGCGCGTTGTAGGCGCCGCGGAATTTGAACGCCCCGACCCGCTGAAAATTCTCGCACTTTACGTGCACTCGCGCCCCGACGCGCGCGTCGAGCGTACGCGAGTGCAGCACCGGCGTGCGGTGCGCCACCCCTTCGATACGGCGCGCCGCGGCGCGAACTTCCTCTATTCCGGGGAGTAACGCCACGCAACGATCTTCCCGTTTTCGTCGAGCCGGAGTTTCTCTCGATAGGTCGCCTTCTGGAACTTCACGATGAAACAATGCACGCCGGGATCGCACGGCTTCACTTCTTTGACGGATTCGATCTTCCCCAACGGAGCGAGGGCGTCGGCGGCCTCGGCGACGCGCACGCGGTCGATATTGATGCCTTTTGCGAGATCGCTCCGTACCGGCGCGATGGAGTTGTTCTGCATCGCCCGCGTGATACGATCCGCGAGTCGTTCGTAGCGATTCTCTCCACCGCAACTAACGAGTGCGAGTGCCGCACATGCGGCGATGGCGAGCCTCATAGGTTTCATTTAGGCGGTTGCCTCCTGTTGCATGCGTGTGGTGAAGGGCACCAATCGATGTTTGGGGTTCCACTCTTCGATGAGTCGCAAGCTCCATTCGCGCTCGGCGAGCAGGACGGGGCGCCCCTCCCAATCTTCCAAGAGCATCGAGCCGCTCCCCAACTGGAGCGGCGTCGCGCCGACGAGCTCCCCTTCGACGCGACGGATCGTGTCGTGCGGGAGCCGCGAAAAGTGGGTGCGCACGTTGTATTCCGCTTCCAAGCGATATTTCGCCACTTCGAATTGCAGTTCGCCGACCGCCCCTAAAATCGGTTCGGAGCGCATCGATCCGTACGGATAGAACACCTGAACCGCTCCCTCTTCTCGCAATTGCGCGATCCCCTTGGCAAACGATTTGTACCCGGCGCTATCGATACTCCGAACGCTCGCAAAATGTTCCGGCGCGAACGCGGGGATCGGAGCGAACGTCACCTCGCTTCCGACGTAGACGGGATCGCCGATGGCGAACACTCCCGGGTTGGCGAGGCCTACGACGTCGCCGGCGTAAGCGGTCTCGAGCGATTCGCGCTCGTCGGCAAAGAGCCGCATGGCGCGGGCGAGCCGAACGTCCTTGCCGGAGCGTCCGTTACGCACCACCATATCGCGCGCGAACTCGCCGCTACAGACGCGAAGGAAGGCGATTCGGTCGCGGTGCCGCGGGTCCATATTCGCTTGGATCTTAAAGACGAATCCCGAGAAACGCGGCGTCTCCGGGGTCAGCGCGACCCCTCCCGAGAACGCGCGCGCGCCGGGCGGCGGCGCGAGTTCGAGAAAGCGATCGAGAAAGAGCTGCACGCCGAAGTTCGTTGCGGCACTGCCGAAAAAGACCGGCGTCGCGGCTCCGCGCGCGAATGCGTCGCGATCGAAACGCGCTCCCGCGCCTTCCAACAACTCGACGCCGTCGATAAACTCGCGATAGCTTTCGTCGTCGACGAGTTCGCGCAGGCCGGGATCGTCGATACCGGCCATCTGCACCGCCGCGCGTTTCGCCCCGTGGGCGGTTCGTTCGAAGACGTGTACTTCGTGCGTCGCGCGATCGTAGACGCCGCGAAAGCGCTCGCCGTTTCCGAGCGGCCAGTTCATCGGAAACGCGGCGATCCCGAGCACCGATTCCAATTCGTCGAGCAGTTCGAGCGGATCGCGGCTCGGGCGGTCCATCTTATTGACGAACGTAAAGAGCGGGATCCCGCGCTCGCGGCAGATCGCAAAGAGTTTTTTCGTCTGCGGTTCGACGCCGCGCGCCGCGTCGATGAGCATGACCGCGCTGTCGGCGGCCATCAACGTGCGATAGGTATCTTCGCCGAAATCTTGGTGCCCCGGCGTGTCGAGTAGATTGATCGTATGATCGCGATATGGGAATTGCAGCACCGTCGAGGTGATCGAGATCCCGCGTTCCCGCTCCAACTCCATCCAGTCGCTGGTCGCCGAGCGACGGGCGCGACGCGCCGCGACTTGCCCGGCGACGTGAATGGCGCCTCCGTAGAGCAGAAGTTTTTCGGTGAGCGTGGTTTTCCCGGCGTCGGGGTGCGAGATGATGGCGAAGGTGCGTCGTTCGCGGACGCGAGTCTCCAGGTCGTTCACGGTTGCGGTACCACTTTGTAGGCGCGCAGCTCGGGGCCCCCTCCGGGGCCTCGTGCCAGCAAGTAAAGACGCGATGCGGTTCGGTAGAGCTCCGAAGGCGCGGGAACCGCGATGCGCTCGTCGCCCCGTTCGACGACGACGCTCGCGGCACCGATGGTGATGCGGCAGCTTCCGAACGCGAGCGTGCGCCCCGGTGCGATACGGACGGCGCTCGCCGGTAAGTGCGCGCGCACGTAGGCCTCGGAGCCCGTGCTTTTCTCGACCTCTTCGAAGCAACGCGGCTGCGCGGCGAGCGCCCAGACCCCGCGCGCGTCGACCGCTCCACGCGCGGCGTGCGAAATGCGTCGGTCGCGATACGGCTTCGGCGGGGCGGGAACCGAGGTCGCGGCGACGTGAATCTGCAACCGGTGCAAGCGAAAGATCGAGGTCACGATCACCAACGTCCCCATCACGAGGACGATCGCCAAGAAAAGCGAGATCGTCATGCGCGCAGCGATAAACGGACGCGCGCGACCGCGATGGCGTAATCGGCGGCTCCATAATAGATATCGAACGCGCGCTCTCCGAGATGCGGCAAGGCTTCGATCCCGGTCGGGAAAACGACGTTATCGACGACGCCGTGACATTCGTAGGGTTCGGTCGCGACGAGGAAGGGCGCGGGCGAACGGTAGAGCACGCGGTCGGGGCGTTCGTAGTCGTGAACGACGATCCCGGCATTATACGAGAAGCGCGGATGAATGCCGTCGACGCGGCGCAGATCGACGCCGTGATAGACCGAGAGCCACCCTTCGGGAACGCGAATCGGCGGCGTTCCGGCGCCGACTTTAATGCGTCCCCACGACGCATCGGGCGAGAGCACGCGCGCCGACTCGCGCACTTGCAGTAATGCCTTGCGATCGCGCTTCACGTTTTCGAGCGGAACGTACGCGATGCGGATCGATTCGCGTTGGTCGTACGGCATCGCGCGAATGACGGGAATCGCGGCGACGCCGTTCACCGCCGAAAGATGCAGCATCGGGCGATGGTAGAACGCGAGCGAGAGATGCCCTTCGGGCGAGAGCACGGGTTCGGGGAAGAACGCCGCATCTTTATCGTCGTGGTCGGGAAGGTCCGCGGCACTAAAATCGACCAACCCCAGACGCTCGTAACTTATCCCGCTCTGCGAATAGGCGAGCGCGATGCGCGCGCCGCGCGGGCCGTAAGCGGTGTACGCCATAACGTAGGCGTCGAGCGCGGGAATGTAGGTAACGCGCGGATCCTCGCAACCCCAGCCGTGCGCCGCGCGCAGTTCGTAGGGCAACGTCGGCTCGAGTGCGTAGCCTTCGTCGATCGTCGCGTTCCCGCCGGCGAGACGGAAGCGACCGATCCGCGAAACGTTCCCGGCGGCGACCATACGCGGAAAGAGCAATCGCTCGCCGTTGCGCGCTTGAACGAACGCGGGGTTGAGCATTCCCTCGGCGGCATCGGCGCGGCCGTCGGGCGTGAGGATGAGCCCGCGACGCTCGACCCGGACATCGTAGGAAAAACTCTTTACCGCAACCATTACGGCAACACCGTCTCCGCAACTTGGCGATCCTCGGGCGTAACGACGACCACCTGAATCCCGCGACGGTACGCAGCGTTCGGAATCACCCAGAGCGTGTAGGTGCGGTACGGGCGCGTCGGCTCGCCGCCATCGCTCGGCGGCTGTTCGAAAGCGACCACGCGAACGTGCCGGAGCCCGGCATCGATCGATTCGATAATCTGGCGAAAACCGCTCCGATGGTGCGGACCCATAAGCAGCGCGACGCAAAATTCGGTGCGAAAACGCACGTCGGGAGCGACCAGCCCGTAGCGGCCGAGCTGGCTCCGGCTACGGATGACCGCAATCCGGTCACCGTGCCCCGTATCGTAGGTAAGCCCCTCGCCGTAGGTACGGACGCGGACGTCGCGGCAGCCGACCAAGACGAGTAAGAGGAGCAAGGCCGACAGACGCTTCACGAGGCCTTCAGTTCGGCTGAAGCGAGCCCGACCCCCTTGCAGAAACTGGCCCCGAGGCGCATGCTGTATCCCTGATTCCGCCAAATGTCGCGTCAGGATGGTGTCGCTATGATCGCTAAGGGAATCGTCGCACTCGCGCTCGCCGCCTCGACCGGTGCCACCGCACCGAGCCTTTCACGGCCGCCCGCCGCACCCCCGGTGCTGCCGCCGCTCAAGGTGATCGTGCGCGTCAAAGCCACGACGCCCTGCACGCAGATGGCGGTCCATGCGAACGCCGCAATTTTACTCGCTCTCCGCAACGATGCGACGCTGCAACAGACGATCGCGCGCCTGCGCACGGTCCGGCTCAGCGATGGGAATAGCATCGATCGCCGCAACGGCCTCACGGATCTCTACAATCTCGCCGGCCGCCTGCTGCGCAATGCGAGCGACGCGGATCGCGAGACCGGAAAGATTCTCGATTTCGCCAAGACGATCGAGGACCCGAAAGAGCGGGCGGATCTCGTCGCGTTCGTTCACGCGCTCGGCGGCGCGGTCGGGCGCCAGCGCAAGACCGCGCACGATCTCGACGGATTCGTCGCCACGCTGAGAGCGTACGACGTCATGCGTATCGACGATACGCAGGCGAGCATGCAGCACTATGAAAACGGGACCTACGCTCCCCCCACCGTGCCCGACCCGACGGAGATTCACATGACTCCCGCGCGCGACCGCGATTGGGTCGCGATCTATTCGGGGCAATACCCCGTCTACTGGAACGGCGAGGAGTCGCCATCGGAGCGGACCGGCCTGAGCGACACGCAGCTCGCGCACCGTGCGGCGGCGGATTTTCAGCGGCGCTTGCCTGCCATAGCCGGGGACGAGAGCAGCGCCGCCCGCCCGATCCTCCAAGCAGCCGAGCACTGTTAAGGGCGGCCTTAGGGCCGAGCGACGCCTGTCATAGGCTCTCCTCCAAGGCCGCGGTTATCGTGGTACCTTGTGAGGAACCTGCGTCGTTTCGCGATAGCCGCCGCCATCGTCGGTTTTGGAGCCGTTCTCTTAGGAAGCTGGACGCGGATTAACGGCGCCGGAATGACCTGCCCCGATTGGCCGCTCTGCCACGGGAAATTGATTCCCTCGATGTCCGATGGAACGATCTGGGAGTGGAGCCACCGGCTCTTTGCGTTCTCGACCGCCCCGCTGGTCGCCATCGTCGCCTATCTCGCCTTCCGCCTCCGCGCGCGACTCCCGCTGCTGCGTCCGTTGGTCGCCGCGGTCGCCGCGCTCTTTCTCGTTCAGGTGCTGCTCGGCGCTGCGACGGTGAAACTCGGCAACTCGCCGATCTCGGTGGTGCTCCATTGGGGAACGGCGATGGCCTTTATCGCCTCGCTCGTCGCCATCGCCGTTGTGACGACGATTCCCGAAAACGCGAACGCACCGCGCTCGATTGCAGCCGCAGCGAGCTCGGTATCCTCGTTGCTGCTGGCGACGACGATCTCCGCGTTCGTCACCATGTGCGTCGGCGCGTACGTTAGTTCGAGCGGAGCGGGGCTCGCCTGCCTTACCCTGCCGACCTGCGCGGGGCACGTCCTCGTCGCGCAGCCAGCGCAACAAGTGCAGATGCTTCATCGCAGCCTTGCGGCGATAACGTTCGTGCTATCGGTCGTCGCGACGATCGTCGTTTTTCTTCGCGAGCCATCGCGGCGCGTTCGCGCGACCGCGGCGGTCGGCTTCGCGTTGCTTTGCACGCAGGTGCTGCTCGGATTGATGAACGTCGCGCTACGGCTACCGACCGATCTTCGTGAAGCGCACGCCGCCAACGCCGCGCTCTTATTTATCGCGTACTGCAGCGCGCTGAGTTTTTCGTTGATACGCGGCTTCCAGCTCCCGCGCGAATCGAGCCTCCCTTGAGTTCGACGCTCGCTCGCGTCGATGGAATCGGCGGACCGCCGATCGGCGGCCCGTTCGGCCTCGCCTCGGCATACCTCGAACTCACCAAACCGCGCATCATCGTTCTTCTCCTCATCACCACGCTGGCGGCGATGTTGATGGCCGCGCACGGGTTTCCGCCGCCGACGCTCATTTTTTGGACGCTGCTCGGCGGCGCGCTTTCGTCGGCATCGGCGGGCGCCCTCAACTGCGTCTACGACGCCGATATCGACGGCTTGATGCGCCGCACGCAAACGCGCCCCATTCCGACCGGACGCATCGCCATCGTTCCGGCAACGATATACGCGGTCGTGCTCGGTATCGCCGCGTTTGCGATTCTGTTCCTCCTCGTCAATCCGCTCGCGGCGTGGCTCTCGCTCGCCGGAAATCTCTATTACGTCGGCATCTATACGATGTGGCTCAAACGTCGCACGCCGTTGAATATCGTGATCGGCGGCGCGGCGGGCTCGATCCCGCCGCTCGTCGGGTGGGCTGCGGTAACGGGAACGCTCGCGCCGGCGGCGTTCGGCCTCTTTCTCCTCGTCTTTTTATGGACGCCTCCGCATTTTTGGTCGCTCGCGCTGATGACCGAGACCGATTACGATAAGGCCGGCATTCCGATGCTTCCGAACGTCGTCGGCGAACACCGCACGCGCGTCGAGATCGCGATCTATAGCGTGGTGCTCGTGCTCGGATCGCTGGCGTTCTATCCGTTGCGCGTGTTCGGCCCCGCGTATGCGATCTCCGCAGCGATCCTCGGCGGCCTCTTTCTGTATTACGCGTTTCAAACGCTTCGAGATGCGACGAACGCATTCGCGCGAGAGCTCTTTCGCTACTCATTAATCTATCTCGCGTTGATGTCGCTCTCCATGGTCGTCGATCGCATCATTCTGCGATGAT
>JAJZVP010000006.1 GCA_021845615.1 bacterium | reverse complement strand
TGCAAGCAATCGTTCTCGTCGGCGGCGAAGGCACGCGCCTGCGCCCGCTTACCTACGGTACCCCCAAACCGATGGTCCCGATCCTCGGCGTGCCCTTCCTCGCGCGCACCGTCGAGCGGCTCTATAAAGCCGGCATCCGCGACGTCATCTTTCCGGCGGGCTATCTGCCCCAGCCCATCGTCGACTATTTTGGGGACGGCTCGCGCTTCGATATGCGCTTTACCTACGTCATTGAAGAGTCGCCGCTCGGCACCGCAGGGGCGCTCAAGAATGTCGAACGCTACATCACCGGGGTCTTTTTCGTTCTGAACGGCGACATCCTCACCAGCCTCGATCTGCGCGCCATGCTCGCCGCCCATCAGGCGCACGGCGGCATCGGCACCCTGCACCTGATCCACGTCGCCGATCCCTCGGCCTTCGGCTGCGTCGCCCACGATGCGAACGGGCGAATCGAAGCCTTTATCGAGAAGCCGGCCCCGGGGACCGCTCCAACCGACGAAATCAATGCCGGTACCTACCTGCTCGAACCCGAGGTGCTCGCGGCGATCCCCGCCGGGCGCCCGGTCTCCATCGAGCGCGAGACCTTCCCGGCGCTCATCTCAGGGGAGCGCCCGCTCTATGCGTTCACCACCTCCGACTATTGGCTCGATCTCGGGCGTCCGGAGGCTTACCTCGCCGCCCATCGAGATATTCTCGCCGGGACGATGCCGCTCGTCCTCGAGCCGGGGATCAGCGGGGCCGGCTCCGCCGCCCTGCGCGGCCATCCTGGGGTCGCCCAGCCGGTCCACGCCGACGAGGGCGTCGTCGTCGCGCCGACCGCCCGGATCGGTCCCAATGTCGTGCTCGGCGCCGGGACCCACGTTGGCGAGCGAGCGCTCATTCGCGACTCCGTGCTCTGGGATGGGGTTATAGTCGGTGATGACGCACGAATCGAAGAGTCCATCGTTGCGAGTCGCACGCGTATCGGGGCGCGCGCTACCGTTGGGAGCGGTAGCGTGATCGGCCACGACGTCGTGATCGAATCGGGTCGCATGCTCGAGCCGGGCGCCCGCGTCGGCGCGCAGACGGCGATGCGGTAGAACGCCGTGCCGAGCGTGCTCTTCCTCAGTTCCTTTCCGCCGCGCGAGTGCGGCATCGCGACCTTTACCTCCGATTTGGTGAGTGCGATCGATCGCGAAGAAGGCACGAGCAGCGAGGTGATCGCGGTGAACGAACCGGGCGGGGATCTTCGCCGGTATCCCGCGCGCGTCTACGCGCGCTTCGACGAGCGCGATCGGCAGGCGTACTCCGAGATCGCCGCGCGTATCGACGCGCACCCCGCGACGATTCTCAATATCCAACACGAATACGGCCTCTTCGGCGGCGAGCGCGGCGAGTGGCTCGTCGATCTCGTGCGTCAAGTCGCGAAGCCGACCGTCATTACGATGCACACCGTGTTGCCCGAGCCCGATCCGGTGATGCTGCGCGTCGCGCGATCGCTCTGCGATTTCGCGAGTGCCGTCGTCTCGCTCTCCGATACCGGGCGCGATCTGCTCGAGCACGTCTACGGCGTCAATCCGGTAAAGCTGCACGTCATTCCGCACGGCGTTCCCGACGTGCCCTTCCGCGATACCGCTGCGGCGAAAGCGAGTTTCGGCATCGGGCAGCGCACCGTGATTTCGACCTTCGGCCTGATCAATCGCGGTAAAGGGCTCGAATACGCCATCGATGCGATGGCTGCGGTCGTGCGCCGTCATCCCGAAGCGCTCTATCTCATTCTCGGCGAGACGCACCCGGTCGTCCGGAGGCAAGAAGGCGAATCGTATCGCGAATCCCTCCAGGAACTCGTGGTCGCCAAGGGGCTGCGCAATAACGTGCAACTCATCGATAAATACCTCACCATGTCCGAATTGCTCGCTTATCTCGAAGCGACCGACATCTATCTCACGCCCTATCTCAACCTCACGCAGATCGTCTCGGGGACGCTCGCCTACGCGTTGGGATGCGGCAAAGCGATCGTATCGACGCCCTATCTCTACGCGCAAGAATTGCTGGCGTTCGGGCGCGGGAGGCTCGCGGAGGTGCGCGATGCCTCGTCGATCGCCGCGCAGCTCACCGCGCTCCTCGACGATCCAAGCCTGCGGCGAGCGACCGAACGCCGAGCGTATCGGTACGCCCGCGCGATGACGTGGCACGCCGTCGCCACCGCCTACGAGCGGCTCTTCAGCGAACTCACCGAGCCTCGCCCGGCGACGCTGGCCCACACCGCGTAGGCGCATGTTTCCATCGCTCGCCCATCTCGCATCGCTGACCGACGATGTCGGCACGATCCAGCACGCCTTCGGAACGTTGCCCAATCGCGCGACCGG
Source organism: bacterium (assembly GCA_021845615.1). Taxonomy (GTDB): domain Bacteria; phylum Vulcanimicrobiota; class Vulcanimicrobiia; order Vulcanimicrobiales; family Vulcanimicrobiaceae; genus JABEUX01. Next base: position 37,539 of record JAJZVP010000006.1, on the reverse strand, counting down.
ATACTGCACCGACGATCTCGCGCGCTCGTCGATCGTCGCGATCCAGCATCAAGCCCTCGATCCGTCGAGCGCCGACGCCGAACGCATCGCGCATACCGCGCTCGCCTTTCTCCTCCACGCGCAACTTCCCGACGGTCGCTTTCATAACTTCATGAGTTACGGCCGCGAGTGGCTCGATGACGTCGGCACCGAAGATAGCTGCGGCCGGGCGATTTGGGCGCTCGGGCACGCAAGCGCGCACGCGCGTCGCGACGATTGGCGCGATCGTAGCGCCGCGGCGTTCGAGCGCGCGCTTCCTACCATCGAGGCGTTTACGTTTTTGCGTCCGCTCGCGTATGCCGCGCTCGGGCTCTCCGCGGCGCGCGCGCGCGGCGCGGTAGCAGCCGCGGTTTTGGGACGACTCCGAGCGGCGTTCGCGGCGAATTCCGGCGACGATTGGCACTGGTACGAATCGCAGATGACCTACGACAACGCGCGGCTACCGCTGGCAGAGCTGCTCCTCGCCGATCTTCTCGGCGACGCCGAGGCCCGCGATGAGGCGCTGCTCGCCCTCGCGTTTTATCGCTTGCAAAACCTCGAAGGAGCGCTCTTTTCGCCGGTCGGCAACCGCGGTTGGCTCTCGCGCGGCGGCGAAAGGGCGCGTTTCGACCAGCAACCGCTCGAAGCGGCGGCGGCGGTCGACGCGTTTTTAGCGGCCGATCGGGCCGGGCTGCGGGGCGCTCGCGCCGATGCCGAGCGGGCTCTACAATGGTTTTACGGGCAAAACGTGCTGGGGATTCCGCTGGTCGACGAGCGCGGCGGTTGCTCCGACGGCGTCGATGCCGACGGGCTTAACGCCAATCGCGGTGCCGAATCGACGCTGGCGTACCTCATGGCGGCTCAAGCCTGGGAATTATCGTAAAACTCGCTCCACGCCGAGGCCTTTCGCTCGCAGGCGTCGAAACCAGAACAATGCTCCAACAACGTGATGCTCTCAACGCCGTGCAAACGGCGGCTGTATCGCACGGGGACGGCCCGTGTTTGATCTTCGCCGGCGCCGGGAGCGGCAAAACCCGCGTTCTGACGCACCGTATCGCCTATCTGCTTGAAGAGCATGGTGTGGCGCCGGATTCTATTTTAGCGGTCACATTCACCAACAAAGCTGCCGGCGAGATGAAAGCTCGCCTCGAGCGCATGATCGGTGCGACCGCGCGCGAGCTTTGGGTCGGCACGTTCCACGCGATGTGCGTGCGCATTCTGCGCCGCGACGGCTCGAAAATCGGCATCGAGAGCAATTTCGCCATCGTCGACGACGGCGACCAACGGTCGCTGGTGAAAGAAATTCTCGACGAGCTCGACTACGACGAACGGCAACTCAGCCCCGGTTTCTGTCTCAGCGAAATCTCGAAGGCGAAGAACGCGTTGGTTTGGCCGGATGCGTTTGCGAAAAAGCAAAAAAATGCGCTCGGCGAGCGTCTCGCAAACGTGTATCGCGAATACGATCGCAAACTCCGTGAGGCGAACTCGCTCGATTTCGACGATCTCATCGTGCGTGCGATCGATCTCTTGCAGCGCGACGCAAAAACGCTTGCGAAATACCGCGCGCGTTTCTCGTATATCCTGGTCGACGAATACCAAGACGTCAACATGGCGCAGTATACGCTCGTCTCGATGCTCGCCGGAGAACACCGCAACATCACCGTCGTCGGCGACGACGACCAATCGATCTATTCGTGGCGCGGCAGCGACCACCGAATGATCTTGCGCTTCGAGGAAGATTTTCCGGGCGCGAAGGTGTTCAAACTCGAAGAAAACTATCGCAGCACGCAGCACATTCTCGAAGCGGCCAACGCTTTGGTCGCCAACAATAAGACGCGGGCGAAGAAGAAGCTCTTCACCAAGCGGGCCGAGGGCGAGCCGGTGGTTGCGTACCGCGCGCCGACCGAGCGCGACGAAGGCCGCTTCGTCGTCGAAAAGGTGAAAGAACTCGTGCGCGACGGGCTCGCCTATCGCGATTTTCTCGTGCTCTATCGCACGAACGCGCAATCGCGCATTTTCGAAGAAGCGTTGATAGCAGAGGGTATCCCCTATCGCGTCGTCGGCGGCGTCGGCTTCTACGCGCGATCGGAGATTAAAGACGCGGTCGCCTATTTACGATACCTCGCCAACCCGCGCGATTCGATCGCCTTCAAGCGGATCATTAACGTGCCGCGCCGCGGGATCGGCTCGCAGACGCTCGGCGCGTTAGTTGCCGAAGCGGCCCGGGCGAAAGTCGCCGTTGGCGAAGGGCTCTTCGATGCCGCACTGCTCAAACGTGCCGTTCCCAAGAAGCTCAAAGAGATGGAGCGGTTCGCCGATCTCATGCGCTCGCTGATCGAAAAGCAGCGAACGCTCGGCATCGCCGATCTATTGTTGGCCGTGCTCGAGGATTCGGGGTACGCCCGCGAGCTGCAGAGCGAAGAGACCAACGATGCGCGCGCGCGCCTCGACAACCTGCGCGAACTCGTCGGCGTCGCGCGCGAATATGAGGAACGCGAAGAGGAGCCCTCGCTCGATGGTTTTCTCGCGAATATCGCGCTCATCAGCGATCTCGATGCGCTCGATCCCGAATCGTCGTACGTGACGCTGATGACGCTCCACGGAGCGAAGGGCCTGGAGTTCCCGGTCGTCTTTCTGACCGGCTTGGAAGAAGGCGTCTTCCCGCATACCCGCGCGCTGAGCGATACCGGCGAACTCGAAGAAGAGCGGCGTCTCGCTTACGTCGGCGTCACTCGCGCGATGGATCGCCTCTATCTCACGCACGCACAGCGGCGTATGATCTACGGCAACACGTACTCCTACCCAAAATCGCGTTTTCTCGAAGAGATTCCCAATCTCGAAACGATCGATGGTGAGGGCGCGGTCGCTCCCCGCCCGGCAGGTGGACGTTGGCGCGAGGTGGCGATTCACGAGACCGCCGGCGCGGGCTTGGAACTCAATCTCGGGCCCGGCGATAAGGTTCGTCATCCCAAGTGGGGCGAGGGAACGATCCGCGATCTCGTCGGCGCCGGCGGCGACGGCTTGGTCACGATCGATTTTCCGAACGTCGGCGAAAAAATGCTGATGCTCAAATACGCCCCGCTCGAACGTGTCTGAGGCACGGGCGCCGCTGCGCATCGGCATCGCGGGCATCGCCGGCCGTCTCGGAGGCATCGCCGCCGATGCGGTACGCGAGGCCGAGACGCTCGAGCTCGTCGGTGGTTTGGTAAGCGAACGGACGGCGCTCGATAATGCGACGTACGTTCGCTCGCTCGACGATTTACTCGCGCGGGGATCGATCGACGTACTCCTCGACGTCGCTACCCAACCGGGCAGCGAGCGTTGGACGCGTGAAGCCGTTTCGCACGGCATTCCCGTCGTCAGTGGGAGCAGCGGCTGGAACGAGGCGACGCTCGACGAGATCGGCGTAATCGCCGCCGAAAAACGCGTTCCCGCGCTCTTCGTGCCGAACTTCGCCATCGGTGCGGTCGTGATGATGCGCGTCGCGGCGGAGATCGCCCGGAGCTTTCCGCACGCCGAGATCGTCGAGATGCATCATGACACCAAACGCGACGCGCCGTCGGGCACGGCGAAGGTGACGGCGAAAAGAATGGAGGCAGCCGGGGCGGCGCCGGTCGTCATTCATAGCGTGCGCCTTCCCGGACTCGTCGCCCATCAGGAGGTTATTTTCGGAAGTCGCGGCGAGGTGCTGACCGTGCGTCACGATTCGCTCTCGCGGGAATCCTTCGCCGATGGTATCGTGGCGGCGTTGCGCGGCGTGCGCCGTCTTCCGCCGGGGCTGCACGTCGGCCTCGAACTCGTCCTGTGAGCGCGCTTCGCGTCGGCATCGTCGGTGCGACCGGCGCGGTCGGCGAGACGCTCTTGCGGGTGCTCGAAGAGCGCCGTCTGCCGCTCGCGCACGTCGCCGCCTTCGGCTCGCGCGAGCGTAGCGCTGCGGTTCGTTACGCCGGCGATTTGCTCGACGTGCGTGCGACCACCGGTGAAGCGCTCGCCGACCGCGACGTCGTCTTCTTCGCCGGGGGCGAATCGCTCGGCGAGGCGTTCGTCGCCGATCTCGCCGCGCGCGGCATCTACTGCATCGACAACAACGCGACGTTTCGCCTGCACGAGGATATTCCGTTGATCGTTCCCGAGATCAACGCCGCAGCCCTCGAGCGTCGGCACCATATCCTACCCGTCGGGAATTGCACCGCAATTTTGCTCGCGCTCGCACTCGCACCGATTCGCGACGTTGCCGGGTTGCGCGAGGTCGTCGTCTCGACCTACCAGGCCGCGAGCGGCGCGGGGCGCGCGGGTCTCGACGAACTCGATGCCGCGCAGCGCGCGCTCGCCCTCGGCGAGCCCGAATCGCCCGCGCTCGTTTTCCCGGCCCCGCTCGCGCGCAACGTGGTGCCGCAGATCGGAACGTTCGACGCCGACGGATGGAGCGGTGAGGAACGCAAGGTCGCCGCAGAGACGCGCAAGATGCTCGGATTGCCGGAATTGCACGTGAGTGCGACCTGCGTGCGCGTTCCTGTCCGTACCGCGCATGCCGAGTCGATCGTGGTACGCACGGAGCGTCCGACCGATATCTCCGCGCTTCGCGCTGCATTCGAAGGTGCGCCGGGGCTACGCTTTCACGCCGAAGGGATCGTGACGCCGCGGGAGGTCGAAGGCGGCGACGCAGTGCACGTCGCGCGGCTCCGCGCCGACGGCGCGGAGGGGACGCGCTTCGCGCTCTGGTGCGTTGGCGATCAGCTCCGCAAGGGTGCGGCGACGAACGCCGTGCAATTGTTGGAACTCTTGCTCGCGCGAGGCTTCCTCGGATGACTGCGGCACCGCGCATCGCCGTGATGAAATTCGGCGGCACCTCGGTCGCGACGGCCGAGCAGCGCACGCACGTCGTCGAGCGCGTACGCGATGCGCTGTCGGCGAACTTCGCCCCGGTGCTGGTGGTTTCGGCGATGGGCCGCGCACCCGCACCCTATTCCACCGACGCGCTGCTCGCGTTGCTCGATGGCGAGAGCGCGACGCCCGAGAGCGACCTGCTGCTTTCGTGCGGCGAGAGTATCGCCGCCGCGGTCGTAGCGAAGCATCTTCGCGACAACGGCATCGTCGCGCGAGCGTTCACCGGGCGCGAAGCGGGGATCCTTACCGATGCGCGCTATGGGAACGCGCGCATCGGCGCGGTCGATCCGACCGCGCTCCTCGGAGCGATCGCGGCGGGCTACGTGCCCGTCGTCACCGGGTTCCAGGGAGCGAGCGCGGATGGCTCGACGACGACGCTCGGGCGCGGTGGGAGCGATTTAACCGCCGTCGCGCTCGGCGACGCGCTCGACGCCGAGCGCATCGATATCTACACCGACGTCAGCGGCGCGATGACCGCAGATCCTCGCCGCATCGAGCGCGCGCGCACGATCGCTCGCGCTTCGCTGGAAGAGATGGCCGAGCTCGCGACCCACGGAGCGAAAGTGATGCACGCGGTCGCCGCGGAGTACGCGCGGGAGCGGGAGCGCACCTATGCCATCAAAGGACTCACCAGCGATCGAGGCACCCTCGTCGTCGAAAGCCTGCGTCACGACGCGCCGGTGACCGGCGTTGCGGTGAGCGACCGGCTGACGTGGGTGCGCGTCATTCGCGGTGATATCGAATCCCCGAAACGGCGCATGCAGGTCGAACTCGAAATGTTTGCTCGCGTCGCGGATGCCGGTATTTCGATCGATCAGGTCGCGATCAATCAATCGGGCGTCTCGTTCGTCGTCGAAGGTGACCGCGGAGGCGAATTGCGGGCGTTGCTCGGCGATCTCAATCTCGCCGTTCGCGTGCGCGAAGGTTGCGCCAAACTCTCGATCGTCGGTGCGGGCATGCGCGAACTGCCCGGAGTCGTGTTGCGGGTCGTCGAAGCTTTGAGCGCCGAAAACGTCGAGGTCATTCACCTCACCGACAGCAACGTCACGATTTCGGTCCTCGTTCCGGCGTCGGACGCCGCACGTGCCGAACGCGCGGTCTTCGATGCATTCGAGCTCGCAGAGCAGAAAGTGATGAGCGGTGAAACTCGGTAGCATTCTCACGGCGATGATCACGCCGTTCGATAGTAGCGGCGCGCTCGACGTCGCGGAAGCGAAGCGTTTGGCGCGCTGGCTCGTCGATCGTGGAAACGACGGATTGGTCGTTGCGGGATCGACCGGCGAAGGGATGGCGCTCGACGAAGGCGAGCGTTTGGAACTCGTCGCCGCCGTGAAAGAGAGCGTCGGAAACGATGCCTGCGTCATCGCCAATGCCGGCACGAACGAAACCCGCGGATCGGTCGAGGCGGCGCGCGGCATGCAGGCGGCGGGAGCCGATGCGTTACTCGCCGTCGTTCCCTATTACAACAAGCCGACGCAGAGCGGTTTGCTCGCGCATTTCGGTGCGATCGCCGAGGCGACCGAGCTTCCAATTGCGATCTATAATATTCCCGGCCGTACGGCGACCAATATGCTTTCGGCCACGCTCGTCGAACTCGCGCGCCGGCACGGCAACATCATCGGCGTGAAAGAGTCGAGCGGCGATCTCAAACAATTCGCGACGATCCTCCGCGATCGCCCCGAGGGCTTCCAGTTCCTCGTCGGCGACGACCATCTCTATCTTCCGGGGCTCGCGCTCGGGGCCGACGGCATCGTCGGCGTGGCGACGCACCTCTGCTCGCGCGAGTTTCGCGCGATGCGCGATGCATTTCGCGCGGGCCGGGTTGACGAAGCAGCGCGCATTCACACCTCGCTGCTCGAGCTCTTCGAGTTGCTCTTCACGGTGAGCAATCCGATCCCGGTGAAATGGGCGATGGGCGAACTCGGCTTTGCTGTTGGATCCTGTCGCCTCCCGCTCGATGCGATGCCCGCGGATCTCGCACGGCGCCTGAAGCCGTTGCTCGCCGCATACGCCGCGTGACGGAGGCCCCCAGATCGGTCGAGGTGCTCGGGTGTCGCCTCGATTGCGTCGATATCGATGAGGCGACCGCGCGTATCCTCGCGTTCGCGCACGGCGATCGCCCCGCGCAGGTCGTCACGCTCGGAACCGAGATGGTCGTCGCGGCGCAACGCGATGCGCGTTTTCGGGCGACGCTTGCCGCGAGCGCGCTCAACGTCTGCGACACGGTCGGCGTGCTCGCCGCCGCTCGTCGGCGCGGCGCACGCATGTCGGCGCGCGTGACCGGCGTCGAACTGCTCGAACGCCTCTGTGCCGCAGCAGCGAAAGAGGCGCTCCCGATCTATCTCCTCGGCGGGGCGCCCGGCGTCGCGATCGAGGCGGCGCAACGGTTGGCGGAGCGCTTTCCGGGTCTGCGCGTCGCCGGCGCCGCCGATGGATATTTTCCCGTCGATCGATCCGCTGCGGTCGCCGAAGCGATCGCGCGAAGCGGCGCGCGCCTGCTCTTCGTCGGGTTGGGCTCGCCGCGCCAAGAGCTCTGGCTCGCCGATCATCTCGCCGCAAGCGGCGCCGGGGCGGGGATCGGGGTCGGTGGGGCCTTCGACGCCATCGTCGGGCGGGTACCGCGCGCGCCGGAGCGCTGGCAGCGCCTCAATCTCGAATGGCTCTATCGCCTGCTTCGAGAACCCCATCGGTGGCGGCGTCAGCTCGCGCTGCCGCAATTCCTCGCTCTCGTTCTCATCGACGAAGTGCGTGCATCATTAGGAGGACGGCGAACACCATGAAGGCGATGATTCTCGCGGGCGGGCTCTCGACGCGACTCTATCCGCTCACCCGACAGGTTCCCAAACCCTTGGTTCCCGTCGCCGGCGAACCGAACGCCGCGCACGTGATTCGGTATCTCAAGCGCTACGGTTTTAATGAAATTGCGATCAATATTTTCTATCTTCCCGATGCAATCCGCGAAGCGCTCGGTGACGGCTCGCGATTCGGCGTTCATCTGGAGTACCTGCACGAACGCGAGCTGATGGGGAGTGCCGGCGCGCTCAAGCAGATGGAGTCCTATTTTTCCGATAGCGACGATTTTATCGTCGTCGGCTGCGACGACCTCACCGATCTTCCTCTCGACGCCTTGCTCGCGCGGCACCGCGCGAACCGAGCGATCGCCACGATCGGCCTCGTCCCGCGCGAACGCGTCGATCAATACGGCGTGGTCGTGCTCGACGACGATGAACGCATCGTCGGCTTTCAGGAGAAGCCCGCGCTCGGAACCGAGCGCAGCCGGCTGGTCAACACCGGAATCTACGCCTTTTCACGGTCGATCTTCAACGAGATTCCGGCGGCGACGTTCTACGATTTCGGCAAGCAAGTCTTCCCGGCGCTGGAGGCCGCGCGCGCGGCATTCTTTGGTTTTCGCGCGCCCGACGCGTATTGGTCGGATATCGGCACGCCCGAAGAATATCGGCGCGCGACCTACGACGTGCTTGAAGGGCGCTTCGTACCCATCGGTGCGCGCCCCGTCGGCGTCGCCGCAGATGCCGAGATCGCTACGGGAGCGCGTATCGAAGGGAAGGTGTGGATCGGCGCGGGAGCGCGGATCGAGCGCGGTGCGCACGTCGTCGGCCCGAGCGTCGTCGGGGTCGGCGCGAGCGTCGGGCGCGATGCGCTCGTCGAACGCAGCGTGCTCTGGGATCGCGCTGAGATCGGCGCCGGGTCGCGGCTGCGCGACGCGTTGGTCGGGCTCGACTATCGCGTCGAAGCGGGTAGCGAGCTGATCGCGTGTTCGGTCGCCAATGAATGATCGGCGCGCTCTTGACGCGTTCGTGCGAGCGCGTGAAGGACGGGTATGTTCGACCGCGCCCTCGATCTGCTCTTTCCGCCGCGTTGCCTTCTCTGTGGGCGAATCGGCGAAGCGCTCTGCATGGAGTGCGCGCCGAATCGCGCGCCGTTGCGCCGCACGCTCGGTGATATCGAGGTTCGCGCGCTCGGTCCGTACGACGGCGCGTGGAGGCGAGCGGTGCTTGCATTAAAGGACGGGCGTCGCGATCTCGCCACAGCGCTCGGTGCGCGTTTGGGCGCCGCGCTCGCGAGCGAGGATCTCCATTTGGTCGGTATTCCTACCAGCGCATCGCGCCGCATGCGCCGCGGTTTCGATGGCGGGGAGTGCCTTGCGTCGCTTGCGGCCCGCGCCGCCGGGCGGATGGCGAGCCGCGCATTGATCTTCGCCGCGCGCGATCGGCAGCGCGGCCGCTCGCGTGCCGAACGGCTCGAAGCGCGCGGGCGCTTTCGCGCGAACGAGATGCTCGCGGCGGGAACGCGCGTGACGTTGATCGACGACGTCTGTACCACCGGGGCGACCCTCGTCGACGCTGTCTTCGCGCTGCGCGCTCGGGGTGCGATCGTCGAACGCGCCGTGGTCGTCGCACTTACCGATGCGAGCCGAAAGCGCGCTCCACGATGAAAGCGATCGCCCTCTCCGCCGCACTTTCGCTCGACGGTTTCCTCGACGACGATCGCGCGGAACGGCTCGTGCTCTCGAGTCCGGAAGATTTTGCGGAAGTGCGGAGCCTCCGCTCGGAGTACGAGGCCATATTGGTGGGGGCGGAGACGGTTCGCCGCGACGATCCCTCTTTGCGGGGGGCCGGCGTGCAACCGCGCCGCGTGACCCTGACGCGCAGCGGTGCGATTCCGCACGAGGCGCGCTTCTTCGCCGCCGACGGCGGCGATCGGAGCATCGTTCTCGCACCGCACGACGCGTTCGCCGCAGTACGCGAACGGATCGGCGAACGCGCCGAGGTGATCTCTCTCGAACGCGCCGACGCGCGCGGCATCGTTGCGGCGCTGGAACGCCGAGGTATCTCGAGCCTCTTCGTCGAGGGCGGGACGCGCGTGTTGACGATGTTTCTCTCGGCGGGGCTCTTCACGCACCTTCGCCTTTCGATCGCGCCGTTTTTTCTCGGCGCGCATGGCCGGGCGCGTTTCGTCGAGCCGGCGAGCTTTCGGCACGACAAAGATCGTCGTCTGCATCTGCTCGCGGTGCGTACTCTGGGGAACTGTGCCGTCCTCGACTTTGAGAATACCGACGATGTCCTCTGTTGAGGCGCGCGACCGCGCGTGGTTACGCGAGGCGGTGGAGCTATCGCGCTCCGCGCCGCCGTCGAACCGTGCATTCTCCGTCGGATGCGCGATCGTCGACGCCGAAGGCCAGTGCGTCGCGACGGGGTACAGCCGCGAGAACGAGGACCTCGCTCACGCCGAAGAAGTGGCGATCGAGAAAGCCGAAGCGGCGGGCGCCGACCTGCGCGCCTGCACCCTCTATAGTTCGCTCGAACCCTGCGGTGCGCGTCTCTCGCCGCGCCGTTCGTGCGTGACGCGGATTCTCGAGGTCGGTATTCCGCGCGTCGTCTTCGCTTTCGCCGAACCCGCGCTCTTCGTTGAAGCGCACGGCGAACGGCTGCTCCGTGCCGCCGGCGTCGAGGTGCGCGCGTTTCCGGAGCTCGCCGACGAGGTCGTCGCGATCAACGCGCATCTGCTCGGCCCGGTCGCTACGCGTAGGAACGGGAGCGAGCATGTTTAGCGGACTCGTCGCCTACGGCGGCCGCATCCATGAGATCGAGCGCGACGCGCGCGGCGGCATGCGTCTCGTCGTTGCCTGCGAGGGCGTCGAGCGCGAGCGTCCCGAGGTGAAGGATTCGATCGCCATCGACGGCGTCTGCCTCACGGCAACCGAGGTCTCCGGGGAGCGCATCACCTTCGACGTGATTCCCGAGACGATCGAACGGAGCACCTTGGGTGCTCGCACCCAGGGAGAGCGCGTCAACGTCGAATATAGTCTGCGCGTCGGCGACCGCATGGGCGGTCATTTTGTTTACGCACACGTGGATGCGCGAGCGCACGTGATCGCACGAACGCCCGAAGGGCAAGGAGAACGCATGCGCATCGAGCGTCCGGCACGAATTGCCGAAGGCATCGTCGAGAAAGGATACGTCGCCGTCGACGGCGTCAGCCTTACCGTCGCCGCGACCGGGCCCGATTGGTTCGAACTCGCCCTCATTCCCGAAACCATCCGGCGGACGACGCTCGGGGCGCGCCCCGTCGGCAGCGAAGTCAACCTCGAGATCGATCCGCTCGCGCGCTACGTTGCGGCCGCACTCGGGGAGCGCCGATGAGCCGGTACGTCGATACGCGTCCGCCCGGCGCGAGGCTTTTTCGCACGCGGGTGCGCGTTCAGTGGGCCGATATCGACGCCGCCGGTATCATGTATTTTGCCGCCTATTGGCGCTATATCGAGCGTGCCGAGATGGAATTTTTTCGCGATCTTGGATTTGCGTACGAGAAAATATTCGAGGAATACGATTTCTGGTTGCCGCGCGTGAAGACCGATGCCGAATACTTCGGCCCCGCGTTGATGGACGATTGGCTGGAGCTACAGACCTCGATCGAACACGTCGGTACCGCGAGCATCCGTTGGCAGACCGTCGTGATGAACGAGCGACTCGGAGAGCCCGGGGCGCGGTTCACGCTGACCTGCGCGTGCATGGATCGCGTGAAACGCACGAGCAAGCCGCTCGCTCCCGCCTTGCGCGACGCGCTGCGCTCGGCCCTCGCACCGGAGCGGTAACCGATGCGCGTCGCGATGTTGACGGCGCCGCGCAACATCGAATTGCGTGAGGTCGCGATGCCCGAACCGCCGCCGGGCGGAGCGGTCGTCGCCGTGCGCGTCGCGTTGACCGACGGCACCGATTTGAAGGCCTATCGTCGCGGGCACCCGCAGATGCCGTTTCCGACGCCGTTCGGGCATGAATTTTCCGGCGAGATTCTCGCGCTCGGCTCGGGCGCGAGCGATTGGCGCGTCGGTGAGGCGATCGCCTGCGTGCACTCGGCCCCCTGCGGGGGCTGCTTCTGGTGTGCCGCCGGAGAAGAAGAACTCTGCGAGAGCGTGATGGAGCGCAAAATTCTCGGCGCCTACGCCGATGCCATCGTGGTTCCTCAGCACATTCTCGCGCGCAACGCCTTCCGTAAGCCCGAGGCGATGACGTTTGCCGAGGCGGCCTTTCTCGAGCCGCTCTCGTGCGTGGTGCATTCGCGCAACGTGCTCGCTCCGCGCCCTCGCAGCAGCGTCGCGGTCTTCGGCGACGGCGGCTTCGGCATGCTCCACGCCTTGCTGTTCGCACGTGACGGGCACGAGTGCGTGCTCGTCGGGCGTCGCCCCGAACGGCTCGCGCTCGCCGCTTCGCTCGGGCTCGCGACGATCGATGCAAGCGCGAACGACGTCGGCGCGTCCTTGCGCGAGCGAACCGGCGGGCGTGGCGCCGACGCGCTGGTCGAATGTACCGGCACGGCCGAGGTGTGGGAACTCGCTCCATCGTTGGTGCGTCGGGGCGGCACCGTGTCGTTCTTCGGCGGGTTGCCCGCCGAGGCGAACGTTTCGTTTCGCGCGGCGCGTCTCCATTACGATGAAGTGCGCCTGATTTCGCCGTTTCACTTTACGCCGCGCGCGGTCGCCGAAGCGTTCGCATTGTTGCGCGAGCGCGCGTTCGATTGCACGCGGCTCATCTCGCACCGCTATCCACTCGATCGCATCGTCGATGCCTTCGCCGCGCTCGATTCCGGGATCGGGCTCAAAGCGGCGATCGAGACGTAACGTGGCAACGCATCCCGAGCGCATGCGCGCGGCAATGCTGCGCAGCGTCGACGATATCGCGATCGAACGCGTCGCCGTGCCCGAACTCGCCGAAGGGGAACTGCTCGTGCGCACGCGTGCTGCGGGGATCTGCAGTGGCGATATTATGGCCTGGTACGTCGCGCGCAAAGCCCCGATGGTGCTCGGGCACGAGCCCGCCGGAGAGATCGCGGCGGTCGGCCCGGGAACACCACCCTGCGACGACGACGGGCGCCCGTTTGCGCCCGGGGATCGCGTCTTCGTTCACCACCACGCGCCGTGTTTCGCGTGTGCGGCCTGCGCGCGCGGCGACTACGTGCAGTGCGCGACCTGGCGTGCGACGCGCATCGACCCCGGTGCGATCGCCGAATATTTTCGCGTTCCGCGCGAAAACGTGCGCGATACGTTACGGATTCCCGACGGCATGTCGTACGTCGACGCCTCGCTCGTCGAACCGTTCGCCTGCGTCGTGAAATCGCTCCGGCGCGGCGCGCTGCAATCGCGCGACCGCGTGCTCTGCATCGGTTTGGGGGTGATGGGGCTCATGCACGTCGCGCTCGCGCGCCATCGCGGTGCCGAGGTGCTCGGGAGCGACCCGCTTCCGCAACGTCGAGAAGCGGCGCGGGCGCTCGGGGCGCGCGCCGTCGCTCCCGAGGAGCTTGGGGCGGCGCTCGCGGCCTGGGGCGATGGAACCGGCGCCGATCTCACGATCTGCGGGCCGGGGCATCCCGCGGCGCTCCGCGCGGCGCTCGATGCCTGCGCACCCGGGGGGCGCGTCGTCATGTTCACGCCGCTCGAACCTGGGACTGCGATCGACCTCGATCCGGCGGCGTTCTACTTCGGAGATCGACGGCTCATCGCCAGCTATTCATGCGGCCCCGACGATACCCGCGAGGCGCTCGCCTTGCTCGCCGCCGGAGTCGCGAGCGCCGATATGCTCGGCGCAACGGTGCGCCCCTTCGAGGAAGTCGGCGCCGCCTACGCCGATCTCCGTGCGGCGCGGTGCATCAAGCCGATCCTGACGTTTGGTGAGGGTCGCGGCTAGGCCTTGCCCATAAACTCGACGTGATTTCCTAGCGCAGGGGATAACGCCGAGTGTTGTGGGCATGCGATCGGGGAGCTAAAAGCGGGAGGCCAGGGATTGCTCCCCGGCCTCACCTGCTTGCTTGATACGCGGCCCGATTGTAGCACAAGAGGTTCGCCTTCGCGAGCCTCTTGGCGGAAGTTGGAGGCGGTGGGATTCGAACCCACGTCTCGCTACGTATCAAGCAGGCATCTTTACCGCTAGACCACGCCCCCGGCGTTGGCCGGGCTTCAAATTCCACGGATGAGCGTATCGCGATAGAGTGCCACCTGCATGGCATAGCGTTGAATCCGTTCTTCGGCATTCGGTATGTCGGAGCACTCCAAAGTCGCTTGACAACTGAAAAGACTGGGCGTAGCGTTCGCTCATGCCGAGCTTTGCCGAACGGTTGAATGCCGCCCTCGAGAAAAGCCGTTTGACCGCCGCCGAGCTTGCCGCGCGCTCCGGGGTGACCGAATCGGCGATCTCGCTCCTGCGCGCCGGACGGCGCCAGCCCTCCTATCAAACGTTCGAGCGCCTCTCGAGCGTACTCCCCGAACTCGCCGCCCCGAAGATCGAACGCGAATCGGTGACCGATCCCATCGAGGAGGCGATCGCCGATATTCGCGCCGGGAAGATGGTGGTCGTCCTCGACGACGAGGATCGCGAGAATGAGGGCGATCTCGTCATGGCTGCCGAGAAAGTCGATGCCGAAGCGATCAATTTCATGCGTCGCGAGGCGGGCGGATTGATCTGTATCGCGATGACCGGTGCGCGGCTCGACGAGCTCGATATTCCCATGATGGTGAGCGATAACACGGCGGTACACGAGACCGCATTCACCGTCTCGGTCGAAGCGCGTGGGGTGACGACGACGGGGATCTCCGCACACGACCGCGCCGCGACGATTCAAAAGTTGCTCGATCCTCAGGCGACGCCCGCGGATTTTCTGCGGCCGGGACATATGTTTCCGTTACGCGCGCGCGAGGGAGGCGTCTTGGTACGGGCGGGGCAGACCGAGGCGTCGGTAGATCTCGCGCGCCTCGCCGGGCTCGCTCCGGCCGGCGTCATCTGCGAGATCATGGCCGAAGATGGAACGATGGAGCGGCGCGACGGGTTACGAGCTTTTGCCGATCACCACGGCATGAAACTCGTCACCGTCAGGGAGCTGATCGCTTACCGTATGAAAACCGAACAACTCGTCACGCGCGTCGCGGAATTTTCGCTTCCGACGACCTACGGTCTCTGGAGCGGTATCGCTTACGAGACCTCCGTCGATGAGAACACGCACGTCGCACTGGTTATGGGAGAGATCGGCGACGGCAAAGATCTTCTCGTCCGCGTGCACAGCGAGTGCCTCACCGGGGATGCCCTGCATTCGATTCGCTGCGACTGCGCGGCGCAACGCGACGGCGCGATGCGCATGATCGCCGACGCGGGGCGCGGCGTCCTCCTCTACCTGCGCCAAGAAGGGCGCGGAATCGGACTAGCCAACAAATTGCGCGCCTATGAACTCCAGGATAACGGCGCCGACACCGTCGAGGCGAATCTCGCGCTCGGCCTCCCCGTCGACAAGCGCGATTACGGCATCGGTTCGCAGATTCTCGTCGATCTCGGTATTAAAGAGCTCAAACTCATTACCAATAATCCGCGCAAGATCTTCGGCCTCGAGGGCTACGGTTTGAAGATCGTCGAGCGCGTTCCGATGGAGACGACCCCGACGCCGTTTAATCGACGCTATATGGGCACCAAGCGCTCGAAACTCGGCCATCTCTTCGACGAATCGGTACAGAACGCACCCGCGTCGTGAAACCGACCGATCGCTCCGCCAAGCGCCGTTTGCCCGTGCCTTCGTGCGCGGGCAAACGTTTTGCCGTTCTATCGGCGCGATTTTACGACGATTTGGCCGAGTGGATGATCGACGGTGCGAAACGCGCACTGCGCGACTGCGGCGTCGACGATAAGGACGTGCTGTTTTTCGACGTTCCCGGTTGCTTCGAACTCCCGCTCGCGGCGCTGAAAGTGCTGCGGGACGGCGAGGTCGACGCCGTCGTCGCGCTCGGTGTCGTCGTGCGCGGCGAAACGCCGCACTTCGATTTCGTCGCCGGCGAATGCGCGCGCGGCCTGATGGAGGTGCAGATGCGCACCGGAGCTCCGGTCGGGTTCGGCGTGCTGACCACCGATACGCTCGCCCAGGCGGAGGAGCGTGCCGACCCGGCGCGCGGCGATAAGGGGTACGATGCGGCGTTCGCCGCGGCGTGCGTGCTCGCGTTGTGAGCGATGCGCTCGAAGCGGTTCGCTACGAGAACGGGCAGCTGCAGTACCTCGACCAACGCTTGCTCCCGGCGGAGATCCGCTACGAGCGCGCGCGCACGTGCGACGACATCGTCGCAGCGATCGCGACGTTAGCGGTGCGCGGCGCGCCGTGCATCGGCGTCTTTGCGGCGTACGGAATCGCCGTGCTGCGCGTAGTCGAACGTGACGACCGTGCGTTTGCCGCCGCCGCCGCACGGGTTCGTTCGGCGCGCCCGACTGCGGTGAACTTGGCGTGGGCGGTCGATCGCGTGCTTGCCGCGCCGGATATGGAGCGCGAGGCGATCGCTATTCACGAAGAGCAGCGATCGATCGACGCGGCGATCGGCAGCAACGGCGTACCGCTCTTCGGCAAGGGCGCGCGCGTGCTCACCCATTGCAACACCGGACCGATCGCGACCGCGGGATATGGGAGCGCGCTCGGCGTGTTGATCGCGGCACAGCGCGCGGGGCTCGCACCGCACGCGATCGTCGACGAAACGCGCCCGCTCTTACAGGGCGCTCGGCTCACCTATCTCGAGTGTCAACGCGCGGGTATCGATGCGACGCTGCAGGTCGATGGGGCGGCGGCGATCGCGATGGCGCGCGGCCGCGTCGATGCGGTCATCGTCGGCGCCGATCGCATCGCGCGCAACGGCGATACGGCGAATAAGATCGGTACCTACGCGCTCGCGATTCTCGCAGCGCATCACGCCATTCCGTTCTACGTCGCGGCACCGCGTTCGACGTTCGATTTTACCATCGCGTCGGGCGCCGAGATTCCCATCGAAGAACGCGATGCGGCGGAGGTGCGTTCGTTCGCCGGCAGGGCGGTCGCACCGGAGGACGCGCGGGTCTATAACCCCGCCTTCGACGTAACGCCGGGACATCTCGTCGCCGCCTTTATCACCGAGTACGGCCTCCTCCGCCCTCCCTATCTCGAAAGCATCGCGACCCTCGCCGGCCGCCCCGCTTGGTCGGCGTTGCGGAATGCCGAAGAGTTGCGCGCGTGAAAGCCTACGATTTTCTCGATACCGCTCCGAAGATCGGCGCGCTCGTCGCAATCGAGGGAACCGATCGACTGCTCGCAGAGCGCGTGCGCGACGCCATCGTCGCACGAGAGCTCTCCGAGGATATTCGCGCGCTGAACTGCAGCAGCGTGACCATCGAAAGCGTCGACGATTGCGCGCAGATCGAAGAAGCGATTTCGGCGATGCCTTTTCTCGCCACGCGGCGCGTCGTCATCGTCAACGACGCGCAGAATGCGAAAGCGGCCCCGCGCCGCGCGCTCCTCGAACTCGCGCAACGCTGCGCCGAGGGCGAGAATCTGTTGGTGCTCTGCGATCTCGTCGCTCCCCGCTCGACGCGCCCGGTCTCGCTGGGTTCCCAACTCGGCCGCAGCGCGCAGCGCATCGACTGCTCGGTGAACGAGGACGTTCGCGCGCGTTTCGTGAGCGAAGAATTGGCGGCCGCCGGAGTGGAGGCCGAACGCCAGGTCCTCGCCCACCTCTCGCGCTCCGAAAGCGATCTTGCGAGCATCCGCAACGATCTCGCGAAGCTCTCGTTGCTGGGACGTACGATACGGCTCGCCGACCTGGAGCAGGAGAGCCTCGCCGTCGACGACCCCAAACCCTATCGCTTCGCCGGAGCACTCGTCGAAGGGCGCCTCGCCGAGGCGTTCACGATCCTCGGCGACTGCTTCGAGCACGATCCGCGGAACGCCGCGATGCCCCTGCTCTCGGCGCTCGCCAACGAATACGCACTCCTCTGGGAGATGGCGCGCCCGGGCGGCACCCTGCCCGCCCGGATGGCCTGGCGGGAGCGGGCGCTCCGGCCGATCGCGCGCCGCGTCGGGGAGCGGCGGGCGCGGGCGGGCTACGAGCGAGCCCTGCGTGGGATCGAGAGCATCGTGACCGGGCGAGCCGGCAGCGATCTGGAGGACCTCCGCCTCCTCGTCGAGCGGACCAGCCTCGAGCTCGCGCTTCGCTAGTCGCGCCCCCCCGCGGCGAGGCCGAAAACTCGCGCCGCGAACGAGGCCGCGGCTACGCGCGGAGCGAACAGCGGCGAGCACCCATGGATCACTCCAGTTATGCTTCGCCGTTCTCTTGGAGGTACGGTCGCAAGGACGTGCGCTCGCTCTTCTCGGAGCGAACGCGGCGGCGGCTCTGGCGCGAGGTTTGGATCGCGCTCGCCCAAGCCCAATCGAAGCACGGATTCGTCAGCGAGGCGGAGCTCGCCGACCTGCGCGCGCATGCCGATGAGATCGATATCGAGGCGGCATTAGAGATCGAGCGCTCGATCCACCACGATCTCATGGCCGAGATCCGCGTCTACGCGTCGCAGGCGCGTATCGGCGGCGGCAAGCTCCATCTCGGCGCGACCTCGATGGACATCGAGGATACGGTCGAAACCTATCGCATCCGCCGCGCGCTCTCCAGTATCGGGGAACGCTTACACGAGTTGCTCGCGGCGTTCGCCGAACGGATTGAGGCGCAGGCCGATCGCCTCTGCATGGCGTTCACGCACTTGCAGCCGGCGGAGCCGACGACGCTGGGCTACCGCTTTGCGATCTACGCCCAAGATCTCCTTATCGACGACGCGAACCTCCGCCACGTCTTCGCGCAGATGACGACGAAGGGATTGCGCGGCGCCGTCGGGACCTCCGCGTCCTACGAACAATTGCTCGGCGGTACCGGCGCGTCGATCGATCTCGAGCGCGAGGTGCTCGAGCATTTCGGGCTCGAAGCGCGAGCGGCGAGCACGCAAACCTACACGCGCAAACTCGATTACCTGTTGCTCGCCGCTCTCGCCGGCATCGGCACATCGCTTTCGAAGTTCGCTGCCGATATGCGCATTCTCAGCGCGCCGCCGTTCGGCGAGCTCGCCGAACCCTTCGGAAGCGCGCAGGTCGGCAGCAGCGCGATGCCGTTCAAGCGCAATCCGATTCTTTGCGAACGGATCGATTCGCTCGCGCGGCTCTTGCCGGCATACGCCGACGTCGCGTGGCAGAACGCCGCGACGAATTACCTCGAGCGCACGCTCGACGATAGTGCGAATCGACGCACCACGATCCCCGAAGCGCTGCTCTGCGTCGACGAGTTGCTCTCGCTCGCGCTGCGCGTGGTGCGCGGGCTGCGCATCGACGAACGGCGCATCGCACAGAACGTCCGTACCTACGGTCCGTTTGCGGGTACCGAGCGGGTGATGATGGAAGCCGCGCGCGCCGGCGGCGACCGTCAGGAGTTGCACGAAACGCTGCGCGGACGCGCGATGGAGGCGTGGGACGCGCTCGCCCGAGGCGAGGATAATCCGCTCGCGGGGTTACTCGCCGGCGATCCGGCGTTGACCGCGCTGATCGATCCCGCCGAGATCCGTCGCTCGCTCGATCCCACGGGACATGTCGGGCTCGCGGCGCGGCGCGCGCGCATGGTTGCGGCGCAGATCGCCGCATTGCCGGATTTCCCGCAGCAACGCATCGTCGCCGAACATCGGGCGGAGGAAGAACGTGGATAAAGGGATCGAGATCGCACGGGGCAAGACCAAAGTTCTCTACGAAGTCCCGAGTTCTCCCGACCAACTCGTCGTCGCGCAGGGCGATGCGATTACCGCCGGCGACGGCGCGCGGCGCGACGAAATCCCCGGCAAAGGGCGGCTCGCCGCTCAGACCACCTCGCGCGTCTTCCGGTTGCTCAATCTCTGCGGATTGCCGACGCATTTTCTCAACGGTGGCGAGGACGACGACGACAACGAAATGTTGGTGCGCCGCTGCTCGATGATTCCGTTGGAAGTGGTCGTGCGCGGCGTCGCGGCGGGCTCGTTCGTGCGCCGTCATACGGGGCTCCAGCGCGGGGCGATCCTGGTGCCGCGGGTGACGGAATTTTTCCTCAAGGACGATGCAAATCACGATCCGCTCATTACCCCCGAGGAGATCGCCGCACGCGGGATCGCTTCGCCCAACGAAATTGGAGCGATGAGCGAGATCGCTCGGTTGACCTTCGAAATTCTCGCCCACGCCTGGCGCCATCGCGACGTCTTGCTCGTCGATATGAAGGTGGAGTTCGGCCGATTGATCGGCGGTGAGAACCAAGGGCAGCTCGTGATCGCCGACGTTATCGACAACGATTCGTGGCGCATCTGGCGGCACGGACACGAAGATCAGATGCTCGATAAGCAGATCTACCGCAATCTCGATCCGGTCGATGCGGCGGGGCTCGCCCGCGTGAAGGCCGCCTACGAACAGGTCGCCGATTTCGTCGGCAATTTTCCGGCGATGCGCCCTGGAGTCGCGGCGATCTTCGTCGACGATGCGCAGATGGTCGACCGAGCGAACGAAGTCGCGACCGCGCTCCATTCCTTCGGTATTCCGACGGCGCGCCATCTCGCCAGCGTCACGGTGACGCCGGGCTACGTCTTGCAGATCGTGTCGCAGATCGAGGCGGGCTTCGCCCGGCCGATCTTCGTGGCGATCGGCGACCACACGCTGCGCGCCACCCTCGACGGCAGCGCGAGCTCGCCGGTCATCGACGGAAACGACGAACCGCACCGCATCGCGCTCGCCTGTGCGAAATTACTGGCGATCGACGACTCGGCGATGTTCGGACGCGTGATGCTCGCTCAGTCGAACGCGCGCTCCGAAATGCTGCGCGTCGACGCGCTCCTCCAACAACAATTGCCGCCGGGAGCCGTCATTGCGTGATTTAGCCGTCGCCGAACTCGACGACGAAACTCTGCGCGCGCGTGCCGATGCATTGGGGCTCGCCTTGCGCGTCGACGAACTGCGCGGCATCGCGGATCGCCTCGGGCGAGCGCCGAGTTTGGTCGAACTTTACGCGTTCGACGCTCAGTGGAGCGAGCATTGCTCGTATAAATCGAGTCGCGCGCTCTTATCCCACCTTCCGACGAAGGGCGCCGACGTCGTGCTCGGCCCGGCGGAGGATGCGGGCATCTTGCATCTCGGCGAACACGAGGGCGAACGGTATGGAATCGTCATCGCTCACGAGTCGCACAATCACCCATCGCAGGTCGTGCCGTTCGAGGGGGCTGCGACCGGTATCGGCGGCATCGTGCGCGACGTCCTCTGCATGGGCGCCGAGGTCGTCGCCGTCGCCGACCCGCTGCGCTTCGGCAACGTCGATCCCGCCCGCCCGCATCAACGCGCGGTGGCGCGCGGCGTCGTCGACGGCATCGCTGCGTACGGGAACGCCATCGGGGTTCCCAACCTTGCGGGCGATTGTTATTTCGATCCGGAGTTCGACGATAACGTCCTCGTCAACGTGGTCGCGCTCGGACTCGTAAAAGAGTCGCAGATCATCCATTCGCGCGTGCCGAAACATGGAGCGGATTTCGTGTTGCTGCTCGTCGGGAAGGCGACCGATGCGAGCGGTTTCGGGGGGGCTTCGTTCTCCTCGGTCGCGCTCGACGCGCGAGAGACGGAGAGCAATAAAGGCGCGGTTCAGGTTCCCGACCCATTCCTGAAAAACGTCATCATGCGCGCCAGCTATCGCGTCTTCTCGATGCTCCGAGCGCGCGGGATCGAGGTCGGCTTTAAAGATCTCGGTGCCGGCGGCATTATGGGATGTTCGGCGGAATTATGCAGCGCGGGCGGTTTCGGTGCGGAGCTCGATCTCGACACCGTGAACGTCGCGGTCGACCACCTGCTCCCCGAAGTTATCGCCGTCGGCGAGACGCAGGAACGGCTGCTTTGGGCGCTACCCGAGGAGATCGTCGACGAGGTCGAGCGCATCTATAACGAAGAGTTCTCGTTGCCGCAGGTCGCCCAGAATGCGCGTGCCGTTCGTATCGGCCGTGCGACCGCCGCGCAACGCTATCAGTTGCGCCATCGCGGCGAACTCGTGATGGACGTTCCGATCGATTTTCTGACCGGGACGGTGCGCGATACGCTTCCGGCACAGCCGCCCGCTCCTCCGAGGGAACGGCGGGAGCACGACCTCGCCTGCGAACGGACGCTCGACGATGTGCTCCACGCGACCCTCGCCCACCGCGACGTCTGCTCGCGGGCTCCGCTCTTCCGTCATTACGACGCCGTCGTTCGCGGGCGCACCGTGATCCCGCGCGGCGAGGCCGACGCCGGCGTCCTCGCACCGATACGCGGTTCGCAGCTCGCGTTTGCATTGAGCGTCGACGGCAATCCGCGCATCGGACGGATCGACCCGGAGCGAGCCGCCGAACACGCGGTCTACGAAGCGGTGCGCAACGTCGTCGCCGTCGGAGCCGAACCGATCGGCCTTACCGATTGTCTCAATTACGGAAGCCCGCGCGACGCTAGACAATTCGGCGAACTCGTCGCGGGAATCGACGGCCTCGCGCGATCGGCGCGCGCCTTGGGGCTCGCCTACGTATCGGGGAACGTGAGTCTCTATAATGCGGCGAGCGACGGCCATGCGATCCCGGCCTCGCCGATCGTTGCCTGCCTCGGGCGTCTCACCGACGTTTCGCAGTGCGTGACGCTCGCGCTGAAAGAGGTCGGCTCGCGGCTCTATCTCGTCGGTGAAACGCAGCGCGCGCTCGGTGGGAGCGTGCTCGCCGCGCTCCTGTCGCTGCGCGACGAAGGAGTGCCCGCTATCGATTTCGAGCGCGTGCTCGCCGAGCACCGCTTCCTCCTCGCTGCGGCGCGTGCGGGGCTCCTTCGCAGCGCGCACGATATCTCCGACGGGGGCTTGCTCGTGACGCTCGCCGAGATGAGTTTTGCCTGCTATCCGGCGCAGCGAGCGGCGATCGGCATCGAACTCGACGGCCTCGCAGGGTGGTCGAACGTTGGACGCTACGAATCGCTCTTCGGCGAATGGGGCGGGATCGTCGTCGAAGTCGCAGAGCGCGACGTCGATCGCTTCGAAGAACTCGCCGGTGCCTTGGAGAGCGTGCGTGAGATCGGCACGACGATCCCGCAACCGATCCTCGCCTTCGACGATGACGCGTGGGAGATCGACGATCTCCACCGCAGTTGGTCGCGCCCGCTCCAGGAGCTCTTTCCGTGACTGCACGCGTAGCGGTTCTCGTTTTCCCGGGAACCAATTCCGAAGAAGAGACCCGCGATCTGCTGCTCGATTGCGGAGCCGACGCGCGGATCGTGCATTGGAGCGAATCGGCGAGCCTCGCGTATTACGATGCATTCGTTCTGCCGGGCGGCTTCGCATACGAAGACCGCATTCGCGCCGGAGCTATTGCCGCACACGACGCGATGCTCGACGTTGTGATCGAAGCGGCGCAGGCCGGAAAACTCGTCATGGGAATCTGCAACGGCGCGCAAATTCTGTTGGAGGCGGGGCTCGTACCGGGAAGCGGAGAGATTCGCCGACCGACGGCAGCCTTCACGCACAACGCGCAGGGACATTTCATTTGCGAACGCGTCCTCTTGCGACGGACCGTTGCGGCAGAACGCTGCGCGATCGCCGCCGCGCTGCCGGAGGACGCACTCATCCCGGCATGGGCGGCGCACGGGCAGGGACGGCTCGCCGCCTCGGCCGCGCACCTCGAGGAAATCGAGCGCGGCGGGCACGTCGTCTTTCGCTACGCCGACGCTCGTGGAGCGACCGACGCGCACCTTGCGCCGCAAGGATCGGCGCTCGGTGCGGCGGCGCTGACGAATCGCGAAGGCAACGTCTTGGCGATCATGCCGCACCCCGAACGCGACGCATGGAACTTCAACCACCTCGATCGGCGCGAAGGTGCGGATGTTCTCGCTCCTTCGGGAGGGAGCGTCCTGTTCCGAAGCTTCGTCACTGCATTGGAGCGTTGGTAATGGGCGAACGGGCATTTGCGGTTGCGTTGAAAATCCCCGATAACGAAGCTTACACCGCGATGCGGGCGCTCCAACGCCTTGGTATCGCCGTCGCGCACGTTCGACGCGCCGACGTGCTCGTCTTTAACGGCGACGAAGGTAACGAAACGTTGCGCGAGCGCATCGAGCGCGACGAAACGCTTTTCAACCCCAACAAACATCGCCTCGAGCGGCTCGCGAGCATGCAGCCGCGCGCGGGTGAAGTGTGGATCGAGATGCTCGACGCGCCGCGGTCGGCGCCGATGCGTCGCCTCGTCAGTTGGCGGCTCTTCGGCGGCGCCGACGAACCGCTCGGCGGCGACGAGCTCGATGCCGCATGCGTTCGACTGCTTTGTAATCCCGCCATCGAAAGGGCGATCCGATGAATCGGCACTATACCATCGCGACCTTGGGCTCGCACTCCGCTCTTCAGATTCTGAAAGGGGCGCGCGACGAAGGTTTTCGCACGTTGGCGATCACCAATCCTCAAACCGAACGACTCTATCGATCGTTTCGCTTTGTCGACGAGGTCATCGTGCTCCCGTCGTACTCGGCCTTCCCGACCCTCTTCGAGGAGCTGCAAGCGCGAAAGGCGATCGTCGTTCCGCACGGATCCTTCGTCGCCTATCTCTCGCCCGAAGAGCATAAGAAGATGACGATTCCCTACTTCGGGAATAAAGCGGTACTCGATTGGGAGGCGAGCCGCGAGTTGCAGCGCGATTGGCTGACGCGAGCGGGGTTACGCCTGCCGAGACAATTCAAGAGCGGCGCGGAGATCGACCGGCCGGTCATCGTCAAATTGTATGGAGCCGCCGGCGGCAAGGGATATATGTTCATCCGTGACGCCGCCGATTTCGAGGAGCGGGCGGGTTCGCTCAAAGCTCAATATACGATTCAAGAATATATCATCGGCGTGCCGCTCTACATCCATTATTTTTACTCGCCGCTCTCCGGCGAGCTCGAAATCATGTCGATGGACCGTCGCTACGAAACGAACGTGGACTCGCTGGGGCGCATCCCTGCAGCGGCACAAGAGGGAATGGACGTCGATCCATCCTACGTCGTCGTCGGGAATTCGCCGGTTAGCCTACGCGAATCGATGCTCGCCGAGGCGCTCGAAATGGGCGACAACGTCGTTCGCGTCAGCAAGGAAATTTGCGGGCCGAAGGGACTGTTTGGGGCGTTCTGTATCGAAACCATCATCACGCCCGATATGCATTTTTACATCATGGAAATTTCGGCGCGTATCGTTGCGGGGAGCAACCTGTTTATCGACGGCTCCCCATACTCGTACCTCCACTACTCCGAGCCGATGTCGACCGGGCGGCGCATCGCACGGGAAATTAAAAACGCGTTGCTCTCTTCGAACCTGCGCGCGGTCCTCGACGACTCGAGCGTGCTCTAGCCGATGGCGAGCTTTACCTCGGTCGAAGAGACGTTACGAGGCTACGATCTCGACGCGTTGACGATATGCTCGATCGGAAGCCATTCGGCGCTCGAGGTCGCAGCGGGGGCGCGAATGCGCGGCTTTCGGAATTTGGTCGTCACGGCGAAGGGGCGCGAACGAACCTACACCGAGCACTTTCGGCGCCGCGAGTCGCCGATTCCGCGCGGGTGCGTCGACGAGACGATCGAGCTCGATGCCTTTGCCGATCTGCTCGACGAGCGCGTGCAGCGCGAGCTCCTTGCGCGGAACGTCATTTTTTGCGCGAATCGCTCGTTCGAAGTCTACCTGCACCAGCGTTATAGCTACGACGAGATCGAGAAGCGCATGCTGGTGCCGTTTTTCGGAAACCGTTACCTCCTTCGAGCCGAGGAGCGCGACGAGGCCGGAAACCAGTACGAACTGTTGGCCAAGGCGGGCATTCGGCATCCCCGTCAGTTTACGTCGCCGGAGGAGATCGATCGGCTCGTCATGGTGAAGGCTCCGCACGCGCGCGTGCGTTTCGAGCGTGCCTTCTTTCTCTGCGCGAGCCCGCAACAGTATCGCGAGGTCAGCGCGCGACTCATCGCCGACGGCATTCTCGACGAGAGCGGGCTCGCCGGGGCGGTGATCGAGGAATTCGCGCTCGGTCCCTCCGTCAACCTGAATTTCTTTTATTCGCCGATCCTCGGAGAATTGGAATTGCTCGGCACCGATACTCGGCGGCAGACCAACCTCGAAGGATTTCGTAACGTGCCGCCCTCGGTCTACGAGCAGCTGCGCGACGTCCCGATGCGCCTGGAAGAGGCGGGACACATCGCCGCGACGCTCACGGAATCGACGCTCGAATCGGCGTTCGGCATGGGCGAGCGCTTCGTCGCTGCGGCGCGCGAAGCACTCCCTCCGGGGACGATCGGCCCCTTTGCGCTGCAGTGTGCCATCGTCGCCGGCCCGCCGAAAGAGTTCGTGTGCTACGACGTCTCGTTGCGCATTCCGGGTTCGCCGGGGACTCGTTTCACTCCGTATTCGTCCTATCGTTGGGGACGCGATCTCTCCGTCGGCGAACGCATCGCCATGGAGATCGAGTTCGCTCGCGACGCCGGTCGTATGGCCGAGGTGCTAACATAACGCTATGAAAACCGTCGTCGTCCTCGATTTTGGAGCGCAATATAGCCAACTCATCGCGCGGCGCGTTCGAGAGGCCGGATACTATTGCGAGATCGTTCCGTTCGATCGTCCCTGGAAGCAGATTCTCGAACTCGATCCTTCGGCGATCGTCCTCTCCGGAGGACCGGAGAGCACCCTCGCGGAGGGGGCGCCCGCGTGCGACCCAGCGGTGCTCGCGAGCGGGCTGCCGATGCTCGGAATCTGTTACGGCATGCAGTTGCTCGCGCGGCAGGTCGGTGCGGAGTTGGTCTCCGGCGGCGCACCCGAATATGGGCCGGCGACCCTGCGCGTGCTCGACGCCTCGCACCCGTTGCTCGCAGGATTGCCGGAGCAATCGCGCGTGTGGATGTCGCACGGCGACTCGGTGCAGCGACTTCCGGTCGATTTCACCGCTCTTGCGGCGACTCCGCGGTGTGCGATCGCCGCGATGGCGAGCACGAAGCGGCGGATGGTCGGCGTTCAATTTCATCCGGAAGTGGTTCACACGGAATACGGCAAGCGGTTGATCGAGAATTTTCTTCGCAACGTCGCCGGTATCGCTCCGAACTGGGCGATGGAGTCCTTTCTCGATCGGAGTATTGCCGATATCCGCGAGCGCGTCGGATCGCGACGCGTCATCTGCGCGCTCTCCGGTGGGGTCGATTCGGCGGTCGCGGCGACCTTGGTCGCGCGAGCGATCGGCGAGCAATTGACCTGCATCTTCGTCGATCACGGCCTCTTGCGGAAAAACGAAGCGAGCGAAGTGCTCGCGGCGTTTCGCGACGTGTTGCACCTCAACGTCATTCACGTCGATGCCTCGAAGCGGTTTTTAGCAAAACTCGCGGGCGTCGAAGACCCGGAGCGAAAACGCATTCTCATCGGGCACGAATTCATCGCGATCTTCGAAGAAGAAGCGGCGAAGCTCCCCGATGTCGGCTTTCTGGTTCAGGGCACGCTCTATCCCGACGTCATCGAATCGAAGACGCCGCAGAGCAAGGCCGGGCATAAAATTAAGTCGCATCACAACGTCGGCGGCCTCCCCGAGCATATGAACTTCGCGCTCGTCGAGCCGCTCCGTTCGCTCTTTAAAGATGAGGTACGCGCGCTCGGCCGCGTGCTCGGACTCCCCGAACATATCGTCGCGCGCCAACCCTTCCCGGGGCCGGGGCTGGCGGTACGCATCATCGGTGCGGTCGACGAGGAGCGTCTGACGATCGTGCGCGAGGCCGATGCGATCGTGCGCGACGAGATCGATCGCGCCGTGCTCGAACCGCATCCGTGGCAGTACTTCGCGGTACTCACGCCGGTGAAATCGGTCGGCGTGATGGGCGACGGACGTACCTACGCCAATCTCGTCGCGGTGCGCGCGATCGTGAGCGAAGACGGAATGACCGCGGATTGGGCGCGCTTGCCGCACGACCTGCTCGCTCGAATCTCGACGCGAATCGTGAATGAGGTCGCCGGCGTCAACCGTATCGCCTACGATATCACCTCCAAACCCCCCGCAACGGTGGAGTGGGAATGATGCGCGTTCTTCTCGTCGGAAACGGTGCGCGCGAAGACGCACTCGGCTGGCGTATCGCAAGCTCGCCGTCGTGCGATGCGCTCTTTACGACACCTGGGAATGCCGGCACCGCACGACACGGTACGAATTGGAACCTGTCGGTCACCGATGCGAAAGGCATCGCGCAACGGGCGCTCGAGGAACGCATCGACCTCGTGGTGATCGGTCCCGAGACGGCGATCGCCGCCGGCGTCGCGGATCGCGCGCGCGAACTCGGGCTCGCCGTTTTCGGCCCGAATCGTTCGATCGGACGGTTGGAGAGTTCGAAGAGTTTTGCCAAGCGTTTTATGGAGCGCAACGGCGTTCCGAGCGCGCGGTATGCAGTCGTGCACGGGCTCGATCACGCGCGAAAAATTCTCGCGACCTGGGGCGAACGCGGAGTGGTGGTGAAAGCCGACGGTTTGGCCGCCGGCAAAGGCGTCGTCGTTACCTCGGGGCCCGCCGAGGCCGAGGCGCTGCTCGCGCATTGGTACGGCGAGCGCGCGATTCCCGGTGGCGGTAGCGACGTGGTGCTCGAAGAGCGGCTCGTCGGGCGGGAACTCTCCGTCTTCGCGCTCTGCGACGGGCGCGCGATGATGCCGTTTATCGCTGCGTGCGACTACAAGCGTGCGGGCGATGGGGACACCGGGCCCAATACCGGCGGCATGGGCGCCTACTCGCCGCCGCATGGTTTCCCAGAGGGCTTCATGGATATCGTCCGCGAGAGTATTTTCGCACCGATGCTGCGCGGTTTAGCCGCCGAGAACGAACGATATGTCGGCGTTCTCTATGCGGGGCTCATGTGGTGTGCGGATGGCCCGAAGGTGATCGAGTTCAACGTGCGATTCGGCGATCCCGAAACGCAGGTGCTGATGCCGCGCATCGGCGGCGATTTCGCGGGGCTCTTGAAATCGTGTGCCGATGGGACGATCGATCTCTCGCTCGCGCACGTCAATCCCGAACCGTGCGTCGGCGTCGTTTTGGCGAGTTCGAAATATCCAACCGAAAGCACGCCGGTCGCCGGCCTTCCGGCAGATCTCCGCTTGCCCGAGGGCGTGCGGGCGTTCTGGGGAAGCTCGCAGCTCGTCGACGGAAAAGTATCGAGCCCCGGCGGGCGGGTGTTGACGGTTGCCGCCGTTGCGGCGACACTTCACGATGCACGCGCGCGCGCGTACGAAGGCGTTCGATCGCTGCGCGCACGCTTCGGCGAGGCCGACCTCACGTTTCGCAGCGACATCGCGCTCTTTTAGGCGTACGCCGCTAGCCGCTCCCCGCGCTGCGATACGCGAGAAGCAGATCGCGCCGCGTCAGGATACCGATCAGCGTTTCGCCCTCCCCGAGAACCGGTAGGAGCGGGGTATCGCTCTCGGCCATCAGCGCGGCGGCGCGGTCGAGCGTGTCGGTCGGTGCGAGCGCGCCGGGATGCAAGTGGAGGATCGAACGGAGCGGCTCCGCACCGCGGCGCTCTGCAACCGCGCGCGCGAGATCGAGCGCGGTGACGACGCCGACGAATCGCTCGCCATCGCAGACGGGTATCGCCAACTCGTTCTCATCGCGTTCGTCGTCGATCGCGCCGGCGATCGGTTCGTCGATCTGAGCGACGACCGGAGCTTTGCGCGTGTAGGCGGCGACGGTGAGGCGCGTGAAGAAGCCCGGGTTGCGCGCCTTTCTCCAGTCGACGCCGCGTCGCAGCAGCTTCTGTTCGTAGACGGTCGCGCCGAGCAGACGCCGCCCGAGCAGCGAGGCGATCACGACGGTGACCATGAGCGGAAGAATGATCGTGTAATCGCTCGACATCTCGAAGACGATCATAATCGCGGTGATCGGTGCCTCCGCCGCGGCGGCGAAGAGCGCCGCCATGGCAACCAAACCGTAGGCGGCCGGTGGGCCGGTCCAGAGCGGAAAGAGCCCGTGGACGATCCGCCCATAGGCATCGCCGAGAAAGGCGCCGGTGAAGAGCGAGGGCGCGAAGACGCCGCCCGAGCCGCCGCTCCCCAGTGTGAGCGAGGTTGCGAGCGGCTTGAGCGCGGCGAGTAGAAAGGCATGGGGTGCGGCGACGTGTTCGTAGAGCACCTGCTGAATCGAATCGTATCCCACACCGAAGACCTGCGGAAACCAGATCCCGATCGCCCCGACGCCTGCGAAACCGATGGCGCCCTTCGACCATGCCGGCAAACGCGCCGCTTCAAAGCGGTCTTCGACGGCATAGAGCAGCTTGACGAACCCGGTCGCCCAGATCGCCGCGAGCACGCCGAGGACGCCGTACAGGATCAATTCCCAGGGCGACGCGAGTTGGAACGCCGCGGCGTTGAAGGAGGGGTGGTTTCCGAGGAACGCCCGCCCGATCACCGCCGAGATCACCGAGGCGACGACGATCGCCGCGAACGAGCGCGGCGCAAACTCACCGAGGATCACCTCGGCGGCGAAGAATACCCCGCCGATCGGCGCGTTAAAGGTCGCCGAGATTCCCGCTGCAGCGCCGCAGGCGACCAGGGTGCGGACGACCGAGGCCGGGGCTTTCGTCGCCTGTCCGATCACCGAGCCGATCGCCGAGCCAATTTGGACGATGGGGCCCTCGCGCCCGCAACTACCGCCGAATCCGATCGAGGTCGCCGACGCGATCGATTTGATCGCGATGATACGCGGGCGCATCACGCCGCCGCGTAGGGCGACCGATTCCATCACCTCGGGGACACCGTGCCCCTTCGCCTCGGGGGCGAAACGGACGGTGATAAAGGCGGCGATCGTGCCGCCGATCGCCAACAGCAGAATCAGGCCGATCGCTCCCAGATGCGACTCGAGCGCGGGAAGAAGGCGACCGAACGCCAGCCACCCGGCTCCGGCGATCATGCGACGAAAGACGACCGCACCGAGCCCGCCGCCGACGCCGACGAGCACCGCGGCGGCGATCATAAAGGCGCTCTGGGAAATAGAAAACCGCGCGAGGCGTAAGACGTATCCGCTTCCCTTGGGCTCGAACGAAAAATTCACACGACGTTTTTCTTAGGGTGGGGTTGATTTACTGCCGACGACGCGCGCTGCGACGGAGCGGCGACCGGAACCTACGGCAGGGCGGAATCGCCGCGAAGGGAACCTAAGCGGCTCGATGAGCGATTATAGAGAGCGATGAGCTACCAGTTTCAACCTCCGCGCCCCTATGGCGCCACGGCATCGACCTCCACGCTGCTCGGCCAAGTGCTCGGGATTACCGGCCTGGGCCTCTGCATTACCGCGCTCGCCGCCTATCTCTTTCGCGGGATGGCACCCGGCTTTCTCGCCCTTGGGGCGTTGATTCTCGGATTCGTATTGCTCTTTGCGATCCAGCGCATGAGAGCGAACGAGCCCGTTGCGTTGTTGCTATTTTACACGTTTACGTTTCTCGAAGGCATCGGCATCGCGCCGACGATCGCCTATTACGCGCACATCGATGGGCCGAGCGTGGTCGTCAACGCCGCGCTGACCACCGGCCTCGGAATGCTCGGGCTCGGTGCGATCGTCTATGCGACGACCTTCGATTTCCGTCGCTTCTACGGCGTGCTGATGATGGCGCTCATGGCGGTCATCCTTATCAGCATCGTTTCGCTCTTCATCCATTTCGTCTCGCCGACGGCGATCTCGTGGGTGATCCTGTTCATCTTTGCGGGGCTAACGCTCGCCGATTTCGCGCGCATTCGCGCCGGCGGTGACGGATCGAGTGCGGTCATGCTGGCGGTGAGCATCTATCTCGACGCGATCAATATCTTCCTCGCGTTGCTGCAAATCTTCGGCGGCCGTCGCTCGAACGATTAGCGGTCGAACGTGTGTGGGATCGTCGGTCTCTTCGCCCCCGGTCGTGACGCAGCGCGGCTCGCCTATTTCGGGCTCTACGCGCTCCAACATCGCGGCCAGGAATCGGCGGGGATCGCCGCCGGCGATGGAGGAACGCTCCGCTCGCATAAAGAGATGGGGTTGCTTGGAGCGATCTTCGACGAAGAGATTCTCGCGCAACTCAGCGGACATCTCGCCGTCGGGCACACGCGCTATTCGACGACGGGATCCTCGATCGTCGTAAACGCGCAACCGTTGCTCGAACGCACCGATATCGGCGAGTTCGCGCTGGCGCATAATGGGAACCTCACCAACACCGAGGAACTGCGCGCCGCATTGCCGGCCGGAACGATCATGCAAGCCTCCTCGGATACCGAAGTGCTCGCAAAATTGATCGTTGAAGGATCGGGCACGATGATCGAACGCATCGAAGCGGCGATTCAACGGGCGCGCGGCGCTTATTCCATCGTTCTCTGTTCGGAGAGCGAACTCTACGCATTTCGCGACCCGTGGGGAGTCCGTCCGCTCTGTTTGGGCACCTTCGACGACGGGGGCTACGTCGTCGCGAGCGAATCCTGCGCGCTGGCGACCGTCGGGGCGCGCTATCTTCGCGAGATCGAGGCCGGCGAGGTGGTCCACGTAACGCGCGACGGGCTCACTTCGTATCACGTTCACGCGCCCGACGAGTTTCCCGCGCTCTGTATGTTCGAATACATTTATTTCGCGCGCCCCGATTCGAAGCTCGACAATCGCTCGATCTACATGGCGCGTCACGAAATGGGGCGCGCTCTCGCGCGCGAGCATCCCGTCGACGCAGACTGCGTCATGGCCGTCCCCGATTCCGCCGTTCCGGGTGGCATCGGATACGCTACCGAGAGCGGGCTGCCGTACATCGAAGGACTGATCAAAAATCGATATATCGGTCGAACCTTCATCAGCCCCGATCAGTCGATGCGTTCGCGCGGCGTGCATTTGAAGTTCAATCCGGTCGTCGAAAATCTCCGCGGCCAACGCGTCGTGGTGGTCGACGATTCGATCGTTCGGGGAACGACGACGCCGCGTATCGTCGCGCTGTTACGCGAGGCGGGCGCGCGCGAGGTGCACCTGCGCATCACCTCGCCGCCGATTCTCCACCCGTGCTATCTCGGCGTCGATATGGCGACCTACGACGAACTCATCGCCGCAAATCATAGCGTCGATGAGATTCGCGCGAAGACCGGCGCCGATTCGCTGGGGTACCTCTCGCTCGACGGCCTGATCGCTTCGACCGGGCGCAAGCGCGAGGAGATGTGTTTGGGGTGCCTCACCGGGGTCTATCCGACCGAGCCCGCGGTGCACGAACGCGGCCCGCACGCACTCACGCGCTCCTAACGGAGCGGCGAGTGCGGCAGAACTAGCGCTCCGGCTGGAGGTTGCGCGCGATCGAACTCGCGGCCGGGATCTTGATGTGGTCGGCGAGCCGGAGGAAGGCGAGAAGACGTACGTTGAGCCAGGTCGGGTCGAATTCGAACCAACGCAGGCCGTGACGCGCGGAGAACGGGAAGGCGTGATGGTTGTTGTGCCAGCCTTCCCCCCACGAGAGGAGCGCGACCCACCAGCAGTTGGTGGAGAGATCCTTCGTGCGATAGGTACGATAGCCTAACGAATGTGCGGCGCTGTTAACCAGCCACGTGGTGTGGTAGCCGAGCACGAGCCGAACGAAGATTCCCCAGACGACCCAGGTCCATCCGCCGAGCGCGAAGAGCACGAGTGCGAGCGCGAGCTGCATGTAGACGTGCGTGCGTTCGAGGAAGCGGTAGAAGCGGCTATCGCAGAGGTCGGGCGCAAAGCGCCGAATCTCCGCTTCGCTGGGGATCGCGTCGTTGTGCTTGTAGATCCAGCGAATATGCGCCCAGCGGAAACCACGATCCATCCCATGCGGGTCGTTCGCGGTATCGGCGTTGGCGTGATGTTTGCGGTGCGTCGCAACCCAGCGGATGGGGTCGCCCTGCAGCGCGAGGGCACCGAAGATCGCCAGGACGTATTCGAGCGGCTTGCGTAGGCGCAAACCACGATGCGTGAGCGTTCGGTGGTAGAAGAGGGTGACGCCGAGTGCGCCGGTAGCGTAGGCGATCGCTGCGGCGACCGCGAGTGCGCTCCATTGGAACGCACCCGGGATGAACACCGCGAGCGCGCCGATATGAATCGCTGCGAGTCCGAAGCGATTCATACGGCGCCGAGCGAGGTCGGTCACATTGGCCTAACGGTAGCTGGGGCGCGACGCAAAGCAGTCGCGGCAGTAAACTGGCTTGTCGCCACGCGGTTGGAACGGAACTTCCGCGACGCCGCCGCACTGGCTGCAGGTCGCTTTGAACATTTCGCGGCGCGCACCGCCGCCGCCGCCGCTTCCACCGCGGCCGCCGCTCGCCTTACGGGCGGCGCGACAATCGGCACAACGGCTCGGCTTATTCGTGAAGCCCTTGCTCGCGTAGAACTGCTGTTCGTTTGCGGTAAAGGTAAACGTGCGTCCGCAATCGACGCAGGTGAGCATTTCATCGGTGTACATTCGAGACATCTCCTTGGATGCGAGGCGCGTTTGCCTCGCATGGGGGTGGGTAGATCCGCAAGAGCGAGTAGCAGCTGCTCCCGAGGCCAAAGAGCCCCAGCACGGTGCCGAAGATGTACTCCTCGAACCCGGCAGGTGACCGTAGGCGGTTGCTTCCACGGAGTCTCCCCAATGCCCGCTTTTTCTCGCATCGATTTTCACGCGTTGGGATCGCCGGCGGGGGTACCCCGGGGAGAGGGATTCGATGGAGGCGTCGGCAACGCACAAGGGCGGCATCGCCGCGGCGATGCGAGCGTAGGCGAGGGGGGAATACGGATGTCCCTTCGGTTTCGTGTTCGTTGTTGTTGTTAAGGAGATATCGTGACGCAGGTCGATCGAGCGATCCACGCAGCCGTCGAGGCGAGGGACGAGCATACCGCCGTCCACGGCCTTCAGGTGGCCCGTCTTGCCGAGGAGTTGGGGCGCGCCATCGCACTCGATAGCGACGATATCGACGCATTGCGCGAGGCGGCGCACATTCACGACGTCGGCAAGATCGGGATCCCCGATCGAATCTTACTCAAGCCGGCTCCCTTGACGGTGCACGAATGGGAGATCATGAAGAACCATAGCGAGCTCGGAGCGCGGATTATCGGGGCGCAGTCGTCGCCGAATTGGAAGGGGACGCACGCTTCGGCGAATATCGTGAACGCGGTCCGCCACCATCACGAGCGATTCGACGGCCGGGGCTACCCCGACGCTCTCGTCGGCGAGGCGATTCCGCTCTGGTCGCGCATCATTCTCATCGCCGATTGTTACGACGCGCTCACCGAGACGCGCGCGTACCGCCCCCCATTGACGCACGACGAAGCCCTAGAACTGATGGCCGACGAACGCGGGCGCGTCAGCGACCCCGAGCTCTTCGATGCGTTCGTGCTGGCGATCGAAAAGAGCCCGTGGAGAGCGCGAGCGAGCCGTATTTCGTAGAACGAAAGCCGCTTATCGCGCGGGGAAAGCTCGCTCGCGCACTTCGCGAGCGTACTCCGCCAGCGCGTGCGTTGCCGCCGAGCCTAGTTCGGCAAAACGTTTTGCAAAGGGCGGTGATTGAGAATAGATTCCCAAGGCGTCGTGTAGCACCAGCACCTGCGCGTCGCAGTGCGGCCCGGCGCCGATGCCGACCGTCGGAATCGCAATCGAAGCGGTAATCTCTTCGGCGATCTCGCTGTCGACGACTTCGAGCACGATCGCGTACGCGCCGGCGGCTTCGACCTTTTTTGCCTGCTCCAACAGGCGTTCGCGGTTGGCGCGCTTTTTGTAACCGGGGCCGAGCCCGGCGGTCTGCGGCATCACGCCGATATGCCCCATGACCGGGATTCCGGTCGCGGCGATCGCGGCGATGCGATCGGCTTCCATGCCTCCGCCTTCGAGTTTGACGCTGCACGCGCCGCCTTCTTTGACCAAACGGATGGCGTTGCGCACCGCATCTTCGTCGCTGACGTGATACGAACCGAACGGCATATCGACGACGATGTGCGCGCGCGAGGTACCGCGCACCACCGCTTGCGCGTGATGGATCATCACTTCGACGGTGATCGGCGTCGTTTCGTCGTAGCCGAGCACGACGTTGGCGAGGCTATCGCCGACGAGAATAATGTCGATACCCGCAGCTTCGGCGAAACCGGCGAACGGCGCGTCGTACGCCGTGACGATCGGAAACGGCGTGCCCTTCCGGCGCCGAACGGCGCCGGCGGTTATTCGGCGTACCGCGCGTCCGTGCGCCGGCTCGTAGGGACGCGCCTGATCGCTTCCGCCGTGCGCGGACATCGCTATCCCGCGATCTTCTCGGCGAGATGGACGAATGCGCGCACGGGCGTTCCGGTCGGGCCTTTCGCCGACCATGCGGTCTCGCCGTCGACGTACGCCGTGCCGGCGACATCGAGGTGAATCCACGGCGTCTTTTCAACGAAGGCTTTTAAGAACGCCGCTGCGGTCAACGTTCCGGCGGGGCGACCGCCGGTGTTTTTCAGATCGGCGATATCGCTCTTCATCGCGTTGCTGTAGTCTTCGTAGAGCGGCATGCGCCAGTAGCGTTCGCCGCAATCCTTCGCCGCATCGAGAAAGAGCGTTGCAAAGGCATCGTCGTTACTGACCGCGGCGCTCGCGGCATGGCCGAGCGCGATGACGCAGGCGCCGGTGAGGGTCGCCGCGTCGACGATCTGCGTTGCCTTGAGCGAGCGTGCGTATACGAGTGCATCGGCGAGGACGAGTCGACCCTCGGCATCGGTGTTGATGACCTCGATGGTCGTGCCGTTGCTCGCGCGAACGATATCCCCGGGCTTCGTCGCTTTCCCGCCGGGCATATTCTCGGTGGCGGGAACGATTCCGACGACGTTGATTTTCGGTTTGAGGGCCGCGATCGCGCCCATTGCGGCGATGACGCCCGCTCCGCCGGACATGTCGTATTTCATCTCTTCCATCTTCTCGGGCGGCTTGAGCGAGATGCCGCCGGTATCGAAGGTGATGCCTTTGCCGACGAGTGCGAGCAGCTGGTCGCTGCCGGGCGCGCCGCGGTAGTGCATGACGATGAAGGCGGGAGGTTGTGCGCTGCCCTGCGCGACCGAAAGGAAGGAACCCATCTTTTTCTCCGCCGCCCACGCCGCGTCGTGCACTTCGATCTCCATGCCGTGCGCCTTGGCGACCGCGCTCGCTTCGGCGGCGAGGTGCGTCGGCGTCATATCGTTTGCGGGCGTCAGTGCCAAGCGACGGGCGAGGTTGACCGCTTCACCGATCGCAACGCCGCGCTTGAGGCCGCGGGCGATCGCCTCGGCATTGAATCCTTGCGAGAGGAGGAGCACCTCGCCGACCGCGATCGCGCGTTCGGGAGCGCTCTGGTAAGTGGTCGTCTCGAAACTGCCGGCGATCGCTCCTTCGGCGGCAAACGAGGCGCAGCGCTCTTCGTCGCCGGCGGCTTGCTGCGGGAATGCGATCGCGAGTTTGGTCGCGCCGCGTTTCCCGAGCGCGCGCACCGCACTCCCTGCGACTTTAGCGAGAACCGATGGGTTGAACGTCGCGCTCTCGCCGAGGCCGACGAGTAAGACGCGCTTGAAGGGGTGGGCGGCTGCGTGGAGCAGCGCGCTCTCTCCGACCTTCCCCTTGAACTCACCGGAGGCGAGAATATCGGCAATCGCCCCGCCGAGGAGGGCATCGAGCTCTTTTGCGACGCCGGCGAGCGGACTCTCCGAGGGAATCGGCACGGCAATCGCGCATGGCAGCGAACCGAGAGCATCAGATGATTGAAGAACGTGCATGGTCAACCTTTCCCGTGGGTGAAGAAGGCGAGGTGAAAACGCCTTCCATTGAACCCAACTTTCCGTCGTCGGGCTGCGATGCCCTTGCGGGGCT
>JAJZVP010000089.1 GCA_021845615.1 bacterium | reverse complement strand
GCGAGCGCCTCGTTGAGGGCGAGCACGTTGAGGTAGTTGTCGGTGATCCAAGCGTAGCGCGGCGTTTCCATGCCACGATCATGCCAGAGCCGGGCGGAGCGCCCCATCCGGGAAAACCCCTGGTTTTTTACGGTTGCGGGGGCGCGTAGCGAGCGGGCGGCTACAGGATAAAACCGTTCAGGAAAGCGGCGCGGTCGTAGTGGAACGCACCCTTTTCGATACGGTAGGCATAGAGGTTCGGTAACGTGGGGTCGCCGGTATAGCTAAACGTGAACGGGCCGACGAGCGTCTGGAACGATCCGTTGTAGGTCAACAGCGAGAGCAGCGCCGGACGTGAAAAATTCGGCGTGCGTTGCACCCCTTGAATGAAAATCTGCGCGGCGGCATAGGCGAACGCGACGAACGCCGTAACCGCGGGAACGCTGCGTCGGAGATCGCCGAGTTGTTGCGCCACCGAGGGCGCGCGATCGATAGGAGGCATCGTCGTAAAAACGAGCGCCGCTCCGAGCGCCTTCGCATCGTCCTTCAACGTCTGCGTGCTGTAGAAACCCTCGGCGCAGGCGAACGCTCCGGCGTAGTTTCGCGCGCGCATCGCCGTGGCGACCGGCCCGAGTTCGGCGGCGGTGCCGCAGAGGACGGTGAGTTGCGGGCCTTCGCCGAGCGCGTTCGCGGTGCGCGGATCGAGCGTGAGGCGTCCGTTCTCCAACGTCGCGCTCGCCGTCGGGTGATGGTCGGCTCCGGCTTGGTCGATGAATCCGCGAGCGACCGCGCTTCCATAGCCTTTTTTCGGCGCGACGACCAAGGTGCGCGGCGGCGCGTGGACGCGCAACAACATCTGTGCCATCAACGCTCCCTGCACTTCGTCGCGCGCCGGTAAGCGAAAGATATTGCGATACCCGCGCTTCGTCAGCGCGTCGGCGGTGATCGTCGGGACGATGAGCGGAAGGGAAAGGTTCGCGTATTGCGGCGCGGCTTGGAGCGTGACGTCGAGGCTGAGATCGCCGACGACGCCGATCACGCTGGGGTCGCTCGCAGCGAGTTGCGCGTTGCCGACGGCGAGCGCGCCTTCGTTCCCGTCGTCGAAACTGCGAACGGCGAAAAATTGCGTCGGCGGACCGAAGCGGTTCGCTTCATCGCAGGCGGCTTGAACGCCGGAGACGATCTCGTTTCCGATTGTAGCGAGGGCGCCGGTAAGCGGAACGCTGACGCCGATCGTATATTGGCGCGCGAAGCCTCCCGGCTGCAGTTGCGCGCTCGCGCGAGCTCCGGCGAGTGCGACCGCGCCCGCGGCGCTGGCGAGGAATCGTCGTCGGCGCATCGTTTACGCGCGCAGCCCGAAGCCGATGGCAACCGTCGCGAGAAAGACGACGGAGAAGATCATATTCGCGGTAAACACGCGTTCGTTCAACACGAAAACGCTATCGCTCGAGCGTACCAGGCGTAGTTCGTATGCGACGAGCGCGAGCGTGGCGAGGAGCCCCGCGTCGTACCACATGCCGGCGAGCCCGCCGATGCGACCGGCGATTGCGAGCGTGGCGAACATTCCGAGGTGCATCGCGATCGCCGTCGGTCGCGCGCTTTTCTCGCCGAATCGGACCGGCATGGAATTCACCCCGTTTTCGCGATCGGTCGGAAGATCCATCAACGCGTAGAGAATATCGAAGCCCGCGACCCAGAGCGTGACCGCAACGAAGAGGGCGATTCCGGTTCCGTCGACGCGCCCCGCGATGCCGATATACGCACCGAGCGGCGCGAGCCCGTCGACGGCACCGAGGACGATGTGGACCATCCAGGTAAAGCGTTTGCAGAGCGGATAGAGCAAGAGCCCCGCGGCGGCGACCGGAAGGAGCTTGACGCAGAGCGGGTTGAGTTGCCATGCGGCGACGAGTAAAAGAATCAGGCCGGCGAGAATGGCGACGAGCATCACGCGCGGATCGAGTTCGCCGGTCGCGAGAGCGCGGCGCGCGGTCCGCGGCGTGCGCGCGTCGATATCGCGGTCGAAATAGCGGTTCGCCGCCATCGCGGCGGTTCGCGCACCGAGGACCGCCAGGGTTATCCAAACGATCGCGACGAGGTTCGGCCGTCCGTGCGCGGCGAAGACCGCCCCGACGTACGCGAACGGGAGTGCGAAGAGCGTATGTTCGATGCGAATTTCGCGTAAGAAGAGGGAGGCCGCCCGCATTAAGGAGCCTCCGGCCCGCGCTCGGAGCGCAACAGCCGCGCGAGCGCGTCGAGCCCCTGGCCGCTCCACGAATCGGGGCGGAGATTTTTTTCGATGCGGTCGAGCCCGTATTCGCGCCAGCGCTCCGCAACGCGCTTGCGGACCGAGGCCGAACTCGCGATGTCGGGCGGCCACTCGCGCGTGTAGCCTTCGCTCGCACTCTTGCGCGTTGCGTCGATCCCGATTTTCACGCCGTACGCGACGTTATACGATCCGTGATCGAGATCGTCGACGGGGCCGGGCATGTGGACGATATCGCGGTCGGGCGCGAGATTGTTCAGTACGAACCACGCGACGCTGCGGACGTCTTGGACGTCGATGTCGGCGTCGACGACGACGAGCATGCGCGTGAGCATCATCATGTGCCCCAAGCCCCACAGGGCGTTCATCACTTTTTTCGCGTGTCCGGGATACTGTTTGCGAATCGAGACGATGGCAAGATTGTGGAAGCCGCCTTCGACGGGCAGATTCATATCGACGACTTCGGGGAGCACCATCTGCAAGAGCGGTAAAAAAATTCGCTCGGTCGCCTTCCCGAGCCATGCATCTTCCATCGGCGGTTTTCCGACGAGCGTCGCGGCGTAGATCGGATTCTTGCGATGCGTGATGCATTGCACGTGGAAGGTCGGATATCGATCGGCGAGGCTGTAGACGCCGGTATGATCGCCGAACGGCCCCTCGGTGCGCAGATCGGTGTTATCGACGTAGCCCTCCAACACGAACTCGGCGTGCGCGGGAACCTTCAGATCGACGGTTTTCGCCTGCACGAGTTCGACGGGCTTTCCGCGCAGCAAACCGGCGAAGGCGAATTCGTCGAGCACCGGGGGCAGCGGAGCGGTCGCGGCGTAGGTGAGGACGGGATCGGCGCCGATCGCCACCGCGACGGGAATGCGATCGCCCCAGGCATCGGCGTGCGCGCGCCCTTGCTTGTGGCGTTGCCAGTGCATGCCGGTCTCGCATTCGTTATAGACTTGCATTCGGTACATACCGACGTTGGGGCGATTGGTGCGCGGATCTTTCGTGATCACCAACGGTAGCGTGATGAAGGGGCCGCCGTCGAGCGGCCACGTCGTGAGAACGGGAAGCGCGTGCAGATCGGGCTGCTCGATCGTGACGTCCTGAACGCTTCCGCTGCGAACGGTCTTCGGTATCGCGTTGCGCAAGGGGGCGAGCGAGAGCAACGCTCCGAGCTGCTCGCCGATCCCGGCGCCCGGCGGCGCGATATCGATGAGTTTGCGAACGCGTTCGCCGACTTCATCGAGCGAGCTCGCATCGAAGGCGAGCGCCGCGCGGCGATGCGTGCCGAATTGGTTGGTGAGGACGGGAAAGCGCGATCCGACGACGTTGCGAAAGAGCAACGCCGGGCCGCCGGCCTTGACCACGCGGTCGGTAATCTCGGAAATCTCGAAGGCGCGCTCCACGGGGGCGTCGACCGTATGGAGTTCCCCGGCCTTTCGTAATGCGTCGACGAAGGCCGATAACGAATCAAAGGGCATGCCCGATTATTTCCGCACAAAACAGCGAAGGCCCGCGTGAGACGCGAGCCTTCGAGTGCTTTCGGCGCTTGCCGGGAGCTTAGTTGACGCTGGCGGTCGCCGCTTTCGCAACGCGCACGGTCGCCTCGGTGGCTTCCTTCTGCGCGGCGGTGAAGATCTCGGCGAGCTGCAGGGCGTAGGCCTTGCGGAGCTCGAGGAACTTGCCGGCGAACTCGAAGCCGAGCTCGATGCTCTTGGTGACCGAGGGGAGGCTCTCGACGCTAGGGATCTGCATCGTGGTCGGGATCTGGCCGATCATCTCGCGCACTTGGCGGAGGCTCTCGACGTTGGCGTCCTGGGCCTTCTTGACGAGGTCGAGGGCTTCGCCTTGCATCTTATTGAGGGTCTGGGTGAAATCGTTGCTCATATCTGCTCCTTGAGGGGTCTGCTGCTACGTGCGCTAAGTATACCAAGCACGCGCGGTGCGCGTCAAGCCTTTTGTCGCCCCTGTCAGCCCGAGTAGCAGCCCCCGTGTCAGCCCGAGTAGCGCGAAGCGCGTATCGAGGGCAGCCCCCGTGTCAGCCCGAGTAGCGCGAAGCGCGTATCGAGGGCAGCCCCCGTGTCAGCCCGAGTAGCGCGAAGCGCGTATCGAGTAGCAGCCCCCGTGTCAGCCCGAGTAGCGCGAAGCGCGTATCGAGGGCGAGCAGCGAGCAGGGCGTGCGACGGCGCCTCGATACGGGCGCTATCGCGCCCTACTCGGCGTGACAACTCCGTATCAGCCCGAGTAGCAGCCCCCGTGTCAGCCCGAGTAGCGCGAAGCGCGTATCGAGGGCGAGCAGCGAGCAGCGAGCAGGGCGTGCGACGGCGCGCCCGCGGCGATGCTGCTACTTCGGCAGGAGCACGTCGAGCGTGCCGTCGTGGAAGGCGTCGATGCCGAGGATCGCCAGGCGCTCCGCGAGTGCGTCGGGCTCCACCCGGCCGGCGGTCGCGCCGACCCAGGTATTCCGGCCGCGCTCTTTGGCAAGGTAGAGCGCGCGGTCGGCGAGCGCGACGACCTGCATCCAGCTCAGCGAGAGCGGGGAGTACGGGACGAACGGGAAGGGCGCGAAGCCGATCGAGCAGCTCGCGTTGACGCGTTGTCCGCGCTCGAGCGCGAACGGACGTTGCGCGACCGCAGCTCGGGCGCGTTCGGCGATATCGCAGGCATCGTGGCGACGGCTACTGCGCGTCACGACGAGAAACTCCTCGCCACCCCAGCGCACCAGGAAATCGGATTCGCGGAAGACTTCGCGGAGACGGTCGCGCATTTGCATGAGCACGAGGTCGCCCGCGTTATGGCCGAAGGTGTCGTTCACGGCTTTGAAATGATCGAGGTCGATGAGGAAAAACAGCAGATCGGCATCGGGAACGTCGCCGGTGCGTCGCAGCGCGGCCGCAACCTCGAACTCGAGATGCTGCGCGAGAAATCTCCGGTTGCGCAGCCCCGTCAGTGGGTCGGTCACGCTCATCTCTTCGAGCTTCGCGTTCGCCTCGGAGAGTTCGCGCGTGCGGTCGCGAACGATCGAACGCAGCTCGCGTTCGTTGCGCTGCACGCGCAGGCGCAAGATTCCCGCCGACATCGCAACGAAGAAGCCGCTTCCCGTCAGTGCGAGCGCGTTGAGATTCGCGGGCGTAAAAAACACGCCGCGCATCGCGGAATAGAGCACTTCGACACCGAGCGTCGTTGCTAGGACGATGACGAAATCGCGCGTGCGGTAGAACGCCTGCTGCACGCCGATCGCGAGGATGAGGCTGCCCGCAATATACGCTGGATCGTTGCCGCTGTTGACGACGAGAATCGGCGAAGCGATGACTGTGGGAAGGACGTTGAGAAGCTGAAGGTTCGGCGAATAGCGTCGTAGGCTCGGGGCGAGGAGCAGCGCGAGCGAGACGGCCGCGGCGATCGCGGCGGCGGCGACGCGAAGCGCGAGCGAATCCGGAGGCACGCCAGGCGTCGCTCCCAGCACGAAATGAAATGCCGGAAAGAACGCAATGATGAGCGCACTATAGACGAAGATCGTAGTGGTCGAGCTCCGCTCCAACCAACGACGATACGACCCCCTTCGATCGTCGGACACGACGCTAGAATGCGCCTTGGAGCCCCCCCTCACCTGGCGCCTACCCGCCCCGGTTCCACGCCGCCCCGGGGGCGCGCTAGACCAGGTGGAGCAAGCGTCCCCCGGGAACAGGGCGGCCCTATGAAACGCACACTGATGGCGCTCTTTGCGCTGGGCATTGCGGCCCTCTCCCCACTACTTCTCGCCGCAGCGCCGGCCTCGTCGGCGACCGACGCCGCCTCGAGCGTCCCGCCGATCACGGTCGAAGACTGCCATCTCGACTACTCTCCGGGCGGTATCCTTCCGCTCTCGAAAACCGTCGGGCCGTTACATATCGACTTTCGGAACGATGCCAAACAACCGGTGGTCGAAGCGCGTTTCAAGGTGCGCCTCAACGGGCGCGACGTCATCATCGTCGATAAGGGCACGTTCTCGCCCGACGTCGAGATCAAACATCTCTTCCGCAATTTCAGCGGTGGCGAGCATTTTCTGTTCTCGCGACAACCGCAGCCAACGTGCTCGCTCGTCGGTGCAACGTTCGCCGATGGTAGCACGTGGAGGCCCACCTCTACCGTTGCCGCAAGCGTGGCGCCGACGGCGAGCGCCGCTCCCAAACCGAGCTTCGCGCAATTTGCTGGGACCTGGAACTGCGTGACTGCAGCCGGCTCGCAGGTCGTCGATACCTTTACCAACGCGCCGAACGGCGACGTTCTTCTGCACCAGGTGTGGACGAAGACGAATCCCGCCGCGGGCGGGACGTGGGATCAAACTTTCTCGTTCGCGAGCGCACCGGGGCTCTGGACGGTAAAAGTCGTCGGCTCGAATGGATGGACCTTTGCGGGAAGCTCGCCTGGGTTCGTCGGCAACGCGATCCTTTTTACCGGCATACAGAACCAGGGAAGCACGCGCGTGCTCGTGCGCGAGCGTTTCACCGTCGATTCTGCGAATCGATTCGAACACGTGTGGGAGAAATCGAGCGGTGGGAGCAACGCAACGTGGACGCCGTCGAGCTACGCCGATTGCAAACGTACCACCGTTACCCTCGGTTC
Organism: bacterium; assembly: GCA_021845615.1. Lineage (GTDB taxonomy): Bacteria > Vulcanimicrobiota > Vulcanimicrobiia > Vulcanimicrobiales > Vulcanimicrobiaceae > JABEUX01. The sequence continues at coordinate 1,612 of JAJZVP010000089.1, read as the reverse complement.
GTAAATCCGCGATAGATGCGAATGAGCGTCTCTTTCTGATCGGTCGTGAGCGCGGGGTCGAGCCGGATCGCCTGTTCGAGGCTCTGGCTCGTCGTCGGCTTGCTGTCGTCATCGAGCAGCCCGGCCTGCGCGTACATCGTCTCGGCAGATAACTGCAGCGCGTTCGCGATACTCTTGAGGACCTCGGCGGAGGGTTTGTAGAGGCCGCGTTCGATCTGGCTGAGATAGGGGTTCGAAACCTTCGCGACGTCGGCGAGTTGGCGCAAGGAAAGATTCGCAAGTTCGCGCTGGCTGCGAATGAATTCGCCGAGCCCCTTCCACGCGTTGCCGTCCTTCGAATTCATCGCCGTCCCTTCGCTTTCTTCGCGGCGCTCTTCGGCGCGCTCTTGGGCGCGGGTTTCCGGGCTCCGTTCGCGCTGTCGTTACCGGCCTTCGGCGTCGCCGCTGCTGCGGGTGCGGGCGCCGATGGTGCTTTGCGCGCCGGAAGATCGATCGGCTCCGCAACCTGGTTTTGCACGTAGGGGCCCGGGGCCGGTTCGCCGCTGGGAAGATCGTACGGGCGCACCATCTCGCCGCCGCGCGGTTCGATCCAACGCGCCCAATCCTCCCACCAGCTGCCTTCTTCTTTGGTGGTGGTTGCGAGCCAACCGTCGGCCGTCTCCGCGCTATCGACGTGCGCTTTCGTCCAGTGCCAGCTCTTCTTGCCGCCGGGCGGGTTGACGATGCCGGCGATATGTCCGGCGTTGGTCAGCGTATATTTTTTATCGGTGCTGCCGACGAGTGCGAGCGCTTTGAAACTCGAGCGCCACGGCGCGATGTGGTCGTTCTCCGCACCCAAGACGTAGAGCGGCGTGCGAATCGTGCCGAGATCGATCGGGGTGCCGAGAATCGTAAACGCTCCCGGTTGAACGATCGCGTTGCGAAGGTAGCACGAGCGGAGATACTGCGAATGCATCGCGGCGGGCATGCGCGTGCTGTCGCCGTTCCATGCAAGGATGTCGAACGCCGGCGGCTGTTTGCCCATGTACCAGTTGTTCACGACGTAGCTCCAAATGAGATCGTTCGCGCGCATCCAGTCGAAGGTGCCGGCCATCTCGGTCGACTCGAGATATCCGCGTTCGTTCATCTTTTTCTCGAGGCGCGAGATCGTCGCTTCGTCGGTGAAGACGCCGAGATCGCCCGGCTCGCTGAAATCGATGAGCGTGTTCGTCGTGCTCAAACTCTTCACGCGATCGGCCTGCCCGTGCGCGGCGAGATAGGCGAGGAGAATGTAGGAGAGCGTACCGCCCAAGCAGAGGGCCGCGATATTCGTCTGCTTCTCGCCGGTGATCGCTTCGATCGCATCGAGCGCGGCGAGCGGCCCGAGTTTGAGATAATCGTCCATCGTCACGTTGGCGAGGCTCTCGTCGGGATTGCGATAGGAGATCATGAAGGTCTGGTGGCCGTGGCGCACCGCCCATTCCACGAACGAACGCCCGGGCGCGAGATCCATGACGTAGTATTTGTTAATCCACGGAGGGCTGCAGAGCAACGGCGTCTTGTGAACCTTCGCGCTCTGCGGTTCGTAGGCGATCAACTCCATGAGTTCGTTGCGATAGACGATGCGGCCGGG
>JAJZVP010000005.1 GCA_021845615.1 bacterium | reverse complement strand
ATCGAGCAGGCGCGTGAGTTCTGCCGCGCCTTCTTCCCCTGGTACAACCAGCAGCATCGGCATAGCGGTCTTGCGCTTCTCACACCGAGCGACGTTCATCACGGTCGGGTCGAGGAGCGGACGAGCGTGCGCCGCACCGTTCTGCGCAACGCGTGGGAGGCACATCCCGAACGTTTCGTCCACGGTACACCGGAACCGCCCGCGATCCAACCCGTCGTCTACATCAACCGGCCAGAGGCCGCGTAGTATTTTTCAACTTCCGGTGGTCTCAAACCCATTGACACATTCCGGACTGTAGGACGGGCAGCATCGATTTTTGAAGATTGCGTCGCGGTCAGCTATACGTTTTACCAGACGGTGCGGGGTTACCCTCGGGAACGTTCTATGCAGCTCTGAACGAAAAAGTTAACCGTGCGTGCTTATGTCTTTTACCGCTTTGCCGTGCTTATCGAGAAATTCGATCTTAGCGCGGCCATTCGACGTAACGACAAAAGCGAGTCGTGGTCGCCCCTGAGCGTCCGCTAGGTAGAGAACCGATCGCCCGTCCTCCGTAAGGCCTGTGAACATGCGAAGGTGCCCAAATGCGCCCTCGTCGCGAAGTTTAGCGAGCGCTGCTGCGCGTGCAGATGAACCCTTCGGAAGTCGAAGGGCCGCATGAATTGCGGGGCGGAATGCTGCAATTGGGGCATTTGCCTGCTGCGTAACCATGAGCCCCTCGCTGCGGTTCGCGCCATTACGGCTGTAGACCAACTGCACCGCTTCATTGCTCTCGAAGTCGTCAAAATTTAGCATCGATTGGGCAACGGGTACTCCGGCGATCTTTCGGCCCTTCAAAACGATACCGCCGCTTTCGTCTCCCCGATCATTATAGAAAAGAATACCGGCAAGGCCATGATTGTCTCGGCTTCCGGTGGGTTTGCCATGCTCTAGAGGGGGCGGGAAATTATCCTTGTTGGCCAGCACCATGCGTAGGACACCGTCGTTGTCAACGATGTTAATGCGGTGAACGGTTATCGCGTTGAAAGACGCGGCATTTGTCATATAACCTGCCGTGCCAAGCAATGCCAGGCTGAATAACGCAGTAGCTCCAACGATGAGGAGCCGAAGCCGCCGCACTTCTTTGCGCAGTGATACAACTTCCATTTCCATGTCAGAACGCTTTCAAAACGTCGCCCTATTTTACCCTTCACTGCGGGTCGCTATCGCATCGGTCCGGCCATTGGACTCCCTTCGACGAAAAACAGTCGGCCTGATACGCGATTGGGCCAGAATCACGAATAGATATGCAAGGGGGCAATAAAGGCGCGTGGGCTCAGACGTAGCTCCGAGGAGCGGGCTGACGATACAGGGGAGCCCCATAGCGACGCATCTCGCGCGCCCCGGCTCCTCTGAACAGTCGGCAGCCCAGCACCGGCCCCAACCCCCGTGGGGCTGCTCGCTCGCGCTCGAAGCGATTGCAGAGGAGCCCTCTTTTGTGCTATGGTGGCGGCCGGGGATACTCCCCGAATGGTTTCGAAGTCCGCGGGTCCGGTTTTACATGGCGTACCAGGCGAGTCGAAGAAACGTGTTCTTACTAGGAAATGGAAAGGTCTCGTCTAGTGTACGTTGATGAAATGCTGAACTGCGTTGATTGCGGCAGCAAATTCGCTTTTACCGCTGGAGAACAGCGGTTTTACGAACAAAAAGGGTTCCAGAATAAACCCAACCGGTGTCTGGATTGTCGCCAAGCGCGTAAAGCGCAGCGCGGCACTGCGGGCGGCGGCGGTGGTGCTGGCATGGGTGGTGGCGCAGGTCGCCAGCGCGAAATGTTCACCGCCACCTGTAACGGGTGCGGCGGCGTCGCCGAAGTGCCCTTCAATCCGCGCGGCGATAAGCCCGTGTACTGCCGCGACTGCTTCCAGTCGCAGCGGAGCGCTCCCAGCTACCGCTAGTCGGTCGTAGGAGCTTCGAAAGACGAGTTCGCCATCGGCGGGCTCGTCTTCGTTTTTGGGGCGAGCCACTCGACGAGTGCGACGACGAGCAGGTTCGCGATGAGCCCGCCGAACCCGGGATTGAAGCCGAGATGGGCGAGCACGTAGGTCAGCAACGCCGCAGTCACGACGCCCGCCGCAAGGCCGAGCGTCACCGCGATGCCGCGCAGCCGTAGACCGAATGCCGCTCCGACCACCCCGGGCAAAAATTGCGTGATGCCGCTGTAGTACACCAGCAAGAGCGATCCGAGCGTCTCGGGCGCGAGCCACCATGCAAGCAGCGCCGCTGCGGAGATCGCGATCACCGCGACGCGCATCGCCAACGTTTCGTGTCGCTCGTCGATGCGGCCGGGGAAGGCCGGGCGCACGATGTTGCGCACCACGATCGCCGCCGAGGCTAAAATGAGTGCCGAGGATGGCACCAGCGCCGCGAGCGCTCCGGCGCCGGCGACGAAGCCCATCACCCAGGGCGGATAGTAGCGCGCGATGACGAGCAAAAACGATTGGTCGGCGGCGTGCCCGTGCAGCCCCGGTACCAGCAATAACGCCGCATAGCCGGCGAAGAAGATGACGATCAACACGATCGAGTAGAGCGGCAAAAGCATGGCATTCCGCCGCAGCGTGTTGTCGCTGCGCGCGGAGAACGTTGCGGCGATCGAATGCGGGCCCATATAAAACCCGATGCCGGTAAACAACACCGTCGTTATGAACCACACTTGCCCGAACGGCGCATCGCCGGTCGGAAGGGTGAGCAGGGCGGCATTCGTGCGTTGGAGTTGCGCGAACATTCCGCCGAGCGAGCCGAAGAAGTGGATCGGCAGGGCGATGCCCGCGAAGAGCACGACCGCGAGCACCAAGCCGTCCTTTACCAAACTCGCCCACGCCGTGCCGCGCAACCCGGCGGTGAACGTAAAGAGCGCGATCGCCGTAAAGGCGACCGCCGCGCCGATCGCTCCATCGAGCCAGCCGTATCCGGCGCTCGAGAGTACGATCTGCAGTCCGCTGAGTTGGAGCGTCACGTACGGCAACGCGAGGATCACGTAGAGGATCGCCGCGAGCACGCCGAGCCGTGGGCTGCGATAATAATTTGCCAGCAGGTCGGGCGCCGTGACGAGGCCGCGCTCGGCGCCGAGGCGCCGAATCCGTGGGAGCAGCGCGTAGCCCACGAGGTAGCCGATCGCGCCGTACGCCGGAATATAATACGCCGCCGCGCCGTGAAGATAGACCCAGCCTGCGGCACCGAGAAAGGTGAAGGCGGTGTAGATCTCACCCGCGAGCAGCACCCACAGGAAGATGGTGCCGAAACTTCGCCCGCCGATCGCGTATTCGGTGGGGTCGACGCGACCGCGTTTGAGATTGAGCAACGCGAAAGCGATCGTCCCGGCGATCACCACGGCGACGATGGAGAGCGCGATCCGCCCCGCGAGCGCCGATGCAAGCATTAGGTTTTCACGTTCCGCAGCCGCTCGATCGCCATCAGGCAGAGCGGCGTTAGCAGAATCCAGAGAATGACCCAGGCGAGGTTGAGCGGCAGCCCCACGATGCGGGGCTCGACATGGTTGAGCAACGGGGTGCCGACGGCGAAGGCGAGCACCGGTAGCAGAGCGATGGCGATGCGAAGTGTGCGAAGCCGCCAAGAGTTCATCGCCCCTGGCTTGTATAGAACGGGTATGGAAACCTACGACGCGCTCGTGATTGGGAGCGGGCATAACGGCTTGGCCGCCGCCGCACTGCTCGCCGAAGCCGGCCTGCGGGTCCTCATCCTCGAGCGCTCCGATCGTATCGGCGGTGCGACGGTGAGCGAGCGCGACCGCTGGCCGGGGTACACGATCTCGGCGGCGAGCTACGTCTGCAGCCTGCTCGACCCCTGGCTGATCGATCGGCTCGATCTGCGCGCGCACGGCTACGATGCCTACCGCAAGGATCCCGCGTCCTTTACACCGCTGCTCGATGGGCGCTCGCTCTTGCTCGGCGCCGACGACGAGAAAAACGCCGCGGAGATCGCACGCTTCGATTCCGCCGATAACGCAGGCTTTGCCGCCTTCGAACGCGAGGCAACGGCGCTCGGTTCGGCGCTCTTCGAAAGCTTCGCGGATATGGAGCCGCGCTTCGATCGCTTCGATGCACACGTGCGCGCTGCATTGGAGGGGAGTGCCGCCGAGCTCGTGGAGCGACACGTGCGCACGCCGGTGCTCCAAGCGACGTTGGCGACCGATGGGCTGATCGGCACCTACCGGGGGCCGTTCGACGCCGGTACCGGATACGTACTCGCCCATCATTACGCTGGGCGCGTCTTCGGCGTGCAAGGCGCGTGGGGCTTCGTGCGCGGCGGAATGGGCGCGATCTCGCAAGCACTGCTCTCGGCGGCGCAGGCGCGCGGTGCTCATGCGCTCACCGAAGCGAACGTCACGGGATTGCTGCGCGACGGCGACTCCGTCGTCGGCGTCGTTACCGCAGACGGACGCGAGTTTCGCGCGTGCGCGGTGCTCTCGAACGCGCACCCGATCACGACCTACCGCGAGCTTCTCGGCGAGGAACATCTCGACGATGCGAGCAAACGTCGGCTCGCCGCCTGGCAGAGCGTCGGGCCGGCGCTCAAACTCAATCTCGCTCTCGGCGAGCTGCCGAACTTTACCGCGCGCCCGGGGACGACGCCGCAATCCCATCATCGTGCGACGATCCACGTCGCGCCCGATCTCTCGTTTCTGCAGCGGGCGCACGACGATGCACGGCGCCTCGGTGAGAGCGAGGAGCCGATGCTCGAGTGTTTCATGCAGACGCCGACCGATCCCAGCCTCGCTCCACAGGGAAAGCATATTCTCTCGATCTTCGCGCAGTATTTTCCCTACGATCGCCCCGATGGTTGGAGTGCTGCGCGCCGCGATACGGCCGCAAAGAAGATCGTCGCCATGCTCGCGCGCTACGCGCCGAATATTCCCAACGCGATCGAGGCGCAACAGTTGATGGCCGCTCCCGATCTCGAAGAGCGGTTCGGGCTCGTCGGCGGACACATCTTTCACGGCGAGTTGCTCCCCGGGCAGATCTTCGAAGCGCGCTTCGGCGTGCGCGCGCCGGTGCGCGGGCTCTATCTCTGCGGTTCGGGGACGCATCCGGGCGGCTGCGTGAGCGGCTTTCCGGGGCGCCGCGCCGCGCAGGCGGTGCTCGCCGACCGCGTCCTCGCATGAACCCGAACGGCTCGCTGCACCTGCGCGTGCTCGGAGGCGGCCCCGGCGGGCTCTACGCGGCACTGCTTGCGAAGGCGCGCTTTCCCGAATGGCGCGTCGAACTCGTCGAACGCAATCCGTTCGGTGATACCTTCGGCTGGGGAGTCGTCTTCTCCGACGCAACGCTCGATGGGCTCGCGGTCGCCGATCCGGAGAGCTTCGCGCGAATCGAGCGCAGTTTCGTGCATTGGGACGATATCGAGATTCACGTTCGCGGCGCGAGCGTTCGTTCGAGCGGGCACGGCTTCGCGGGCATCTCGCGCAAACATCTGCTCGCGATTCTCCACGAGCGCGCTCTCGCGCTCGGCGTCGATATGCGTTATCGCGAACGCGTTGAGGATCTCGATGTTTTTCGCGCCGGCTGCGATATCGTTATCGCCGCCGACGGCGTCCATTCGTCCACCCGCAATCGTTACGCCTCCGTGTTCCGGCCGACCGTCTCGGGCGGACGTTGCAAATTCGTCTGGCTGGGAAGCACGATTCCGCTCGATGCGTTCACGTTTTTTTTCAAACGCAGCGAACACGGCTGGTTCGCCGTTCACGCCTACCGCTTCGACGATCGCACGAGCACCTTCATCGTCGAGTGCCGCGAAGAGACCTGGCGCGCGCACGGCCTCGACCGCGCCGATGCGGCCGCGACGGTGGCGTTCTGCGAGGCGCTCTTTGCCGAGGAATTGGGCGGCCACCGACTGCAAGTAAACCCCGGCCACCGCCGCGGCAGCGCGTGGATCGATTTTACCTTCGTGGAAAACGAGCGCTGGTACGACGGAAACCTGGTGCTCGTCGGTGACGCCGCGCACACGGCGCATTTTTCGGTCGGCTCGGGAACGAAGATGGCGATGGAAGATGCCATCGCGCTCGTCGAGTCCTTCGAACGTTGCGATCGTCTCGACGAAGCTTTTGCTGGGTACGAGAGCGAGCGGAAACTCGAAGTGCTCAAATTACAGAACGCCGCGAGAAATTCGACGCGATGGTTCGAAAATGTCGAGCGCTACGCGCGGCTCGATCCCGAAACCTTCGCCTACAGTCTGCTGACGCGGAGCCAACGGATAGGGCACGAAAATCTTCGCGCGCGCGACGCCGCGTACGTCGAAAGCGTGGAAGCTCATTTCGGCGGGCCTCCGATTCCGCCGATGTTCTCGCCGTTTTCGCTGCGCGGACTCACCCTTCGAAATCGCGTCGTCCTCTCGCCGATGGATACCTACAGCGCCGTCGACGGCACCCCCAACGATTTCCATCTCGTCCACTATGGAAGTCGTGCGCTCGGCGGTGCCGGGCTCGTGGTTACCGAGATGACCTGCGTGAGCGCGCAGGGGCGTATCACGCCGGGATGCACCGGCATGTATGCAGCGGAGCACGTTGGCGCGTGGAAGCGCATCGTCGATTTCGTGCACCGGAGTACGCGGGCAAAGATCGCGCTCCAACTCGGGCATTCGGGGCCGAAGGGATCGACGAAACTGATGTGGGAGGGGATGGACGAGCCGCTCGAGGAGGGGAACTGGCCGGTCGTCGGGCCGTCGGCGATTCCGTACGCTCCCGGAAACCAGGTTCCACTCGCTCTCGACGAGGCGGGGATGCGCGCGATTCGCGATGAGTTTGTCGCGGCGGTCGAGATGGCGATCGAGGCCGGCTTCGATATGCTCGAGCTCCACTGCGCGCACGGCTACCTGCTCTCGTCCTTCCTCACGCCGCTCCGGAATCGGCGCAACGATCGTTATGGCGGACCGCTGGAAAATCGAATGCGCTTTCCACTCGAGGTCTTTCGTGCGATGCGCGCGCGTTGGCCCGCGGAGCGCCCGATCTCGGTGCGAATATCGGCGACCGATTGGTGCGAGGGCGGGAACGACGAGCGCGACGCCATCGAGATCGCGCGCGCGTTCAAGGCCGCGGGTGCCGATCTCATCGATGTTTCGACCGGCCAGACCGATCCGCAGAGCCGCCCGCGCTTCGGGCGCATGTTTCAGGCGCCGTTCTCCGATGCGATTCGCAACGAGGTCGAAATCGCGACGCTCGCGGTTGGAAACATCACCGATCACGAACAGGTCAACGCGCTGATCGCGGGGGGGCGCGCCGATCTCGTCGCGCTCGGGCGACCGCATCTCGCCGATCCCTACTGGACCCTTCACGCGGCGGCCGATCTCGGCTATCGCGATCCGGGATGGCCGAAGCCCTACCTCCCCGGAAAAGAACAACTCGAACGCGCGATCGCGCGCAGACTGGAGCAACCATCATGAACGGATTCGATCTTCGGGGACGGCACGTCGTCGTAACCGGTGCGTCGCGGGGCATCGGGCTCGCGATCGCTCGTGCCTGCGCCGAAGCCGGCGCTGCGGTGAGCGGACTGAGCCGCGCCGGTGCGAGCGAGCCGGGTATCGATGCGATCGCTTGCGATGTCGGCGACGCGGCGAGCGTGGAGCGAGCCTTCGCCATGGCGCGCGAGCGGCACGGAACGATCGCAATGCTCGTCAATAATGCCGGGATCGCCGCATCGGCGCCATTGGGGCGCACGAGCGACGAGCTTTGGCAGCAGATCATCGCCACGAATCTTACTGGAACGTTTCTCTGTTCGCGCGCCGTTATCGGCGAGATGCGCGCCAACGGCTTCGGGCGCATCGTCAACATTGCATCGATCGCCGGGCTCTACGGAGCGCCGTATATCGCCGCCTACTGCGCGAGCAAACACGGCGTCATCGGGTTGACACGCGCGCTCGCCGCCGAATTTGCCGGCTCGGGGGTCTGCATCGACGCCATCTGTCCGGGATATACCGAGACCGATATGATGCAACAGGCAGTCGACCAAATCGTCGGCCACACGGGCGCGAGCCCGGAGGAGGCACGCGCGCAACTCGCGGCGATGAACCCGAGCGGCCGGATTATCGACGTTGCGACGGTCGTTCGCGGCGCGATGGAGTTCTTAACCGGGGATCGGAACGGAGAAGAGCTGGTCCTCGCCTAGAGCGTGGGGCTCGTCTAGGCTCCATACCAACGGAGCGAGCGCCAGAGCGCCGCGCGCGGCATGCGTGGGTGCGTGCAGAAAAATATCGGTGTCGGGCCTTCGACGACCGCGCGATAGCGATCGAAGGTGCTGCCGACCCGCGTGCAGGTCGCATAGGCGGCGAAGAGCCTGCGCTGGCGGCTCGCTCCTATTGCGAGAACGCTGCGCATATCGTATCCGCGCATCCCCCAGAGCCAATAGGCGTTCTGGCTTGAAATCGCCGGCGGTAGATGCAGTGCCGGGCCGTAGCGGTCGATCGCGCCGGCATCGGCATAGGTATCGGCATAGATCGCCGTGCGCGCTCGCCGCGATGTCGGTATGCGTTCGTAGGCACGCGCGACATCTTCGGCGAGCCGTTGCCAGCCGAACTCTTCGGCGAACAGCGGTTGGATCAGGCGCGCCGCCGTCCCGTGATTCCCCGTGAGGTGGAGCGCCCTGGAGTACGCGATCAAGGTATCGACGGGTAGAACGGGCGCGGCGAGCGGGAGAGCGAGCGTCGCGGTCGCGAGAACGGCGGCGATAGCGATGCCGCGAGCCGCACGCAGCGACTCGCTCGCACGTTCCAACGCGGTCGCCCCCACTGCGAGGAGGCTCCCGTACGCACCGATGACGTAGTAGCCCTTCGCTTCGAGCGCTATGGCAACGGCGAGGGTTCCCAGTGCGGCAATGCCGATAAAACGGAGAGCGGGAGTGCGCAGGGCCGTAACGATGCCCAGGATCCAGAGCGGAGCGAGCACGGGATTCGTAAATGCGATCTGTTCGAGCGAGAACGAAATCGTGTTTGCGAGAAAGCCGCGATATTCGAGTTGCCAGCCGTTATTGAACGAGTGCCGATCGAGGAAATCGGCGTGAATGACCGCGGCAAACGGCCAACCGTGCGTTGCCTGCCAGAGTAGATTCGGAGCGAGCGCGAGTGCCGCGACGGCGAAGGCTGCAAGCGCGCACGGCGACCTCAGCAGCGTTCGTTGTGGCGAACACGCGATGCCAAGCGCGAGTGCGACCACCCAGAGCAGCATCGAATATTTGCCGTACGTCCCGAAGGCGATCGCCGCACCGAGGAGCGCCCCGGCCGCTGGTGTCGGGGTACGGAGTGCGCGCAGCGTCAGCAACGCGACGAGCGACCACGTGAGCGGCTCGAACGAGGTCGTCGTGAGCACGCTTCCGAGCGTGAGATAGGCGGGAAGCGCCGCTACCGCAATCGCGGCGAGGACGCGCGCAAAGTGTTTGCCGCCGACCTCGCGGGCGAGCGATGCGACGACGAGGACGTTGAGAGCGGCAGCGATAGCGACGGGTGCGCGCAGGACGAAGAGGTTCCAGTGGAACGGCGCGGAGAGCAGGGCAACGAGTGCGACCAATGGCGGCTGATCGGGATAGCCCCACGCGAGATGGTGCGCGCAGGCAAGAAAGTAGAGCTCGTCCCGAAAGTAGCCGTAGTTTCCCGCAAACGCGAGATGTAGGAGTGCGGTGAGGATCGCGATGAGTTCGGGAATCACGCGCGGCGCGCGCTCATCGTGAGAAGGGAGAGCCCCATTCCCACCGCCGCGCACCAAAGCAAGACGCCGAACCGAAAATGCACGTCCCACCAGAGACCCGAGGTGAGATCCGTCACGATCAAGTAGCACGCAAAATACGAAAGCGGAACGATAATGGCGAGCGCACGGTACGGCGCCGGGCGCGAAGGATGGGGATCGAATCGAGCGACCCAAGCATCGCCGAGGAGCCCGGCGACGAGCGAGCAGAGCACGGTCGTCGCGAGCAACGGCGTCGCATTCGTAAAGGGAATCGCGTTGAGCGTGTTGCCGAGAACCAGAACGACCGTCAACATGCCGAACGCGCTCCGAAATTGCGCGCTCAGGAAGAGGGCGAACCCGGCAAAGAGCGCCGATTGAAAGATCACCACGAGGACGCCGAGCGAGCTTTTGTAGTAGCTCAGAGCGATCGCCGTAAAATACGTTGCCTGGAGCGGCGAGATCGGCGGCGGAGCGTTGCCGCGATCGGCGGCGGGAATAAAGGCGTAAGCGGTACCGAAGTGGATCAATCCCAGCCAGGCTGCCAGTGCGATGGCGATAGGCAACTGTTCGCGCAATCCCTTCGGCGAAGCCTCGCTATCGCGTGCAGCGAGCGCGCTGCGGATCGGTGCCGAGGCGAGAAAAAAAATTGCCAGTCCCATCATTTGGTGCGTTGGGCTCAAGAGCGCGTCGACGCCCTCTTCGAGCCCGAAGATCGCATGCCACGCCACGTCGCTGGGAGCGGCGATGAGGAAGATCGGAATGCCGATCAAGGCGAGATGATAGGGCTTCGGAAAGGCGTGCAGGCCGCGATATCCGAGCCGCCGTCCGCGCAGATACTGGGCGCCGAGCGTGCTGAGAATTGCGAGCATCCCAAGATAGATAAAGCCGTGGTAGGGCGTGAGGAAGGTTTCGATCGGCACGTGCCCGTGCGCCCACGCATCGATGAAGAAGCCGGTGACGATCGTGAGGCACGAAAAAGCCATCGCATAATCGAGCGAGAGGCTACGTGGTGCGTTGCCTTCCATGGCGCGACCTTATGCAAGCGAGGCATGCGTCCCTCCGACGTGCAGGAATCCACCGCCGCACGCGCCGATGAAAGGGTATGCTCGCCGTTCCGTTGCGCCGGTCGCTCGCATCGATAGCGCTTCTCGCACTCGTCGGTTGCGTCTCGCACGTGCCGCCGCTTCCGCGGGACGTCTCGGTCGGCGTATCACCCGTTGCGATGCCGAGCCCCGAGATCCTCGGCAACGACGCGCCCCCGAGAATGCTCGCCATGCACTTCTCGAGCCTCGATCTCCGCCGCGGTACGACGTGGAGCGGAAGCTTCGTGACCTCGACGAATACCGCGTCGGTGGAGGTACGCACGAATCTGTTCTCGATCGACGTTCCGCGAACGGCGTACGGCAGGTTTGCATTCAAGCTCGCACTCTTCGATTGGCCGCCGATTTTTACGCGCTCGTACGCGCTCCGCGTCATCGCTCGAAACAGTGCGGGGCTGCGAAGCGAGCAAGATCTCCCGTTGGTGATGCAGTGATCGAGGCGGAGGGCCTGCAGGTATCGACGGACGACGGCGTCATGACGCTGACGCTCGCGCGTCCCGAGCGAAAAAATCCGCTGACGTTTGAGATCTACGCGGCCTTACGCGACGGCTTTCAAGCGTTGAAGACCGATCGCGCCGTGCGCGCGGTGTTGCTGCGCGGCGCGGGCGGGAATTTTTGTTCCGGCGGTGACGTGCGGGAGATTATCGGGCCGCTGGTAGCGATGGCTCCCGACGAGCGACTGCGGTTTACCGAGATGACCGGTGCCGTCGTGGCGGCGATGCGCGCCTGTCCGCAGCCGATCATTGCGGCCGTCGACGGCGTCTGCGCCGGAGCTGGGGCGATCCTCGCGATGGCCTCCGATCTTCGTCTGGGCACCGCCCGGGCTCGCGTCGCGTTTCTCTTCGTGCGCGTCGGGCTCTCCGGGGCGGATATGGGCGCCTGCGCGATGCTACCGCGCATTCTCGGCCTGGGCCGGGCGAGCGAGTTGCTCTACACCGGGCGAGAACTCTCCGGCGAGGAGGCGCTCTCGTGGGGGTTCTTCAACCGGCTCTGCACGCCGGAACTTCTCGATGAAGAAGCGCGATCGTGCGCGCGGGAGATTGCGAACGGACCGACGCGCGCACACGAGGTCACCAAGGCGATGCTTGAGGCGGCACCGGGAATGGAGCTCGGCGAGGAAATCGCGATGGAAGCGCGCGTTCAAGCCGCGTTGATGGCGAGCGGCGATTTCCGCCGCGCGTACGAGGCCTTCATCGCGAAACGCCGGCCGCAGTTTGAGGGTAATTGATGCGACTCGACGCGACCCTCGCCTGGCCGTTTTTCGATCGCGCGCATCGCGAGCAGGCCGAGGCATTCGAGCGGTGGCTCGACGCCGTGCCGCGCGAGCGTTTTAATGACGATGGGATCGACGATGCCTCTGTCGCCGCGCGGACGCGCTCGTGGGCGCGAGAGCTCGGAGCGGGCGGTTGGCTCGCGCCCTGCGCGCGCCTCGATATTCGCGCGGTCGCGCTTTCGCGAGAACAACTCGCCTATCGGAGCGCGCTCGCCGATTTTGCATTCGCGATGCAAGGGCTGGGTAGCGGAGCGATCTCGCTTTTTGGAACGGCGGCGCAGCGCGAGCGCGTCTTGCCCGGCATCTTCGCCGGAACCTCGCTCGCGGCGTTCGCACTCTCGGAGGAGCGTGCGGGTTCCGACGTTGCGGCGCTGACGACGCGCGCGCACCGAAGCGGCGATGGGTACGACATTACCGGCGAGAAATGCTGGATCAGCAACGCCGGTATCGCCGATGTTTACGTGCTCTTCGCCCGCACGGGCGATCATCCGACGAAGGGGTTGAGTGCCTTTATCGTCGAGGCCGGACGACCGGGCATCGTGCAAACGCGGTCGATTCAAACGATCTCTCCGCATCCCTTAGGGGCGCTGCGTTTCTCGGGCGTGAGGGTCGGCGCCGATGCGCTGCTCGGAAACGAAGGGGACGGCTTTCGGATTGCAATGGCGACGCTCGATCTCTTTCGGACCACCGTCGGCGCGGCGGCGCTCGGTTTCGCGCGACGCGCCTTCGACGAATCCCGGGCACACGTCATGCAGCGTGAAATATATGGAGCGCGGCTCGCAGATCTTCAACTCGTTTCTGGAGCGATCGCCGAGATGGCGACCGAGATCGATGCCGCGGCGCTGTTGGTCTATCGAGCGGCTTATACGAAAGACGCGGGAGCGGAACGGGTCACTCGGGAGGCGGCGATGGCAAAATGGTATGCGACCGAAGCCGCCGGTCGCGTCTGCGACCGGGCGGTGCAACTCTTCGGCGGGCGCGGCGTGACGCGGGGAGAGATCGTCGAACGGCTTTATCGCGACGTTCGCTCGCTGCGCATTTACGAAGGAGCGAGCGAGGTGCAGCAAACCGTGATCGCTCGGTCGCTGATGAAGGAGGATGCGCGTGGTTGAGAGCGCGCATCTCGACACCTTCGCTCGCGACCGGCTTCCCCCCGAGGCCGCGCTTCCGCGCTTCGCCTTCACGCTGCCGCGCATGCGCTATCCCGACCGGATCAATGCCGCGTGGTATTTTCTCGATCGTCATGTTGAAGAGGGGCGCGGAGATCGTCCCTGTGCGATTGCCGAAGATGGCACGACCTACAGCTATCGGGAGATGATGGAGTGGGCGAATCGGATCGCTCGCGTTCTCGTCGAAGATTTCGCGCTCGTCACCGGAAATCGCGTTTTACTGCGCTCGGCGAATACGCCGACGTTGCTCGCGTGTTGGTTCGCGGTTCTCAAGGCCGGAGGCATCGTCGTGACGACGATGCCCCTCTATCGCACGCAGGAACTTCAGACCGTGAGCGAACGCGCTCGCGTTGCGATCGCGCTCTGCGACGCTCGCCTCGCGGAGGAGCTCGAACGCGCACGCGCATCCCGGCCCGAGATGACGATATGCTATTGGGGCGACGGCGGCGATGAATCCCTCGAACGACGCGTTGCGGAAAAATCGGCGACTTTTCAGAACGTTGCGACCGCCGCGGAGGACGTCGCGATGATCGCGTTTACTTCCGGAACGACGGGGCTTCCCAAAGCGGCGATGCACGTTCATCGCGATCTCCTCGCCACCTGCGATAGCTTCGGTGCGGAGGTCCTCAAGGCCGACCCGGAGGATCGTTTTAGCGGATCTCCGCCGCTGGCATTTACCTACGGCCTCGGCGGCATACTCTTGTTTCCGTTCGCTATCGGAGCATCGACCGTGCTTCTGGAACGCGCGGGGACCGAAGAACTCGCAGCGGCGATCGAACGCCATCGGATCAGCGTGCTCTTTACCGCACCGATCGCGTATCGTGCGTTGACGTCGCATGCGGCGAAGCGCGACTGGTCGAGCCTGCGGATCTGCGTCTCGGCCGGCGAGACCCTTCCGGGCGTCGTTTGGGAAGCGTGGCGTGCCGCGACCGGAATCTCGATCGTCGACGGGATCGGCAGCACCGAGATGCTGCATATTTTTATCGCGTCACCAGCCGAGGAGGCGCGGGCGGGATCGACCGGGCGCGTCGTGCCGGGGTACGTCGCACAGATTCACGACGAGCTCGGCAACGAGGTGCCCATCGGTACGGTCGGTCGACTCGCGGTCTACGGGCCGACCGGCTGTCGCTATCTCGACGACGACCGGCAGCGCACCTACGTTCGAGACGGATGGAACTATCCCGGAGATGCGTATTCGGTCGATAGCAAGGGCTACTTCAGGTACGTCGCTCGCGCCGACGATATGATCGTCTCGGCGGGGTTCAACGTATCGGGACCGGAGGTCGAGCAGGCGCTCTTGCTTCACGCCGACGTTCTCGAATGCGCCGTCGTCGGAAAACCCGATCCGGCGCACCATACGACGATGGTAAAGGCCTACGTCGTCCTCCGCGCCCCGCGCGTCGGTGACGCCGCGTGCGTCGCCGAACTTATCGAGCACTGCAAGGCGACGATCGCTCCATTTAAGGCGCCGCGTGAGATTGAAATCATCGACGCGCTTCCGCGCACGGCGACGGGAAAGCTGCAGCGCTACAAACTTCGCGAGCGTCCCTAGGAGCCGGCCTGGAGCATTCGGGTACTACGGGTCGAGCGCCGGTAGGAGCGCCGTCGCCTCGATTTCCACTCGCGCGCCTTCTTCGAGCAGTCCCGCAACGACGATCAACGTCATCGCCGGATAATGACTGCCGATAATCTCCCGATAGGCGGCGCCGAGCGCCTTCGCGTTCGCGCGGTACTCCGCAGCATCGAGCACGTACCAGGTCATCCGCACGAGATGTTCGGGATCTCCGCCGGCGGTACGCAGTACGTCGGCGACGTTGCGCAGCGCTTGGGCGGCCTGCGCGAGGAAATCCGCGGAGACGAGATGCTGCCGTGCGTCCCAGCCGACCTGCCCGGCGATTGCGAGGACGCGTCCTGACGCGATCATCCCGTTTGCATAGCCGCTCGGCGGCGCCCATCCGGCGGGTTCGATCCGTTCGCTCATGCGATCTCACCCTGCGGCGACCGAACGCGCAGGAGCGCGGCGGCGACGAGCGCGACTCCGAGATTGATCGCCACCGCGTAGATCGCGATAAATCCGACCAGCGTCCACGAGCCGACGTGCAGCGCGATGTTCGGCGAGAAGCCGTCGACGAGCGCGAAGGAGGTTGCCGCGATCATGCCGGCGAGCCAGCCCGCAAGCAACGCCCGCGCGGGCAGCGAGCGTTCGCCGAGACCGAAAAATATTGCAGGCGCGGTTTGAAGCACCCACGCTCCGCCGAGCAGTTGAAAGTAGATGGCGAATTTTACATTCATGAAGAGTACCAGAATCAAGGAGAGCGCGCAAAACGCGAGCGTCAACCATTTCGTGCTCCCCGCGTCGCGGCTCGGTGCGCGCCCCGAGAGCGGCGAAACGACGTTGCGGAGGAAGAGATTGGCCGCGCCGAGCGCCATAATCGAGGCTGGAACGAGCGCGCCGATCACGATCGTGGCGTCGGCGAGCCCGGCAAACCAGGGTGGAAAGAATCGTGCGAAGAGAATCGGCACGATTTCGTTCGGAGGCGCGTGGATGCCGGCGGCGAGGGCGGCGAAACCGAGCAGTGCGATGATGCCGAGCAGGATCGAATAGAGCGGTAGGAGCGCGGCGTTGCGCCGTACGACATCGGCGCTGCGAGCGGAGAGCAACGACGTAATGGCGTGTGGGTACAGAAAGAGCGAGAACGCCGAGCCGAGCGCGAGGGTCGCGTAGGCAAACTGCATCTGCGGTGCGACGAGAAGCGGGAACGGGTGCAGCGGGCTCGCCAGCGCGCGATCGGCGGCGGTGAAAATGGCGTGCCATCCGCCGAGTGCGTGCGGGATGACGACGATGGCGGCGGCGATCGTGAGATAGATCAGGATGTCTTTGAAGACCGCGATCGTGGCCGGCGCGCGCAGCCCGCCGATATAGGTGTACGCCGCGAGTAACGTAAAGGCGACGGCGAGCGGCATCGCACCGCCGCCGATGGCGAAGATACCACCGAGTTGGGCGAGGACGGCTTTCATACCGACGATCTGCAGCGCGATATACGGGAGCGCGGCGAGGACGCCGGTCGCGGCGATTGCGAGTTCGAGCGAACGGCTACGATAGCGGCCGCGGACGAAATCGCCGGCGGTCATGTATCCGCGTTCGTGAGCGATGCTCCAAAAACGCGCGAGGAGAAGAAAGACGATGGGATAGGCGATCGTCGCGTAGGGGACGGCGAAAAAACCGAGGGCGCCGACGCCGTAGACGAGCGCCGGGAGCGCGATGAAGGTGTAGGCGGTATAGAGATCGCCGCCGAGGAGAAACCAGGAGAGAATGGTGCCGAAGCGGCGCCCCCCGAGCGCCCATTCATTGAGGGCGCGCAGGTCGCCGCCGTTGCGTCGCGCGGCGGTGAATCCGAGCGCGCTGGCGACGAGCACGAGCGCGACGAAGACCGAAGCGGTGACGCTCATCGGGCGCGCTCGCGCGTTGCGAGATAGACGATGCCGAGCAGCGCGGCGGTCAGCACGACCCACGCGAGTTGGTACCAGTAGAAAAATGGAATTCCGTTCCAGCGCGGATCGATCCGATCGTAGAGCGGAACGTCCAGCAAGGCGATGAACGGTAACGCGAGGAGCCAATACCATGCGCGGCGAGCCATCAGGGCGGCGCCTTCGCGCTAATGCTCGATATCTCCGGCTCGCTGCGCCCAAGCCTCCGCAACGGAGAGATGCCCGAGCAGAGTGGCGACGGCGAGCCCGACGAGCGAGATCGCCGCGCCGAGCAGTTGGTGGGGTTGGAAGTGCGCGTGCAGCATCGGAATCGAGAGCGCTCCGGAAACGATGGGGACGAGGAAACTAAAGAGCGCGACGCGCGCCGCGCCGATCCGCGCGATCCCCGTACTCCAGACCGGATAGGTGAGGACGATTGGAAAGACGACCGCGAACGCAAAGACCTCCCAGACCACTGGCGGCCAGAGGGTGGGAGGGTCGGCGACGAGTGCGGGAATACCGGCCGGTAAAATCATCGCCGTTCCGATGAGTAACGTGGCGGCGAGGAGCGCGACGGGATGATAGCGCGGAGCCAAGCGCGCGCTGATGACGTTGAAGCCGGCGAAGGTCATCGCCGCGAGCAGCGTGAGTGCGTCGCCGATGCGGAAGGTTGCGTGTCCGGCGAAGGCGCCTTCGAAGACCGCGATGCCGAGCAGGGCGATGCCAGCGCCGATCCACCGGGTGCTGCGCACGCGCTCCCATCCGAGGGCGACGAGATAGATCATGGTAAAGATCGGCGTGCTGCTTCCGAGCAGCGACGATGCAAATGCCGTCGTGTGGGCGAGGCCGATGACCCAAAAGTATTGATAGATGCCGAATCCACACGCTCCGCTTGCGAGCAAGAGCAGCCAATCGCGACGTTCGAAGCTCAAGCGGGCGCCGGAGAGGCGAACCCACAGCAATGCGAGCGGTGCCATCGTTGAAAAACGCAGCGCCGTAAATGCGAGTGCGTCGACGTGCGAGACGGCGATTTTGACGAGTACGGTGTTCAAACCCCAAACGAACACGACGTACAGCAGGCCGAGATAGGTCGGCAGGCGCTTTTCCACGGTAGCGCGCATCATTCGTCACCATGCACCAGGTATCCGGCGAGAGTATCGAACGCGATGGTACCGGCCTTTGGCTGGAACGTATGGGAGAGGGAGGGCGACATCTGCTCTTCGCGCACGGCTGGATCAGTTCGCGTCGCATGTGGGACGCCTCGATCGCGCGACTCGATCTGCAGCGATATACGATCCACCGTTTCGACGCTCGAGGATGCGGCCGCAGCGATCGCCCCGGCGAGGGACATTCGCTCGAAGGCTACGCCGCCGATTACGAAGCGATCCTGACGCATATCGGCGTGCCGGTAACGCTGGTCGCGCATTCGATGGGTGGACGCGTCGGCCAATATCTCGCCGCTCGCGCTCATCCGCTCATCGAACGGATGCTCCTCGTCGCGCCGGGTTCGGCGCGCGGATCGCGTGGAAACCAACGCCATCGCGACCTCGCGCTCGAGGCCTTCGGTTCCCGCAAGCGGATCGCGCGATTCGTTGCGGGTGCGATGCGGCGCCCCATCGATGACGCGATGCGCGACGTGCTGATCGACGACGCCCTCATCGCCTCGCGCGAACACTGGTTCGGCTGGTACGACGCCGGGCGCGCCCTCGATTTTCGCGACGAACTCGGCGTCGTCGCCATTCCGACGCTCGTTCTCGCCGGTGCGAGCGATCCACTCGCAAGCTTGCCGCGCCTACGGACCGATGTCGCGGACCGGATCGCCGGGAGTATTTTCGTCGTCTTGCGCGATTGCGGGCACAACATTCCCATCGAGGCACCCGCGGAACTCGCCGGCGCGATCGACCGCTTCGTGCCGTAACGGAGCTTATTGCGGCCAGGGCGCGGCGCTCGCCGGAGCCGCCGTCGAGCTCCGCCAAATGTTGCCGGGCATGCTCGCGCCGCTCGTGACGTTTTCGTAGCGCACGTCCACCAGCGTCCCGGCCGCCGTCGAACTCGGCGCGATTCCCGAACTCTCCACATCGCCTTCGTAGCTTGCGTAGGGCGGTCGCGCGAAGGTGCGTAGCAGCGCGTTGCGATTCGCAACCACGACGGTGCGCCCGGTGGAGTCGGTGACGACGCTTCGCAAAGAGATCGCGACGCGCGCCTCATCGACGCCGGCGTTATCTTGGAGAATCGCGCCCGCGCCGCTCGCCTGCAAAACGACCGTCGTCGTGGCGCGCAGGGCGCACGCGTTCGCTCCGATCGCCGTGCAGCCGACGATCGGCGCGATCGCGGCGAGTGGATCGCTCCCCAGTGCGAGTCGCGAAGCGACGATCTGCTGCACGACGACCGGGGCCGCGCCGAGTGCGTCGCGCGCACTGCCGCGCGCGGCATGCAGCGAGGCGGTACGCGCAAGCGAGAGCGCGAGCGCGGCGAAGCTTTGGGCGATCGCCGCAGCGATCGCGGCGAAAAAAAGTGCGCGCAGGATCGTCACGGTGCCCCAAAGGGTGCCGCAACCGGCGCCGCCGCGGTAATGCTGCTGCCCGGCACGGGCATTCGCCGTTCGACGACCAACGTCGCCTCGCGCGCGAGGGTTCCCGAAGCACCGCGACCGCTCGCGCGCACGCGTATCGCGAGCGAGCCGCCCGGTAGCGACGCGATCGAGAGCGAGATCCGGGCGGGCATCGGCGATCCTACCGGCATCGGCAACGTCGTCGCGATATCGGTAGCCTGGAGTGAGGAGCCTTCGTATTTCAGCGCGTCGGCGGCGATGCGAAGCTCCTCGTGCGCCGCCGCGGCGAGAACGTCGGCGGTGACGCCCCTCTGAAACGCCGCGCCCTCGCGGACGAGACCGCTGCCGACCGCGGTGAAAAGCACCGCGATGAGGCCGGCGGCGATCGTCGTTTCCAATGCGGTAAAGCCTCGCGCGCGTACCCTCATGCGGGCAGAGGTTCCCGCGGCGCGGCGCGATGCGACGGATCCCCGTCCGCTCGTTGCAAGGCAAGCAGACGTGCGCTATAATACTCGTGAGCTATGAAGCGACTACTCGCGCTCTCGATCGTGCTCCCCGTCCTCGCTGCGGGGCTCGTTGCGATCGCACTCGCCGCCGGCGCGTGGTCCCCGAGAAGCAATCCGTGTGCGTTGGTGACTCGGGCGGACGCACGGCGAGCCCTTGGGGTGCAGCCGCGCGCAGGGGTCGCCGCGCCCGCGAGCGACTACGCACCGCCGAATGCGCCGAAGACCACCTGTGCGTATTTCGGCGCTCCCAAGGGATATGTGCGCGTCACCTACGTGGGCGACGCGAACAGTTACGAAGCCTTTCGGAAGCAGCTAGCCGGCGACGTCGTCGACCTTCATGGGATCGGAGATGCAGCCCTTTGGGTGAAGAGCGACGCGGAGATCATCCACGTCCTGAAGCGCGGGTTTGCATTTACCGTTCTGCTGCACTATCAAAGCGATAACGCCGCCCTCAACGATCCGAAGGCGCCGTTGCCGCAATTGATCCAACTCGCCAAGATTGCCGCATCTCGGATATGAGGTGCGTACGGGAGGATCTATCGTGATTCGTATCGTTCTTGCCGCCGTTCTCTCCCTCGCCTGTTCGTCGTTCGTTTCTGCCGCCCCATCGGTTCCCACGCGCGGCGCGGTCAAGGGCGATATCGTTCGCATGAATCAATTCTTTCACATCGAGGACGATAATTTACGCGTTGCATCGATTCGATGGATTTCATCCTCCGATCCGCTCGCGACGACGATTTCAAATCTTCCGCAGATGCCGTCTGCGACCGCCCCGAACGGCTATCTCCTTTTTACCGTGCCGCAAAAGAATACATCGAAAAATCCGCAGCCCGCTCAGTATTTGAAGATTACGGTCTTTTATAAGGACGGAACCCAGGCCGACGACGGCGATGGAGTACCGTGGTCGACGGCATACAAACAATTACTCTATAACACGACGTACTATCCGGGCGAAGGGGTAACGACCTATTTCATCATCGCGAACGTGCCGCAGCCGACGCAGCAAAACCCGCTTACCAAGCTTATTTTGAGCGATCCGGGAATGCAGAACGAGCCTGGGTACCCGAAGGTCTATCGTTTGCTCGACCCGATCGTAAAGCAGTAACGATCCATCACGGGCGCTCCGAGCGGCGATTTCCCCAGGTTTGCAACGGGCGCTCGAACCAATAGGTGAGTGCGGCGGCGACGGCGATGGAGAGCGCGAAGGCGAGCAGCGTAAATACCGATTGCCAATGCGGGTCGAACTGCGGCGTCCCAACGAAGGGCGGAAACCGATGGATGAGGAGTTCCCGCGCGATCATCTGATGGTAGAGATAGAGCGAGTAGGAGATCGCGCCGAAATAAACGAGCGGGCGATTGGCGAGAAGGCGTTGGAGCGGGCGAGGCGCGAGCAACGCGCCCAACGCGACCAGCGCGAAAGTGAGGGCTAAAAGGTCGCGATGGGTCGCAGCCCAAACGGCCGCCCACTGATTGGCGAGGCGAAAAGCGTAGAGCGACTGCAGGAGCGCGATGCAGCCGATCGTCCCGACGACGAAGGCGCCCGTCCCAACGAGGTGTTGTCGCGTTTCGCTCCAGCCCGCGCGCGCTTCGAAAAAGAGCGACGCGGAGAGCATTCCGAAGGCGAAACAACTCAGGAATGCCGGAAGATCTTGATCGAGGTAGACGATACCCGCATGCACGCAGCACGCGACCGCGTGCATGCGCCAGAGGAGTGAGAGCGCGATCAGGACCGCCGTGGTCGCGAAACGCGCGCGACGAAAACACCACCACAGCAGAGGAAAGAGCGCGTAGAATTCGACCTCAACGGCGAGTGTCCAGAGCACGCCGTTAATCGCGCCGGCGCTCTGCGGAAACCAGGTGTGGATGAAGAGCAAATGCGTGAGGAGATCGGGAACGGCTCCGGCGCCGCCCTGCCGTGCCGCGTACCCGATCGCGTAGGCGACGGCGATGGAGAGCAGATACGACGGAACGATCTTCCAAAATCTGCGGAGATAAAAATGCCGCCACGAAGGAGGCTGTGTGCCCGCCATTGCGGCGCGTGCGAAAGGCAGCGTGATGACGGTACCGCTCAAAAAGAAGAAGAGCGCGACGCCGATGAAGCCGGTCTCTGGAAGAAACTCGATCTGCGGAATGGGCGCTGGCAGCCAGGATATCTCCCAGACGTGATACCAGAGCACGAGCAGTATCGCGACGCCGCGGAGGCCGTCGAGGACGTCGAACCGTGGGGCGTGCGTCGCTGGAGCGTTCAAATGTATGTATTACCCTATTGACACAAAGGCGCAGTTTGTATTAGTGTAGCAATACAATAAAAAACCAAATACACCTTTAGGAGCTCGCGATGCCGTCGCTACTTGTTATGGAACGAATTATCGTCTCCGCCGTTGCGGTCTTTGCTGGGATTGTCTATCTCTTGGCCGCCCTGCGCGTGAAGCGAAACGGCAAGGGATCGGCTTCGGCGCGAGCGGCCACTGCGGCCTTTGCGTTGCTGGTTGCAGGGCTCGTCGCGCTACGCGATCTCGATCCCGTCATAGGGTATAGCCTCACCGCGCTCTCGTTGGTCGCCGTTGCGATCGCCGATTTGGTTCGCGACGAGCGGGCACGCGTGCGGCGCATCGCCGCGCTCGCTCCCCGACCGGTAGCGGAGGTCGTACCCACGCTGTGGATCGTCGCTGCGCTCGTTTCATTTTTTGCGCTCGTCCCGTACCTACGGCTCGCAAACGAACGTATTCCTGCGTCGATCGCGGGCGCCTGCGTGCTCGCGATGGCTGCCATCGCGTGGCGCATCGCGAGTGCCCCGACGCAACTCACCAGTGCGAATCCCGCGACGGAGCGTATCCGCGAGCAGGCCTCGCGCATTCGAAAGAGCGGCATGGCGTGCGTGTTGGCATGCGGCATCGTGTTCGTGTTCGTCAATTTCGTGAACGGAACGCTCCCGGCGATTGAAGGAGTTGAACGATTTTGGGGGCTCGCAATGTTTATTCTTTGGGCCGGGCTCTGGGTTTGGACCAGCGTGTACGTAAAACGCCACTTCCACGCGACGCCCGTCGTCTCGCCATGAGCGAGATCTTCCTCGCGGTCGATCCCGACCTCGAACTCCCGCCGTTCCAACAGATCGTGGAGCAACTCCGCGCATTTATCGAACGCGGCGAGCTTCGTCCGGGCGACGTGTTGCCGACGGTTCGCCAGCTCGCGGGCGACCTCGGCGTCGCCCCGAATACCGTCGCGCGCGCGTACGCCGCGTTGCAAGAACGTGGGTGGCTATCGAGCGAAGGCCGCCGCGGAACGCACGTCGCTCGGCAGACGCCCGCTACCGACAAGCGCGCTCGCGCTACGGCGTTGCGCGAGGCGATCGCGCAATTTCTCACCACCCTCGCGCATCGCGGGTACTCGGCAAAGGAAATCGCGGTGCAAATAGAGAGCGAACTTCGAACGCTCGCCCAATAAGGAAAGTATTGTGAAACGTACGATCTCCACGATTCTCTCACCGGTCATCCTGCTCGCTCTCGTACCGCATTCGGCGAGCGCGGCGCACGACGACGGCGTCGTTCCCAACCCGGCGCTCGGCGCCGTCGCCGCGAAGGCGTTCGCTCGCGCGTTTACGCCGGGGCTCGCCGTCGCCGTCGTGCACGATGGGAAACTCGTGTACGCCGAGGGATTCGGCTATGCCGGCCCCGCGCGTTCGGAGCGCGTCACTCCGCAGACACCGTTTGCTATCGGATCGATTACCAAGCAAATGACGGCGTTGCTCGCACTCCGACTCGTGCAACGGCATCGGCTCGGGCTCGACGTGCCGATCGTTCGCTGGTTGCCGATGCTGCCGAACGCTCGCGCGATAACCGTGCGCGAGCTGCTCGATCAAACGAGCGGCTTGCATAACTATCCCGATTTGATGGAGCATCGGTGGCCGACGCAGGGGCGCATTCGCTTAGCACGGATTTTGGCAATTCTCGCGACTGACCGCTCCGATTTCGTACCCGGCACGCGATGGGAGTACTCGAACGCGAATTACACCGCGCTCGCCGCGATCGAATCGGCGGTGACCGGCGTACCGTACGGCACGCTTCTTCGGCGGGAGATCTTTTCGCGATTACGCATGAAGCGAAGCGGCTATGGCGTTTCGGCGCAAGCGCTCCCGGGCATCGCCGTTCCCTTTCTCGCGGCGAAGAACGGCTTCCAGCCCGTGCCCGCGACGCAGCGCCTCTCGCTCGATCTCTACTCGGGCGCGGGCGGCGTCGTCGCGAGCGCCGACGATCTCGCTCGATGGGATATCGCGCTGCTCGGAGGGCATCTCCTCACGCCGGCGATGGACCGGCTGTGGTGGAGCCCCGGTCGCCTCGCCGACGGCGCGGCGACGCAGTACGGCATGGGCTGGGTCGTCGGTCGCCTCGATGGGCAACGCGAGCTCTGGCATAACGGCTTCGCGCCGGGTGCCGGCGGCTTCTGTTGGAATGCCCTCTTCCCCGATGAGGGCTTGGGGATCGTCGTTCTCACCAACGCCGGGAGCTTCGCGGCGGCGGGCGACGCGCCGCTGCGCCGACTCGTCGCGGCGATCGCCCGCGCGGCGCTCCCCTCAGCCTTCGCGGAGCGCCCGGCGGCCGGGGAGAACCCCGCCGTGACACGCCTCGTCGAAGCGCTCTGGGCGGCGTACGGCGCGGGGAAGCCTCCGCTGGCGGAGATGGCCCCCGGCTTTGCGGCGCTCTTCACGCCGAGTTTCACGGCCTCGCTGGCGCAAGGGGTCGGCCCCCTCGGAACCCCGAAACGGTGGGTCTTTCTCGGGGCCTCCGCACTCGGCGGAGGGGCGACGCTCTACCGGTATCGCCTCGAGCTCGCAAACGGCACCACCCCCACCTTTGCCGTCGCGATCGATTCCGCAGGCAAAATCGCGGGTTCCAGGCTCCTGCCCTGACGGAGAGTCGCGAGCGGGCGCCATTAGGGTTTGACGCCCCTCACCTGCGCCTGCTATACTCCCCTGGCTCTGGCCCACCGACGGGTGTGGCCGACTTTGTGTGTGAAGCAAAACGCGTTGTTAAGGAGTCCGAGTGCCCACCATTAACCAGCTGGTCCGTAAGGGCCGCGAGCAGACGGAAAAAAAGGTCAAAACCCGCGCGTTCCGCGTCATTTTGACCGGCCCGAAACCGGGACACCCCGATCTGCCGACGCGTACCTTCGAAGTTGTCGGTAATCCGCAACGTCGCGGGGTCTGCACGCAAGTGAAGACCGTCACGCCGAAGAAGCCGAACTCGGCGCTTCGTAAAGTCGCTCGCGTCCGTCTCACCAACGGCGAAGAGGTGACGGCGTACATTCCCGGCATCGGCCATAACCTTCAGGAGCACTCGGTCGTCCTCGTCCGCGGCGGCCGCGTCAAGGATCTTCCCGGCGTTCGTTATCACATCGTTCGCGGCACGCTCGATACGTCGGGCACCGCAAACCGCAAGCAAGGCCGTTCGAAGTACGGCGCCAAGCGCGACAAGAAAAAGTAAGAGAGATAAAAAGAGCGATTTATGCCACGTAAAGGTCCCGCACCAAAACGCCAGATTCTTCCGGATCCGCGATTCAATTCGAAGATTCTCGCTCGCTTCATCAACAAGTTGATGTTGAGCGGCAAGAAATCGACCGCGGAGCGGATCATCTATTCCGCCCTCGATATCGTCGGTGAAAAATCCGGACGCGATCCGATGGATGTTTTCTCGCAGGCGCTCTCCAACGCGATGCCGCTGGTCGAAGTTCGTCCGCGCCGCGTCGGTGGTGCGACCTATCAGGTGCCGATGGAAGTGCGCCCCGATCGCCGTCAAGCGATGGGCATGCGCTGGCTGATCGGTTTTGCCCGCGCGCGCGGCGGCCGATCGATGGAAGAGAAGCTCGCCGGCGAACTGCTCGACGCGGCGAATAATACCGGCGCGACGATCAAGAAGCGCGAAGACACTCACAAAATGGCCGAGGCGAATAAGGCCTTCGCTCATTACCGCTGGTAGAAGCTAAGGATTTCGCAACAGGACATGGCAGTACGAGATTTCCCCCTCGAGCGTACGCGCAACATCGGCATCGCCGCTCATATCGACGCGGGCAAAACGACCTGCACCGAGCGTATTCTCTTTTACACCGGTCGCGTCCATAAAATCGGCGAAGTCCACGACGGCGCCGCGACGATGGACTGGATGGTGCAAGAGCAAGAGCGCGGCATCACGATTACCTCCGCGGCGACCGCCGCGACGTGGCGCGAGAACCGCATCAACATCATCGATACGCCAGGGCACGTTGATTTCACCGTCGAGGTCGAGCGCAGCTTGCGCGTGCTCGACGGCCTCGTCGCGCTCTTCGATTCGGTTGCCGCCGTGCAGCCGCAATCCGAGACGGTCTGGCGCCAGGCCAATAAGTATAAAGTCCCGCGCATCATCTTCGTGAATAAGATGGACCGCATGGGCGCCGATTTCTTCAACGTCGTGGACAAGATTCGCGAGCGCCTCGGCGCGCGCGCCGTTCCGATTCAGGTGCCGATCGGTGCCGAAGACAATTTCAAGGGCGTCGTCGATCTGTTCACGATGCATAAGATCATCTACACCGACGATCTCGGATCGACGATGGGCGACGAACCGCTCACCGATGCCGACGGCGAATTGAAGGCGACCGCCGAAAAGTGGCGTCAGGAACTCGTCGAGGCGATCGCCGAACAGGACGACGCGTTGTTGGAGATGTTCTTCGACGGTGCGGAACTGCCGGTCGAACGCATGAAGGCGGCGCTCCGGAAGGCGACGATCGCCGGCACGGTGCTTCCGATGCTCTGCGGATCGGCGTTTAAAAACAAAGGCGTGCAGCCGCTGCTCGATGCCGTCGTCGATTATTTGCCCTCGCCGCTCGATGCGAAACCGATCGTCGGCAAAGATCCGAAAGACGAATCGATCGAACTCGTTCGCAAACCCGACGACGCGGAGCCGTTCTCGGCGTTGGCGTTTAAGATCGCGACCGATCCCTACGGCAATTTGACCTATTTCCGCGTCTACTCGGGAGTTCTCAATAAGGGCTCTTACGTCTACAACGCGCGTTCCGGTAAAAAAGAACGCATCGGTCGTATCCTGCGCATGCACGCGAACCATCGCGAAGATATCGATTCGATCGGCGCGGGCGACATCGCGGCGGCGGTCGGGCTCACCGATACGCGCACCGGCGATACGCTCTGCGACGAAAAGACGCCGATCATTCTCGAATCGATCACCTTCCCCGAACCGGTGATCTTCCAGGCGATCGAACCGAAGACGAAGGGCGACCAGGATCAGCTCGGTAAGGGGCTCGCGCGCCTCGCGCAAGAGGATCCCACGTTCCGCATGCGCACCGACGAGGAAACGCAGCAAACGATTATCGGCGGTATGGGCGAGTTGCATCTCGAAATTATCGTCGATCGCCTGCGCCGCGAATTTAAGGTCGAAGCGAACGTCGGTAAACCGCAGGTCGCCTATAAAGAAGCGATCACCAAGACCGTCGAGAAACAAGGGAAGTTCGTTCGGCAGTCCGGCGGTAAGGGTCAGTACGGCGATATTTGGCTTCGCGTCGAACCGTTGGAGCCCGGTAGCGGCTTCCAGTTCGAATGGAAGATCGTCGGCGGTACCGTTCCGAAGGAGTACCAGAAGGCCGTCATGCAAGGAATCGAGGAGTCCGCGCAGAGCGGCGTCCTGGCCGGATATCCGGTGCTCGATTTCAAGGCGACGGCATTCGACGGTTCCTATCACGATGTCGACTCGTCGGAAATGGCGTTCAAAATCGCCGCGTCGATGGGTTGGAAAGAAGCGAATCGCGCCGCAGGGCCGATTCTGCTCGAACCGATCATGAAGGTCGAAGTGACCACGCCCAAGGATTACATGGGCGCGATCACCGGCGACTTGAACCGCCGTCGCGGCATGATCCAGGCGACCGAGGAAGTCGCCGGTGGGGCGCAGGTCATTTTGGCCCACGTTCCGCTCTCCGAAATGTTCGGTTACGCGACCGATATGCGTTCGGCAACGCAGGGGCGCGCGACGTACACGATGGAATTTTCTCACTACGAAAAGGCGCCCAAGTCGGTCGAAGAAGAGATCGTCGCGAAGGCGGCCGGCAAGAAGACCTCGGCGGCATAAGCTCGAGGCGTTCAATCACCAGGTAACACCGAAAGAGGACAACGCAAAAACACCATGGCTAAAGCAAAGTTCGAGCGTACCAAGCCGCACGTAAACATCGGCACCACCGGTCACGTCGACCACGGCAAGACCACGCTCACGGCAGCGATCACCAACTGTCTGGCGACCGAAGGGCTCGCGCAGAAGCGCGGCGTCGACGAAATCGATAACGCTCCCGAAGAGAAGGAACGCGGTATTACGATTGCGATCTCGCACCAAGAGTACGAGACCGTGAAGCGTCACTACGCCCACGTCGATTGCCCCGGACACGCCGACTACATCAAGAACATGATCACCGGCGCGGCGCAGATGGACGGCGCGATTCTCGTCGTCTCGGCGACCGACGGCCCGATGCCGCAGACGCGCGAGCACATTCTGCTCATGCGTCAGGTCGGCGTGCCGCGCATCGTCGTCTTCCTCAACAAGTGCGACATGGTCGACGATGCCGAGCTGCTCGAGCTCGTCGAGATGGAAGTTCGCGAACTGCTCAGCAAGTACGAGTTCCCCGGCGACGACACCCCGATCATTCGCGGTTCGGCGCTCAAGGCGCTCAACTCCAGCGGTAAGCGCGGCGACCCGGATGCCGATCCGATCTTCAAACTCATGGATACGATCGACGAGTACATCCCGCAGCCGCAGCGCGAAACCGACAAGCCGTTCCTCATGCCGGTCGAAGACGTGTTCACGATTACCGGCCGCGGTACGGTCGGCACCGGGCGCGTCGAGCGCGGCCAGGTGAAGGTCGGCGAGGAAGTCGAGATCGTCGGTCTCCAAGAAGAGACCCGCAAAACGACGGTGACGGGCATCGAAATGTTCCGCAAGCTGCTCGACATGGGCATCGCCGGCGACAACATCGGCGTCCTGCTCCGCGGTATCGATCGCAACGATATCGAGCGCGGCCAGGTGCTCGCCAAGCCGGGCTCGATCAAACCGCACAAGAAGTTCAAAGCCGAAGTCTACGTCCTCTCGAAGGACGAAGGCGGCCGTCACACGCCGTTCTTCGGAAACTATCGTCCGCAGTTCTACTTCCGTACCACCGACGTCACCGGTACCATCAAGCTGCCCGAGGGCGTCGAGATGGTGATGCCCGGCGACAACGTGCAGATGGAAGTCGAGCTCATCACGCCGATCGCCTGCGAAGAGGGTCTTCGCTTCGCGATCCGCGAAGGTGGCCGTACCGTCGGCGCAGGCGTCGTCACCTCCGTCTCGGCGTAGGTTCGCCTCCGCCATTCCCTCGCGCGGTTTACGCGCAACCGTTCTTTGTCAACTGAAGGATTCGAAGAGAGATGTCTAAGCAGAAGATTCGCATTCGCCTCAAGGCCTACGACCACCAAGTCCTCGACCAGAGCGCGGAGCGAATCGTCGAGACTGCCAAGCGTACCGGCGCGTTCGTGCGCGGCCCCGTGCCGTTACCGACCGAGATCAACCGCTACTGCGTGCAGCGTTCGACCAACAACGATAAGAAGTCGCGCGAGCACTTCGAAATGCGGACGCACAAGCGCCTCGTCGATATCCTTCAGGCCTCGCCCAAGACGATGGATGCCCTCATGCATCTCGATCTGCCGGCCGGCGTCGATATCGAACTCAAAGCATAGCGATTCGAAGCAAGCGAATCGAGGGCGGCCCGAGAAACAACTCGGGCCGCTTTTTTGCGCGCCTTCGGCGGCGCGATCGACGTTATAAAGAGGGGCGTACTCTCCCTGGCGACGGTGGCCTTTGGCCTCCTTGCCGCCGGAGCCTGGAATAAATTTATCGCCGATCTCGTCGGGCAATATCTGAAGAATGGGAGCGGGGTTTGGGCCGAACTGCTCTATGCGGTCGTCGTGACGGTGCTCGCGGTGCTCGTCATCGGGCACCTCAACAAACTCGCGCAAAAAGATATCGGCCCGAAGATCTAGGGAGAGCTCCGTCGGCATGCGCGGAGTCGTGCATGCCGACGGAGAATGGGGCGGGCATGTCCCAGCCGCTTCATACTTCACACGCTCGCACCTACACCGGCACGAAACGTCGGATCTTCCACCTGCTCGAACAGATGGGGACCTCGGGCGACCATATTTGGCCCTATGCCTCGCAGCCGTTCATGCGGACCGCGGGGCCGCTAACGCCGGGGCGGACCGAGGCGTGGCACCTCGGCATCCACGCGCGCTTGGACGAGGTGGTTCCGGAGGAGCGCATCGTGTGGCGCTTTCTCAACGAAGGCGTCGACGGCACGCACGGTTTCTATTTACATACCGAAGGAAAGCAAACGACCGTCGAACATCGCGTCGACGTCGAGCTCGCCGAGCCCGACGGGCGCCTCCTGTGGCGCCGCGTTGAAGATCAACAATCACGAGCGATCGAAGGGCTCTTTGAAAAGCTCGGCCGGGCCCTCAAGCGTTAAAAATATCGTGCAGCAGCGTCGCATCGGAACACACGGGCCGCACGTCGGTGCGATCGGGTTGGGCTGCATGGGAATGTCGGAGTTTTACGGCCACGGCGACGAGGCCGAATCGATCCGGACGATCCACCGCGCGCTCGAACTCGGCGTAACGCTGCTCGACACCGCGGATATGTACGGCCCGTTCACCAACGAACTTCTCGTCGGACGCGCGATCGCCGACCGGCGCGAACGCGTCGTGCTGGCGACGAAATTCGGGATCGTTCGCGATCCCGCTCATCCGGAGCGGCGCTCGATCGACGGGCGCGCCGAATACGTCCGGCAGGCTTGCGATGCATCGCTCCGGCGCCTTGGGGTCGATTACATCGACCTCTACTATCAGCATCGCGTCGACGCCGAAACGCCGATCGAAGAGAGCGTCGGCGCGATGGCCGAATTGGTACGCGCGGGAAAAGTGCGCTTTATCGGGCTCTCGGAGGCGAGCGCGGCGAATATTCGGCGCGCGCATGCGGTCCACCCGATCGCGGCGCTGCAGAACGAATGGTCGTTGTGGTCGCGCGACCTCGAACGGAACGGCCAGCTCGCGGCGGCGCGCGAACTCGGCATCGCCGTCGTCGCGTACAGCCCGCTCGGGCGCGGATTTCTCAGCGGTGCGATTCGCAGCCCGCAAGATTTCGCGCCGGACGATTTTCGCCGCACCTCGCCGCGTTTCGTCGGAGCGAATTTCGGCAAAAATCTCGAACTCGTCGATCGCGTCGCCGCGATCGCCGAACGTAAACATTGCACGCCCGCGCAGCTTGCGCTTGCGTGGGTACTCGCACAAGGAGAGGATGTCGTGCCGATTCCCGGGACAAAAGCTCGAACGAGGCTCGAAGAGAACCTCGGCGCGTTGAACGTCGACCTCACTCGCGCGGAGATCGAGGAGATCGAGAGCGCGTTTCCGCTCGAGGCCGTTGCAGGAGAACGATACGCCGATATGCGTTTCGTGAACCGTTAATGCCCGACGCGATGGATTTTCTCGGGATCGACGCGCTACTCGACGATGAGGAGCGGCTCATTCGCGATACGGTGCGGGCGTTCGTACGGGATCGCATCTCGCCGAATATCGCGCAATGGTTTGAAGAAGGCACGCTTCCGCGCGAGATCGGGCGAGAGCTCGGAGCGTTGGGGCTGTTGGGGATGCATCTCCACGGCTACGAGTGCCCCGGCGCGAGCGCCGTTGCCTACGGAATCGCGTGCATGGAGCTCGAGGCCGGCGATGCGGGGGTTCGTAGCTTCGCCTCGGTGCAAGGATCGCTGGCGATGTTCGCGATCCATCGGTTCGGGAGCGAAGAACAGAAGAACGAATGGCTTCCGGCGATGGCGCGTGGAGAAAAGATCGGCTGCTTCGGCCTCACGGAGCCCGATTTCGGCAGCAACCCCGCCGGCATGCGAACGACCGCGCGCCGCGTCGGTTCGGACTGGGCGATCGACGGAACGAAAATGTGGATCACCAACGGTTCGTTCGCCGACGTCGCGATCGTCTGGGCGAATACCGATGAAGGCATTGCGGGGTTCGTCGTGCCGACGACGACGAAAGGGTTTAGCACCAACGCCATCCACCGCAAGCTCTCGCTCCGCGCGAGCGTGACGAGCGAGCTGATTCTCGATAACGTGCGCGTGCCCGATTCCGCGCGTTTGCCGGGCGCCCGCGGGCTCGGCGGTCCGCTCGCGTGTTTGAACGAAGCGCGGTACGGAATTATCTGGGGCGTGATGGGCGCGGCCCGGAGTTGCTATGCGACGGCGTTGGAGTACGCGAAATCGCGCGTGCAGTTCGATCGTCCGATCGCCGGCTTTCAACTCACGCAAGAAAAGCTCGTCAACATGCTGCTGGAACTCCAGAAGGGAAGTTTGCTCGCGCTCCATCTCGGGCGGATGAAGGATGCCGGGAAGCTCCATCCCACGCAAGTGAGTTTCGGAAAACTCAATAACGTGCGCGAGGCGCTGACGATCGCGCGAGAAGCGCGCAGCATTCTCGGGGCGAATGGGGTGACGCTGGAATATCCGGTCATTCGCCATATGAACAACCTCGAATCGGTGTTGACCTACGAGGGAACGAGCGAGATCCACCTGCTCGTCCTCGGACAGGCGATCACCGGGATTCCCGCCTTTTCGTAAGCGAGCAGAGGAGATCCGGCGATGGCCGTTCGTGAAGTCGCTTTCATCATGTACCCGGTGCGCGAGATGGAGCGAGCGCTCGCGTTCTATCGCGACGCCCTCGGGCTCGCCCCCTCCGGCCTCGCCTCCGAGGCCTGGACCGAGTTCGATATCGCCGGCACGGCCTTCGGGATCGGAACGTTCGCCCAGCTGGGGAGTCCGGGAAGTGCCGGGGCGCTCGCCCTGGAGATCGACGACCTCCCCGCGATGCGCGCGCGCCTTCTCGCTCTGGGGATCGAAGTCAGCGAGCCCTACGAGACGCCGATCTGTTGGATCTCGCAGCTCCACGACCCCGACGGCAATACCGTGACCCTCCACCAGCGGAAGGCGACGTAGGCGCGCCCTACGAGATCCGGACCGCCTCGTAAATCGTCCGAAAGGCCCGGGCCACATCGGCATCGTTCCAGTTGCCGTTATGGTTATCGAGCATCGAGGTCGTCAGCTCGGCGGCGATGCGCTTGAGTTCGATATCTCGATCGTTGGTCGTCGGCATGGTTCCTCGTCTCCTGAAGAATGGCGATTTTGGGCTCTGGAGCCCCTTGATACCTTGACGGCGGGGCGGCTCCTCTGTATAGTACCGAGGTTGTGGCGCTAGCGTCGGCCGCGGCTTTCTGTCGCGCGTCGTAAGGAACGAAGAGCAATACGCTAGGCACAGTTGTTATAACACACTTTTAGGACGAGGATACGATGAAGAACATCCTTGGCCGCAAGGTTGGGATGACGAGCGTGTTCACCGAAGACGGCCGGTACGTACCGGTCACGGTGATCGAAGCCGGTCCCTGCACGGTGGTCGAGCGTCGAACCAAAGAGCAACATGGCTACGATGCCGTGGCGCTCGGTTTCGGCGCAATTAAAAAGCACCGCGTTACCCGTGCCCTTGCCGGACATTTTAAGAAACAGGGCGTCGAAGCGACGCGCTTCATTCGCGAGTTTCGCGAGGGCATCGACGGGGTCGATGTCGGTGCGAGCGTGACCGTTGCGAATTTCGAACCCGGAGATCGCGTCGACGTCGTCGGCATTTCGAAGGGCCACGGATTTTCGGGCGGCATGAAGCGCCACAACTTTAAGGGCGGCAATCAGACCCACGGGTCGATGATCCATCGCCAGCCCGCCAGCAACGGCGATACGAACGCGGGGCACACGCACCGCGGTAGTCGTCGGCCGGGTCATTACGGCGTCGATCGCACCACGCATCAGAACCTCGAGATCGTCCGTGCCGACAGCGAGCGCAACTTGCTGCTCGTTCGCGGCCCGATCCCCGGGCCGAAGAACGCGTTGGTCGTCGTGCGCTCCTCGGTGAAACGTGCGAAGAGCGCGGAGGCGAAAGCATAACGATGGCGCAAGTAATCGACACCAAAGGTAAAGTTCTGCGCGACGAGGCGACCCCGTCGTTCCTCGCCGGCGCGAACGAAGGGAAGGGGCACGTCCTCTACCGCGCCGTCCATCGCGAATTTGCAAATCCGCGCGCCGGTACCGCTTCGACCAAGAAGCGCGACGAAGTCTCGGGCGGCGGTCGCAAACCCTGGAAGCAGAAGGGAACCGGGCGCGCGCGCCAAGGTTCGACGCGTTCCCCGCAGTGGCGCCACGGCGGCGTCGTCTTCGGGCCGCAGCCGCGCAGTTACGTCGAGGATCTCAATAAGAAGGAGCGCCGCGTCGCTTTCCTCGCCGCGCTCGCGCAGCGCTTCACCGAGGATGCGGTGACGTTCCTCGATCTCGGCGACTTCGCCCTCACCAAAACCGCACAGGCTGCGGCGCTGCTCTTCGGCTCGGCGAAAGCCGCGAAGGCCGGCCCGCGGACGCTCGTCGTCACTTCGGCGAGCGAACCGAACTCGGCCGCGTTCGCGCTCGTCTGCCGGAATCTCACGCGCGTCGGCGTCACGCACGACGGCGCGATCGACGTGAAAGATCTGCTGCGCCACGAGCGCGTCATCTTCACGACGGCGGCATTCGAGGCGCTTCGCGCTCGCCTGGCTCCGAAGGAGAACGCATAATGGACGCACGCGACATCATCCTCTCGCCGCGTATCACCGAAAAGTCGATGGCGAACTCGATCGGCCATCAGTATACGTTCGTCGTGCATCCCTCCGCTACGAAGACGCAGATCCGTCTCGCCGTCGAGGAAATTTTCTCGGTGAACGTCGAGAAAATCAATACGATCAACGTGCGCGGGAAGTCCCGCAGCTCGGCGCGTCGCGGTATCCGTACCGAAGGCAAGCAGAGCGATTTCAAAAAAGCCGTGGTGACGCTGAAGGCCGGTCAGAAGATCGAACTCGGCGGCATCAACTACTTCGAGCAGTAACGGAGCCAAGCAATGCCGGTTAAAAAATATAATCCAACGAGCCCGGGCCGCCGCTTCATTACGACGATGGATTTTTCGGAGCTTTCGAAAGTCGCTCCCGAAAAATCGCTCCTCGAAGTCGGAAAGAAGCACGCCGGCCGCAATAACAACGGCCACATCACCGTCCGCCACCAAGGCGGCGGCACGCGTCGTCAGTATCGCTTGATCGACTTCAAGCGTACGAAAGATGCGATCCCGGCGAAGGTGGCGACGATCGAATACGATCCGAACCGTTCGGCGCGCATCGCATTGGTGAAGTACCGCGACGGTGAGAAGCGTTACGTCCTCGCGCCTTTGGGCCTGAAGGTCGGCGATATCATCGAATCGGGTGCCGCTGCGGACATCAAAGTCGGCAACGCACTGCCGATCGCCAACATTCCGGTCGGTACCGTCATCCACAATATCGAATTGCGCCCGGGGCAAGGCGGACGTTTGGTGCGTAGCGCCGGCGTCAGCGCGCAGCTCATGGCCAAGGAAGGCGAGTACGCGCAGGTGCGCATGCCTTCGGGCGAGGTGCGCAAGATTCTGGTGGTCTGTCGCGCGACGATCGGCCAACTCGGAAACATCGAGCACGAAAACCAAGTGATCGGCAAAGCCGGTCGTTCGCGGCACATGGGCAAACGGCCCAGCGTCCGCGGTATCGCCATGAACCCGGTCGACCATCCGCACGGCGGTGGTGAGGCGCGTTCGACCTCCGGACGTCCTCCGACGACTCCTTGGGGCCAAATGACGATGGGTAAAAAGACGCGGCGCAACAAGCGCACTGCGAAGATGATCGTTCGGAAGCGGAAGGCATAACACATGGGACGTTCGTTAAAGAAGGGTCCGTTCGTTGCGGACCATCTCCTCGCCAAAGTCGAGCAGCTCAATCAGACGCGTGAGAAGCGCGTCGTGAAGACCTGGAGCCGCGCTTCGACGATCGTTCCGACGATGGTCGGACATACGATCGGCGTGCATAACGGCAAGGCGCACGTTCCCGTGTACGTAACCGAAAACATGGTCGGTCACAAACTCGGTGAATTCGCTCCGACGCGCCACTTCAAGGGGCACGGCGGCGATAAGGCAGGTGTGAAGTGAGTCAGGAAACGCAAGCGCGCACCGAAGCCGTCGCGCACCTGCGCTTCGTTCGCATGGCGCCGCGGAAGTTGCGTCGCGTCGCCGATGCCATTCGCGGCATGAGCGTGAGCGAAGCCCTGGCGACCTTGAAATTCGCGGGGGTCTTTGCCGCCGAGCCGATCGAGAAGCTCGTGCGCAGCGCCGTCGCGAACGCCGGAAACAACCACAGCATGAATACCGACGAGCTCTACATCGCCCTCATTACGGTCGATGGCGGCCCGGGCGGTCGCTTCACCAAGCGGCTCGACCCGCGCGCGCAAGGGCGTGCGTATTTCAAACGTAAACGCCTCTCGCACGTCACCGTGGTCGTGAGCGAGAGCAAGCCGCAGAAGGCGCGCTTCAAGCGTCCCGGTGCGTCGGTCGCGCTGCCGAAGGCAACGCGTCGGCCCGCTCCTGCGAAAACGACCGCGACTGCAAAGGCAACGGAGTAACGATGGGGCAGAAGATTCATCCGGTCGGAATGCGACTGGGCATCACGCGCACCTGGGACAGCCGGTGGTTCGAAAAGAAGCACTACATCGACTGGCTGCACGAGGACGTCGCGATCCGCAAGTTCTTCGAGAAGAATTGGCAGCGTAAGGCCTCGATCAGCAAGATCGAAGTCGAGCGCCGTTCCAATCAGGCGCGCGTCATCGTCAACACAGCGAAGCCGGGTATCATCATCGGCAAGCGCGGGGTCGGTATCGAAGAGATCCGCAAAGACCTCGAAAAATTGACCGGGAAAGCCGTCGCCGTCAACGTGATGGAGATCAAGGTTCCCGAGCTCGACGCTCGCTTAGTCGGCCAAAACATCGTCGATCAGCTCGAGAAGCGCATCGCGTTTCGTCGCGCGATCAAACAGGCGATCATGCGGACGATGAAGGCCGGCGCGCGCGGCGTGAAGGTCCAGGTTTCGGGGCGGCTCGGCGGCGCGGAGATCGCGCGTACCGAGCGGAGCTCCGATGGAAAGGTGCCGTTGCATACGCTGCGCGCCGACATCGATTACGCGAACGTCGAAGCGTTCACGACCTTCGGTCGCATCGGCGTGAAGGTGTGGATCTATCGCGGAGAGGTTCTACCCGACGGAACGCGCAGCGGCCCGACCCGCGGCGAACGTTCGGGTCGCGATCGCGGTCCGCGCGCCGGCGGTCGTTCGGGAGCTCCCGGCCGTCCCGCCCGCCCGGCCATGCGTGCGCCCGGATCGACCGAGAGCACAGAGAGCGTCGTCGTCGCCGCCGACCCCGTCGTCGTCGAAACGGCCGCGCCCGATATGGAGGCACCGCAGTAGAAATGTTAACCCCAAAACGAGTGAAATGGCGCAAGGTGCAGCGCGGTCGCATGACCGGGCGCGCCATGCGCGGCAACTCCCTGACGTTCGGCGAGTTCGGCCTTCAGGCGCTCGAGCCGTGTTGGATGACCAACCGTCAGATCGAGGCCGCACGTATCGCTATGACGCGCCACATCAAGCGCGGCGGTAAGGTGTGGATCAAAGTGTTCCCGGATAAGCCCGCAACCAAGAAGCCTGCCGAAGTGCGCATGGGTTCGGGTAAGGGTAATCCCGAGTTCTGGGTCGCCGTCGTGCGCCCGGGACGCGTTCTGTTCGAACTCTCCGGCGTCGCGCCGGATATTGCGCGAGAAGCGTTGCGCTTGGCCGCCTCAAAGCTGCCGATCGGAACGAAGGTCGTCGCGCGCGAGGAGGAGACGGCGTGAAGCACGGTGATTTGAGCGAGTTCCGTAACCTGACGGTTGCCGAATTGCAGCAAAAGGCCCGCGAGACCAAAGGGGAGATGTTCAACCTTCGTTTCGCTTTGCGTACCGGTCACTTAAGCGATTTCAGCAAAATTCGTGCGATGCGTAGGACGTACGCGCGCATTCAGACCGTCATCTCCGAGAAGCGGATGGCCGAGGAGCAGCATGGAGCAGCATAAGAACGTCGATCGCGCGCCGAACCGCCGCATCAAGCAGGGTCGCGTCGCTTCGAACAAGATGGACAAGACGATCGTTGTCGTTACCGAGACGCGCGTTCCGCATCCCCAGTACGGAAAGATCGTTCGGAAGTCGACGCGCTTCAAAGCGCACGACGAAAAGAACGAAGCGAATATCGGCGACGTGGTGCGCATCACCGAGTGCCGGCCGCTCTCGCGCGATAAGCGCTGGCGCCTGGTCGAAATCGTTGAGAGGGCGAAGTAAGTGATCCAGCAAGAGACGCGACTGAAAGTCGCCGATAATTCGGGAGCCCGCGAACTGTTGGTCATTCACGTGACCGGCGGTAGCCGTCACCCCTACGCCTTCGTCGGCGATATCGTCGTCGGATCGGTGAAGAGCGCCATCCCCGGAGCCGCCGTGAAAAAGGGACAGGTCGTCAAGGCCGTCATCGTCCGCACCTCGGCGCCGATGCGTCGCCCCGACGGTTCGACCGTTCGCTGCGACGACAACGCCTGCGTCATCATCAAAGGCGAAAAAGACAATCTCGATCCGCGCGGCACGCGCGTCTTCGGGCCGGTGATGCGCGAACTGCGCGATCGCGGGTTTTTGAAGATCGCGTCGCTCGCTCCGGAGGTACTCTAAGAGAGCTATGGCCGATAAAGCGAACATCATCAAGGGCGACACGGTCTTCGTGCGCCGCGGACGCGACAAAGGAAAGCGCGGAACGGTGAAGGCCGTTTTCCCCGCTGCCGGTACGGCGACCGTGGAAGGCATCAATATCGTGAAGCGCCACACGAAGCCCCAACAAGAGCAGCAACAGAATATGGGCGGAGCGGTTCCCAACGGCGGCATCATCGAGAAGGAGGCCCCGCTGCCTCTCTCCACGCTGATGTACGTCTGCGAGAAGTGCAAGGCGCCGACCCGCATTCGCCACGGTCGCAACCCCGACGGTCGCGCGGCGCGCCTCTGCGCGAAGTGCGGCGAACCGGCCCGCGAATCGGCCAAGGGAGCGTAAGAGATGAATCGTCTTCGTGAAAAATACGAATCGGCGGTCCGTTCGATGCTGACCGAAAAGTTCGGCTATTCGAACGCGATGCAGGTACCGAAACTCGAGAAGGTCGTGATCAACATGAGCGTCGGCGATGCCATCAGCAACGCCAAAGCGCTCGACGTTGCGGTCGCGGAAATGGTCGCAATCGCGGGGCAGAAGCCCGTGATTACGAAGGCCAAGAAGTCGATCGCAGCCTTCAAGCTGCGCGAGGGAATGAACGTCGGCGCGAAGGTGACCCTGCGCGGCGAGCGGATGTACGTTTTCCTCGACAAGCTCTTCAACATCGTCCTGCCGCGCATCCGCGATTTCCGCGGCCTGCCGGCTAAATCGTTCGACGGGCGCGGCAATTACAACCTCGGCCTGAAAGAGCAGATCGTGTTTCCTGAAATCAACTTCGATAAAGTCGATAAAATGCGCGGCATGGATATCACCATCGTGACGACAGCGAAAAACGATGAGGAGGCGAGCGCCTTCCTCACCGCGATGGGATTGCCGATCCAGAAGGGACGCAACTAATGGCGAAGACCTCGATGATCGTCAAATCGGAGCGCAAATCGAAATTTTCGGTGCGCGCGCACAACCGTTGCAAACTTTGCGGACGCCCTCGCGGCTTTCTGCGCAAGTTCGCGCTGTGCCGCATTTGCTTCCGCGAACTCGCACATCGTGGCGTCGTTCCCGGCGTGACGAAGGCTTCGTGGTAGGGAAAGGAACGTAAAATGTCAGTAACAACCGATCCCGTTGCCGATCTCCTGACCCGCATCCGCAACGCGAACACCGCGAACCATCCCGCCGTCGACGTTCCCGCATCGCGCGTGAAAGCGGCGATCGCGGAGATTCTGAAAGAAGAAGGCTTCATCGACGGCGTCGAGCGGCTCGCCGACGGACCTCAGGGCACGCTGCGCATCAAATTGCGCTACGGCCCCGAGAAAGAGAAAGTCATCACCGGCCTGCGCCGTATCTCGCGCCCGGGTCTGCGCGTCTACACCGGAAAGGGTGAGATCCCGCGGGTTCTCGGCGGCCTCGGCATTGTCATTATCTCCACGTCGCGGGGCATCATGTCCGGCAAACGGGCCAAAAAGCTCGGAGTCGGCGGCGAAGTCCTGGCGTACGTCTGGTAAGTAGGAACGAATAGCATGTCGCGAATTGGAAAATTACCGGTCAACGTTCCCTCGGGCGTCGAAGTGAAACTCGGCGAACGCGAGGTGTTCGTGAAGGGCCCGAAGGGTGAGCTGCA
>JAJZVP010000088.1 GCA_021845615.1 bacterium | reverse complement strand
GGATCGAAGGAGCCCGGATAGATCGCACGGGTCACGCGGCGGCGATCCTAGCCGTTGTCGGGTTCGAAAAACGCGAGAGCGACATCGCCGTAGACTTCTTCTCGCACGCCGCGATACCCCGGTATCGTCGGCAAAATTCGCTTCGCGCTATGTTCGTAAATCACGACGGCGTTGGGCGCGAGCAGTTCGCGCTCGGCCATCAGGCGGAACGCCTGAAGCGGCACGGGGTCGGCGTAGGGCGGGTCCATATACACGATATCGAAGGGGCCGGCGACGCGATAGAGCGCGCGTTCGACCGGGGCGGCGAGCACGGCATAGCCGGGTTCGCGCAGGCCGAAGTTTTCGGCGGCGGCCTCGATCGCCAAGGCGGTCTCGCGGTGTCCCTCGACGCTCACCACGCGCTCCGCACCTCGCGACGCTGCCTCGAATCCGATCGCCCCGGTCCCGGCGAAGAGATCGAGGAAAGCGGCCCCCGCAATGCGCGGAGCGAGGATCGAGAAGAGCGACTCTTTGACGCGCCCGGGGGTCGGGCGGACGTTGGGGCCCTTCGGTGATTTCAGTTTGCGGCTATTGAGTGCGCCGCCGGTTATTTTGGGCATCGTGCTCTCTTACGGATTGGGGCGTCGAACGGTTCCATTCCACGAAGCTCTATCATACCGCCGCCACGCTACAGAGCGATAGCAATTCATCGAGCGAGAGAATGACCGCGCTGGGTGGGGGAACCTCGGCAGGATAGGGTTTGCTTCCGCCATCGAACCAGATCGCCGAGAGCCCCGCCTCGAGCGCGCCACCGATATCGAGGAGTGGATCGTCGCCGACGTAGACGAGCCGCTTCGGGGCGATACCCATGCTCTCTGCGAGTCGCTCGAACGCCGCCGGATCGGGCTTTCTGAGACCGATCTGCTCGCTGGCGAGAACGGGATGAAAGAATCCGATCTGCGCCGCTTTGCGCTCCTGGAGGGGGCTCGGTCCATTCGAGAGGGCGGCGATCTTCAGTCCCGCTCGCTCCAGCGCCGCGAGGCTGCGCCGCGCGCCCGGCATCGGCAGCACGAACTGCGCGGTCAGATCGAGGCAGCGTTGCCGGAACCAAGGTGACCAGGAGGCCCCGTCGCGGCCGCCGCAGCGCTGCACGAAGCGCTCGAGCATCGCGTCGAGCGCCTCACCCTCGTTTCGATACCGCGAGAGCTCGTCGTCGGCGACGATACCCGCTCGGTCGAGCGAGAGGCGCATCGGCGCGCCCGCCGCATCGATACGCACGATTAAATCGAGAAGGGCAACGCGCTCGAGGCGGTTGTCGACCAGCAATGTGTGGTCGAGATCGAACGCCACGCCCTCAAAGCGAAGCTCCATGGGGGCCTGGTTCGCCGCGATGAGGTGGGCACCTCGACCGCGGGATACCGAACCGCCATCGATAGGTATGGAAAGGCCCTCGCACCATTTCGGTGCGAGGGCCTCGGGAGCGAGCCCGCTCGCGCCTAGCGCGGGCCGGGCCCGGTGACAACGCGGACGAAATCCTTCGGGCGCACCCACTTCGCAACGGCGGCCTGCACCTGTGCGGGCGTCGTTGCCAGTTCTTGGCGAGCTTCGAGGATGTTTTCGTCGAGCGGTAGCCCTTCTTGCGCGTAGCCGAGCAAGAGATCGGCGACGCCACCGTAGGATTGCTGCCGCACCGGGATGAGCCCCAGCAAGAGCGCCTTGGCGCGCAACAGCCGATGCGCTCCGAGGGGATGCGCTTGGAGTTGCTCGATGTCGGCAACGATCTGTTGCTGGGCCGGAACGATATTCTGCGGATTCGATCCGTAGCTAATCGTAAAGACCGAGCGATGCTTCTCGATGTTGAACTGCGATCCGACGTAATAGACCCACCCGTGGATCTCGCGCAGATCGTGATAGAGCATCGAGCTGTAGAACCCACCGGTCAACACCGTATTCGCCAGTTGTAGCGCGGCGTAATCCGGATTCGCGCGGCCGAAATCCATGCTCTGCGCGAGCGTCGTCGACGACTGCACGCGCCCGGTCGCCGGGACGACCGCGGCCGCCGGCGGGTTGTTCGGTTGCGGGGCGAGATCGGTCTGCGGTTTCGGGCCGACGGCCTTCCACGATCCGAAATAGCGCTCGAGGAGAATCTTCGCGCGCTCCGGAGTGATATCGCCGACGATCGCAATCGTCGTGAGATCGGGGCGATACGCCGCGTGGTAGTAGTTCTGCAGGTCGGCGAGCGTCAATCCCTTGATCGATGCCGGCGTCGCGTGGCGCTGGGTCGGGTCCCCCGCCGGGTAGAGCAACTTTTGCAATTGCTCGCGTGCGAGCGTATCGGGCGCATTTTCCGATCCGAGGATCGCGCCGAGCGCTTGCTGGCGGACCACCGGAAAGACCGCCGCGGGAAGCGCGGGATGCAATTCTTCGTCGGCGAGGAGTTGCACGCCCCGCGCGACGTGGTTGGAGAGCACGTCGAGCGAGAAGCTCGTACCGACGCTAACGCTCGCCGCGATCTTATCGAGCTGCGCCTGGTAGGCGAGACGATTGTAGGTCGTGCTTCCGTATCCCATCAACGTCGCGAGCACGTCGCCGA
The DNA here is from genome assembly GCA_021845615.1 of bacterium. Lineage (GTDB taxonomy): Bacteria > Vulcanimicrobiota > Vulcanimicrobiia > Vulcanimicrobiales > Vulcanimicrobiaceae > JABEUX01. The sequence continues at coordinate 6,125 of JAJZVP010000088.1, read as the reverse complement.
CCCCGGATTGCCCCTTAGGCTCCTGAAGGACCGGCGTGTTATCGATCGAGCCGCGCAGGACGACCGTCTTGCTCAGTTTGCTCGGAACGACGATCGCGCGCAGGCCGTTGGCGAGGGTAAACGTCGTGGGATGAATCGTCTGCGGCGGAACCTTGAGGTGGGCGAGGATATCGTTCGCCCACGCCGGGAGCGCCTCGTGCTTCGTCGGCGGGATCGAATTGTTTTCTTTCGCCGGGGCGCCGGTTCCCATCGAGATCTTGCCGGAGTTGCTTGGAACGGCGTAGGCGAGAATCGATGTTTTGTACGCGAGGTAGTGACGGAGCACGGCGTTCACCTCGGCGGTGGTGACGTGCTGGTACGCTGCGATCATTTGGTTCGGCGAGCGCAATCCTTGCACCGCGAGCGCCGTCGACCATGCGAACGCGAGGTTCGCGATGTTGTTGTATTGGAAGGACGCCTGCGCCACTTCGCGGCGGATCGCGGCCCGTACCAATGCGGCGGGAACGCCGTTCTTTTTATAGCCTTCGATCACCGCTCTCATTTCGGCGGCGATCGTCTGCGGCTTGGTGCTCGGCGCGACCGCCGCGAAGAGAAATCCACCCGAGAGTTTCGGGTGATTGTCGCTTTGAAAACCGGTGAAGAGCGCCTTGCCGTCGGCGGTTAGGCCGTAGAGCGCTCCACGCTGCGAGTTCAGAACGTCGGAGGCGATCACCGATGCGGCGTACGCTTTGCTATCGTAGCCGGGGAAGCGAAACGCCTGCGCGACGAGCGTGTAGGGTTGGTCGCTCGTCTCGGAGATGACCTGCGCCTTCATCGGCAACGGCGCCACCTTCGGGCGCGCCGGCAATTTCGCCGCGGGGATCGAGCCGAAGAGTTTTTTCACCATCGCGATCGTCGAATGCGGATCGACGTCTCCGACGATGACGAAGATCGCGTTATTCGGGTGATACCAGGTGTTATAGAAATCGATCAGTTGCTTGTGATTGATCTGCGTCGAGAACGTCTTGATGGTTCCCAGCGTGTTGTTCCCGTAGGGCGTACCGACGTAGACGGCCTTCTGGATCTTCATCAGCATGCGCGAGATCGCGTTGCTGTTATCCTGCGTGACCTCTTGTTCGATCGCGCCGCGCTCTTGGTTCCATTGGCTTTGCGCCATGAGCAATCCGCGCGCGCGCGATGCTTCGAGACGGAGCGCCACGTCGAGATACTGCGAGGGAACGGTGAAAAAATATTGCGTCATTTCGGCCTGAGTGTCGGCGTCGAAATCGCCGCCGGTGAGGCCGATGATCTCGGTGAGCTGATTCGCCGAGATCGTCTTGCTGCCGCGGAACATCATGTGTTCGGTCGCGTGCGCGAGACCGTCGAGCGGCTCTTCGTTGGAGCCGACTTTGTAATTCATCATCGTCGTGACGACGGGCGCGAGCGTGTCGCGTACGACCACGACCTGAAGACCGTTAGAAAGCGTGGTGCGGGTGACGTTCGAATCGGCACGCGCTTGCCCGACGAGGGCGAACCCAAGGGCGAGCGCCGCCGCGAACGCGACGAGCGGGCGAGTGAATCGCACGATAGGAGGACTCCTTCAGTTACAGAGGGCGATGTAGTCTTTACTGCTGCCTTACGAAGAAAGTTGCAGATCTCGGAGATTTGGCTCGGCGAGCAGCGCGGCGAGAAGCCCGGCATTTTCGGGATCGCGTAATTCGGGGTCCCGTTCGAAGATCTCCCGAGCGGCCCCGGCCGCCGCCATAAAGAGCGCCCGATCCGCGATGGGATCGCCGAAACGCATCCCGCTATGCCCCGATTGCAGGATGCCGCCGAGTTGGCCGCCGCCGCGCAGTTCGAGGTCGCGTTCGGCGATCGCGAAGCCGTCGGTACTCTCGAGTAAGAATTCGAGCCGCGCGCTCTGCGGCGTCTCGTCGGGATGTACCAGCAAACAGTAGGAGGATGCGGCTCCGCGCCCGACGCGCCCTCGTAGTTGGTGGAGCTGCGCGAGCCCGTAGCGATGCGCGTCGAGCACGAGCATGACCACCGCGTTGGGAACGTCGACGCCGACCTCCACCACCGTCGTCGCGACCAACACGTCGATCTCCCCTGCGGCGAACTGCCGCATCGTCCGATCCTTTGCATCGCCCTGCATGCGCCCGTGGAGCAATCCCACCTTCAACCCTGCGAACGGCCCGGCGGCGACGCGCTCCGCTTCTTCCACCGCGCCGATCAGTCCGGTCCCTTCATCGTCGTCGCTCTCGATCGCGGCGCAGACGATGTAGGCCTGCTGGCGATCTTTCTCGACGCGGTCGCGAATGAAGCGATAGGCGCGCTCGAGCCGACTCATCCGCAGCACGTAGGTTTCGATCGGCGTGCGTCCGGGAGGCAACTCGTCGATCGACGAGATGTCGAGCCCGGCGAGCAACGTCTGCGAGAGCGTCCGCGGAATCGGCGTCGCCGTTAAATGGAGCGTGTGCGGCGTGCCCCCCTTCGCGCGCAAACGCGCGCGTTGCTCGACGCCGAAACGGTGCTGTTCGTCGATCGCGACGAGACCGAGGCGAAAAAATTCGGTGCTCTCCGTCAACAGCGCGTGGGTTCCAACCGCAACGGCGGCTTCGCCGCTTCCGAGTCGCCGCAAGGCCTCTCGGCGCTCGGAGGCGCGTTGACTGCCGAGAACGGGCTGGACGGCGATGCCGAACGGCACGAGCAGCGGCCCCAATTTCTGCGCGTGTTGGAGGGCGAGCAGTTCGGTCGGAGCCATCAACGCCGATTGCACGTTGTTCCGCGCCGCGATCAACATCGCGGCCGCGGCGACGAGCGTCTTGCCGCTCCCGACGTCGCCTTGCACCAATCGATTCATCGGCACCTCGCCGGCAAGGTCGCGCGCGATCTCGTCGATGACGCGCCGTTGCGCGCCGGTGAGCGGGAAGGGCAGGTCGCGTTCGAGTTCTTCGATGCACCGTCGCGCGTCGGACATCGCCTCGGCGCCGCGTTCGAACGATCGCACCGCTCGCCGTCGGAGCGAGGCGAACGCGTGAACTAAGAATTCGCCGTAGGCGAATCGTTCGCGCGCGCGCCGCGCATCCTCGGGGCTCTCGGGTCCGTGCAGCATCCGATACGCGCGCTCGATCGGTTCGTAGCCGATGCGTGCGAGGATAGCGGGCGGAATCGGATCGGGGGGCGATTCTTCGAGCAGCTGCGGAAAGTTGCGCGCGATCGCCGCGGCGATCGTCTTACTGGAGAGATCGCGCGTCGCGTGGTAGATCGGGACGAGCGCGCCGCGGTACCGTTCGTCGGGCTCGAGAATGCGATAGGTGCTCACGCTCACCACCGGGCCCGCGAGCGAACGCTCGACGCGACCGCGCACGAAGAGTCGCATTCCGACTTTAAAGCGACCGATCGCGTAGCGATTGCGCCCGATCCATTTCGCGCGAAAGACGCCGCTCTCGTCGCGAAGGTCGACTTCAACGATCTCGATCGCGCGCGCGCGCCGCTCGCGAACGGCGAGCACGGTACCGACGGCATTCTCCTCGCCGCCTCGCGCGCCTAATGCCGTAGCGGGCGTCGCTTCACGAAGATCGTCGTAGCGAAACGGGAAGTGTTCCAGAAGGTCGCGCGGCGTTTCGATCTCGAGGGCGGCGAATGCGAGCGCCCGCTTCGGCCCGATGCCAGCGAGTTCGCGAAGCGTCACGTTTTCGCGCGTTGCAACAAGTGCGAACCGACGGCATCGGGATCGATGCCGCGCGCTTCGAGCAGCACCAACAGGTGGAAGAGGAGATCGGCCGACTCCCAGATCAGTTCTTCGTCATCGGGGTTCTTTGCGGCGATGACGACCTCGGTCGCCTCTTCGCCGATCTTCTTCCCGATACGATCGATCCCGTCGCGTAAGAGCCGAGCGACGTAGGAGCGTTCGGGGTCGCTCGCGCGTCGGGCGGCAATCGTCGAACGCAGGTGCTCGATCGCTCGGCGAAGATCGCCGGCGGGAGCGTCGGGATCGAGAAGCCGATCGTGAAAGCAACTCGCGGCGCCGGTATGGCATGCCGGCCCGCGCGGAAGGACGTAATAGCAGAGCGCGTCGCGATCGCAATCGGTGCTGACGGCGACGACGTGTTGTTCGTTCCCCGAGCTCTCGCCTTTGCGCCAGAGAGTCGCGCGCGAACGGCTGTAGAGCACCGTGCGCCGCGTCTCCAACGTCTCGTCGAGCGCGGCGCGATTCGCCCACGCCAGCGTCAGGAGTTCGCCGCTCCGTGCGTCGCAGATCGCGACGGGCATCAGCCCGCGTTCGTCCCAGTGTAAGGTCTCGGTTGCCACGGTCGCACCATTATGCCTCGCTCGCGCAGTTCTTCCTTGAGCCGTGGAATCGCGATGCTGCCGTCGTGGAAGACCGAAGCTCCCAGCGCCGCATCGGCGGCACCGGCGGCGAAGAGCGCGGCGAAATCCTCGACGCTCCCGGCACCCCCCGAGGCGATGACGGGGATATCGACCGCCGCGCGGATCGCGGCGGTCAGCTCGATATCGAAGCCTTCGCGCGTGCCGTCGCGGTCCATACTCGTGACGAGTAGCTCGCCGGCGCCGCGCCGCTGCGCCTCGCAAGCCCACTCGAGCGCACCGCGCTCGCTACGCGTCCGCCCGCCGTCGAGATAGACGTCGAACGCCCCGGAGGCGCTGCGACGGACGTCGATCGCCACCACGAGCGATTGGCTCCCGAAGGTTCCCGATATCGCGTCGATCAGCGCCGGCGAGCGCACCGCGGCGGAGTTGAGCGAGACCTTATCGCAGCCGGCGCGCAGGAAAGCGCGCACCGTTTCGAGGCTCTCGATGCCGCCGCCGACGGCGAACGGAATGCTCAACTCGGCGCCGATTCGCGCGAGCATCTCGAGCGATGCAGTTCGTCCCTCGACCGTCGCGGCGATATCGAGAAAGACGAGTTCGTCGGCACCTTCGCGTTCGTAACGACGCGCGAGTTCGAGCGGATCCCCCGCATCGCGAAGCCCTTCGAAGTGCACGCCTTTCACCACGCGCCCGGCGCGAATATCGAGGCAGGGAACGATCCGCGGCAGCACGCTCACCGCGTAAAACCGCTCTGGAGCCCGCGCAGCAAATGCAGCATCGTACCGACGGTCGGCGTCGGCACCGAGACGCGCTCTCCCAACTCGACGGTCGCACCGAGGATCGGATCGATCTCCATCGTGCGCTCGGCGAGAACGTCCTGAAGCATCGAGGTTCGCACGTCGCTCAAGCGCGCGGCGTACCGCATCCGTCGCTCGATATCGATCTCACCGACGACGCCGAGGGCGCGACCGACGGCGAGGGTCTCCCCGATCAACCGAGCCACGAGCTCGCGCGTCTCGGCGAACGCGAGCATCGGCGCGATCGAGAGGCGCGTCAACGCACTCACCGCATTGAGCCCGACGTTATTCGCCAACTTCGCCCAGAGAACGGCGCGCAGGTCGGCGCTCCGCTCCGGGGCCAGACCCGCGCCGTGCATCGCGGCGATCAATCGATCGCAGAGGGCCTCGGCGCTCCCGCCGTCGGCGATCGGCGCGAGGACGTAGCGCGTGCCGCCGCTCTGCACGATGCTGCCGGGCGCCTCGATGTGCCCCGACACGTGAACGACGCCGCCGATGGTTCGGCGGTCGTCGAAGAGCGCGCCGAGGAGGCCGCCCGGATCGACGCTCTCGAGCGGCGGCCGCCGCGAGAACCAGAACGGGACGCCGTTGTGCAGCGTGACGACGCACGCTCCTCGAAGCGAGAGGCGTTGCAACGCGTCGTGGAGCGAGGGAAGCTGGTGGGCCTTCACGCAGAGAAACGCAACGTCGAACGCGTCGAGTTCGTCGAGGCTCGACACGACGTGCAACGGCACCGTGTAGGTGCCGAGGTCGCCGCGGACGCGAAGACCGGAGCGAGCGATTGCGGCGGCGTGAGCGCCGCGCGCCACCACCGCGACCTCGGCGCCGCTGCGCGCGAGCGCGGAGGCGATGAAGCCGCCGATGCCGCCGGCCCCGATGACGACTACACGCATCGAGGGAGCGAGCTGGAGGCGACGGGCAGATTCGAACTGCCGAATGGGGCTTTTGCAGAGCCCTGCCTTACCACTTGGCTACGTCGCCGGACTGGAGCGGGTAGTGGGAATCGAACCCACG
>JAJZVP010000087.1 GCA_021845615.1 bacterium | reverse complement strand
GCGCGTTTGGCGCGCCTCGCCGCCCAACTGCACATGCACCCCGCCTCGACCGAGATTGCGGTGCAACTCTCGCCGCCGCAAACGCAGCAGCAACGCATCGCCTTCCTCTCCGGCATCGCACGGTGGTTCCACCCCGCAGCGGCCGGGAAACGGCGATCCTGAAACGGAGCTTCGCGCGCACCGCGACCGATCGGGCGCGCTGGTTTTATATCGGCGTTCTCTGCTTCGGGCTCTTCCTCGCCGGAAAGCTTGCGGTCGTTCAAGCGATGCAGGGGCCCTCGCTCGCGCGCGATGCGCTCGCGCAGCGCTCCGATACCATCGAAATGTTCGCGCGTCGCGGGAGCATTCTGGATCGGCACGGCGCGGTGATCGCGCGCTCGCTGCCTTCGAAGAGCATCTACGCGGTTCCGCGCGATATCACCGATCCCGATACCGTCGCGCGCAAACTCGGCGCGATCGTCGGAAAGCTCAGCCCCGATACCGTCGCCGCGCTCCACGATAAGAGCCTCTGGTTCATCTGGATCGCGCGCAAGGTCGACCATTCGGTCGCCGCGCGCGTCGCCGCGCTGCATTTAGTCGGCGTCGCCGAACGCCGCGAGAAGACCGGGCGCCGCGTGTACGTCGACGGGCCGGAGTTTTCATCGACGATCGGCTTCGTCGGCACCGACGAGAACGGTCTCGACGGGCTGGAGTACAGCCTCAATCCCTGGCTGCAAGGGCGTTCGGGCAAAGAGACGCTGCAAACCGACGAAATGGGGCGCCCGCTGCCGTTCGATCGGGCCGAGATCATCAAACGCGCCCGCCCGGGCTACGATGTCGAACTCACGCTCGATTCCTATCTGCAGTTCGTCACCGAACGCGCGCTGGAGAAGCAGGTCAAGAAGTACCACGCGAGTTCGGGCGTCGCGATCGTGATGGATCCGAAGACCGGCGCCATCCTCGCCCTCGCGAACCTGCCGCATTTCGATCCCAACCACTTTTGGCGCTACACCGACGCGCAACGGCGCGACCGCGCGGTGGAGGATGCCTACGAACCCGGATCGACCTACAAACTCGTCACCGCCGCCGCCGCGATTCAATCGGGCAAAGTGACGCTCGCATCGCGCTTCCCCGCGCGCGATGCCATCACCGTTGGCGGGCACACCATCCACAACGCCGACGATGGCTTCACCGCCGGCAGCCACGGCACCGAATCGCTCGAAAATATCATCGCCTATTCGCATAACGTCGGCGCCGCCGAGGTGGGCATGAGCATCGGCGCGCGAACCTTCTACAACATGGAGCGCGCGGCGGGCTTTGGAGAGCCGACGCAGATCGAACTTCCCGGCGAGAATCCCGGCATCGTGCCGAAACCGAGCCAGTTCAGCGGTTCGTCGCTGGCGACGATGTCCTTCGGCCAGGGCGTCGCGGTGACGCCGCTCGCGCTCGCGCGCTACTACTGTGCCATCGCCAACGGCGGCTTGCTGCTACGCCCGCATATCGTGCACGCGATCCTCAAACACGACGGAACGCTCGTCTATCGCTATCCGGTGCAGATCGAACGACGCATTTTTTCCGAGAAGACCGCCGCGATTCTGCGCAAGTTTCTGCGAGCGGTCGTGCGCTACGGCACCGGCGATCCCGCCGCGCAGATTCCCGGCTACACCACCGCCGGAAAGACCGGCACCGCGCAGATCGAAGAGAACGGCGTCTACCAGCCCGGCGCCTACGTCGCATCCTTCATCGGCATGATCCCCGCGCGCGATCCGCGTTTCGTGATTCTCGTGAAAGTCGATCGTCCGATCGGTTCGTACTACGGCTCGCAGGTTGCCGCGCCGGCCTTCGATACCATCGCGCGCGCCGCGATGTTGCACGCCGGTTTTCTGCCGCAGGTCAAGCAGGCAAAGCGGTAATGGCTGCCGATACGCTGCGCGCGTTCTACGAACGGCTCGGCCCCGACGCACACGTCCTCGGCGATCCGGCGACGCAGGTTCGCGGCATCGAGGTCGATTCGCGCCGGGTCACCCCCGGCTCGCTCTTCGTAGCGGTGCGTGGCGCGCATGTCGACGGGCACGCCTATATCGCCGACGCGATCGCGCGCGGCGCCGCGGCGGTGGTCATCGAAGCGCGCGCCGAGATCGGCACGCTCGCCGTGCCGGCGATCCTCGTGCACGATTCGCTGCAAGCGCTCTCGCCGATCTCCGCTGCGTTCTACGGCGATCCCTCGCATGCGCTCGCCGTCATCGGCATCACCGGTACCAACGGGAAAACCACCTCGACGCGCATGCTCGCCGCGATCTGCGCCGCCGCGAATATTCCCTGCGGCGTTATCGGCACCGTCGGTGCGGAGTTCGGCGCTCGGAACTGGACCCTCGCGAACACCACGCCGTTGCCGCACGAACTCCACGCGCTGCTCGCGGCGATGCGCGATGAGGGCGCGCGCGCGGTCGCGATCGAAGTGAGCTCGCACGCGCTGGCGTTGGGGCGCGTCGACGACGTGCGTTTCGCCGCCGCCGGGCTGACCAACATCACCCAAGACCACCTCGATTTCCACGGCAGCATCGAAGCCTACGCCGCCGCGAAACGACGGCTCTTCGATCTCGCTCCCGCCTGTGCGTTCGGGCTCGACGACCCGTGGGGCGCGCGGTGGTTCGCGGAGTTGGCGGGGCGGCGCCGCTGCATCGGTTACGCCCTGGAGGGCACCGCCGAGATTCGCCCGGAGAATCTACAGCTCGGTTCCACCGGCGCGCGCTTCACGCTCGACGGCGTCGCATTCGAACAGCATCTCCCCGGGCGCTTCAACGTCGAAAACGCGCTACTCGCCATCGCGCTCGCTCGCTTGATGGAGATCGATACCGAGAGCTCGGCGCGCGGTCTCGGCGCCCTGCAGGGCGTTCCGGGGCGCATGCAGCGCGTCGGCAACGGCGATATCGAGGTCGTCGTCGATTACGCGCACACCCCCAACGCGCTGGAGAACGCGCTGCTCGCGCTCCGCGAAAACCTGCGCGGGCGACTGGTCGTGGTCTTCGGCTGCGGCGGCGACCGCGACCGCAGCAAGCGGCGCGCGATGGGGGAGGTTGCGGCGCGGCTCGCCGACCAGGTCTATCTCACCAACGATAATCCGCGCAGCGAGGAGCCGCAGTCGATCGTCGAGGAAATTCTCGCCGGCATGCACCACCCGCCCGCCGCGATCGAACTCGACCGACGCCGCGCGATCGAGCGCGCCGTTCTTCACGCCGCCGCCGGGGATACGGTGCTCGTCGCTGGAAAAGGGCACGAGAACTATCAAGTCGTCGGCGATCGGGTCCTGCCCTTCGACGACGTCGCCGTGGCGGCGGACGCCCTGGCGCGAAGGAGGGTCGGCGCGTGAGGCGCTTTACAATCGAGGAGATCGTGCGGGCGACTGCAGCGCATCGCGTTCGTAATGACGCGACGCTCGCGCCCATGCGCATCGTCACCGATACGCGGTCGTTGGAGCCCGGCGACGCATTTCTCGCGCTGCGCGGCGAACGATTCGACGGCCACGATTTCGTCGCCCATGCGTTTGCGAAAGGCGCGGCGCTCGCCATCGTCGATCGCGTCGTCGTCGCCATGGCCGATCGCCCGGTCGTCGAAGTCGCCGATACGCTGCTCGCGTATATGGCGCTCGCGAGCGCGGCGCGCGCGCGCTTCGACGGGCACGTGATCGCGATTACCGGGAGCAGCGGCAAAACCACCACCAAACATCTGCTCTCGCAATTGCTGCGCGCGCGCTACGGGAAACGCCTCCACGTCACCAGCGCGAACGAAAATAACGAGATCGGCGTCAGCAAGCTCCTGCTCGAATCGCACGACGATCACGACGTCATCGTCGTCGAGATGGGCGCGCGCAAATATCGCGATATCCACACGCTCGTCGAGATCGCGCAGCCGCACTTTGGTTTGCTCACCAACGTCGGCGAGGCGCACCTGGAAATCGTCGGTTCGCGCGAACGTCTCGCCGAAACGAAGTGGGGGCTCTTCTCGACCGGCGCCTCGCCGTTGCTCAACGCGCGCGACCGAGTCTCGCAGCACCGAGCCGCATCGCTCGGGCAGCTCCCGCACTGGTACGACGCGATGGACGAAGATCGCGACGATATCGTTCGCGCGCCCTTCACAGCGCTCATCCGCGACGAACTCGTGGTGCATCGCGAACTCAACGGGCGGCCGCGACGCGCGCGCACCGAACTCTTTCTTCCCGGGCACCACAACCGCGTGAACGCCGCCGGCGCCGCCGCGGCGGCGATCGAGCTCGGCTTCCGGCTCGACGAACTCGCCGAACTCATGCCGACGCTCACGTTGCCGGAGGGGCGCTACCAGCGCCACGAAATTCCCGATTTCATCACCATCGTGTACGATGCGTATAACGCCAACGCGAGTTCGATGCGCGCGGCGATCGATGCTTTCGGCAACGAAAACGGCGCGCGACACATCGCGGTGCTCTCGAGTATGGCCGAGCTCGGCGACGAATCGGAGCGCCTGCACGAACTCGTCGGCGAGCACCTGCAGCCGACGAAGATCGACGAAGTGCTCGTCGGCGGCGAGTACGCCGAGGCGCTCGAACGCGGCGCGCTGCGCGCGGGATTCCCGCGCGAACGCGTCTGGCACTTCACCGACAATCACGCCGCGGCGCTCTGGTTGTTGGAGCGAACGAAGAGCGGCGACGTCGTGCTGTTGAAGGGCTCGCGCCGTTACCACATGGAGGAAATTCTCGAAGAGGTCCTGACGGCGTGCGGAGTCTAGCGGTCCGGCACGAGGCGCTGCCCGTGGGGCTCGTCGCCATTCCGGTGCGCACGCGCTTGCTGCGCCGCGGCGACGATCTCGTCGCGGTGGTGCGCGATGCGGTGCGCGGCATCGCCGCACCCGGCGACGTGCTCGCGATCTCGGAGACCGCGGTCGCCATCGCGCAGGGCGCCTTCGTCGCCGCCGAAGCGATTCGCCCGTCGAAACTCGCCTTCGCGCTCGCGCGTCGCGCGCACCCGCTCGCGACGGTGAATCAGCCCGAATCGATGCAGTTGGTGATCGACGATGTCGGCGTCCCGCGCGTGTTGCAGGCGGTGGCGGCGCAGGTGCTCGGCTTGCTCGTCGGCAAGCGCGGCCGCTTCTACGAAATGCTCGGTGACGCGATTACCGCGATCGATGGCTACACCGGCACGATGCCGCCCTACGAACGTGCGATCGTGCTCGCCCCGCGCGAACCCGATGCCGTCGCGGAGCGGATCGCCGCCGAACTCCACTGCGGTTGTGCGATCGTCGACGTGAACGATCTCCATCGCGCGAAGGTGCTCGGCGCTTCGGCGGGAGTCGCGCGCGAAGCGACGGCGACGGCGTTGCTGGAGAACCCGCACGGCAACGGCGACGAGCAGACGCCGATCGTCGTGCTGAAGTGGCGCGCTACCGGCGCGCACCCGCTCTACAAGCGCGAAGCGGTCGCATGCTGATCTGGTTTAACGTGCCGCCGCATGGGCTCGATCTCGCCGAAGCCGCGCTCTGGCCTGCGTTCGTCGGTTTCGCGCTCGCCGCGATCGCAGGTGCGATCGCATTGTCGTTGCTGCGACGGCTCAAAGTGCACCAGCACGTCTACGAAGATGCGCCCGCGAGCCACCAAGTGAAGACCGGCACGCCGACGATGGGCGGCATCGTCTTCGCTATCGCCGTGCTGCCGCTCGCGCTCGATCTGCAAGTGCCGATGCTCGGCGAGTTTCTCATTCTCGTGCTCGGTTGCGCGGCGATCGGCGCGATCGACGATTTACTCGGCATCTTCCGCGGCAAAAATGCCGGCTTGAAGGCGCGCACGAAACTGCTGCTCACCGCAGTCGTCGCGTTGCTCTTTCTCACGCGGCTCGATAGTTCGTACGCCGAGTTCCCGCGGCAGACGTTGCTCGCCATCGGAACGTGGCATTGGACGGTGCCCTATCTCTGGTGGCTCTTGCTCGGGACGCTCGCCGTAACCGGAACGATTCACGCCGTCAATCTCACCGATGGGCTCGACGGGCTCGCCGCCGGGTCGATGGTGGCGCCGCTTGCGGCCTTTGCGGCGTTGGGTTTCGCGCACGTGCTCCCGCAGCCGACGATGGTCGCGTTGCTCGGGCTCGGCGCCTGCCTCGCCTTTCTGCTCTACAATCGCCATCCCGCGAAGATGTTCATGGGCGATACCGGGTCGCTCGCGCTCGGCGCCCTGCTCGCCGGCGTCGCGATCGCCGAAGGCGAGATGCTCTTGCTCCTGCTCGTCGGCGGTATCTTCGCCGCCGAAGCGCTCTCGGTGATTCTCCAAGTGAGTTATTTTAAAGCGACGCGCGGGAAGCGGATCTTTCGCATGAGCCCGTTGCACCATCATTTCGAACTCGGCGGCATGAGCGAACTCGAAGTGACGACGCGCTTTTGGGGCATCTCGACGGTACTCGCGGCGCTCGGCTGGTGGATCGCGAAATGAACGACGCACCACAGCGCGCCTTAGTGATCGGTCTCGGGAAGAGCGGCATCGCGGTCTGCGAAGTGCTGCGCGAGCGGCGGTGGGAGGTGCTCGCAACCGACCAATCACCGGAGCGCGTACCCGAGGCGATCGCGCACGTCGCCGCGCTCGGGGTGCCCTTCGTCTCGACCGATGCCCTGCGCGAAGCGCTCCGCGGCGATGAAATCGCGGTGCTCTCGCCGGGCGTTCCGCCGAGCGCGCTCCCGGTCGCGATCGCGTGGGGGAAGGGCTGCACCGTGCTCGGTGAAGTCGAAATCGCCGCCCGCTTCGCGCGCGCGCCGATTCTCGGCGTCACCGGAACGAAAGGGAAATCAACGACGAGCGCGTTGCTCGCGCACCTGCTCCGCGCCGCCGGTAAGAAGACCGCACTCGGCGGAAATATCGGCGCTCCGTTGATTCGCGAAGTGCTTCCCGACGGGCTCGATGCCATCGTCGCGGAGCTCTCCTCGTTCCAACTCGAGAGCATCGATCGTTTCCATCCGCGCGTCGCGGTGCTGCTCAATCTCTCGCCCGATCATCTCGACCGCTACGGATCGATGGACGAGTACGCATCGGCGAAATTTCGAATCGTCGAAAACGCGCGTGCGGGGGATACGCTCGTCGCCAACCGCGACGACCAACGCATTTGGAGTTTCGCCTGCGGCGTCGCCGAGAGAATGACGACGATCGATTTTTCGCTCGTCGATCCCAACGCGCGCATCGCGCTGCGCGGCGAGAGCATCGTCGACACGCGGGCCGGAACCGTGCTCGCCGAGATCGCCGACGTGCCGCTCTTGGGGCGGCACAATCTCGCCAACGCGATGGCGGCGCTCGCCGCTGCGCTCGCGTTCGGCGTCGACCCGCACGTTTTTCCGGCGGCGCTCCGCAGCTTTACCGGCATGGTGCATCGCTTGCAGCCCGTCGCCGAGATCGCCGGCGTTCGCTACATCGACGATTCGAAAGCGACCAATCCCGAAGCGGCGACAGCCGCGCTCGAAGCCTTCGCCGCCCCCGTCGTCGCGATCGTCGGCGGGCGCGCGAAGGGGACGGCGTTCGGCGCCTTCGGCGACGCGCTCGCGCGGCACGCGCGCGCGGTGCTGGCGATCGGCGAAGCTGCCCAGGAGATCGTCGCGGCGGTTGCGGGGCGCGTGCCCTGCGAACGCGCCGAAACGATGGAAGCGGCGGTGGAGCGCTCGCGCGAACTCGCCCACTCGGGCGACGTCGTCCTGCTCTCGCCGGCCTGCGCCTCGTTCGACATGTTCCGTTCCGCCGAAGATCGTGGCGAACGATTCGTCGCCGCGGTGCGCTCGCTCGCCGGAGGAACCCGTGCGTAACGCCGCGCGCGTCGCGCCGCCGCCGCGCCTCTCGCGCAAGCCCGAACGGCGCGCCCCGCGCGCGTATGAAAGTGCGCCGCCCGATGCGATTCTCTTCATCAGCGTCGCCTGTCTGGTCGCGATCGGTATGGTGATGGTCTTCTCTGCGTCGAGCACGACGGCGTACGCCGTGCATCACGACGTCGCGTATTTTTTCAAACGCCAATTGATGTGGCTCGGGGTCGGCTGCGTCGCCGCGTGGGGCGCCTTCCGAATCGATTACACGAAGCTACGCACCTACGCCCCCGCGCTCTTCATCGCCACCTCGCTCGCGCTCTTGGCGGTGCTCGTGCCGCATCTCGGGGCGAGCGTGAACGGCTCGCGCCGCTGGCTCGGGCTCTCATCGCTCTCCATCCAACCCTCGGAGTTCGCGAAGCTCACGCTCGTGTTCTTCCTCGCGGTTCGGCTCGCCGATATGGGCGAGCGCATTCGCTCGCTGACCAGCGGCGTCGTTCCCTTACTCGGCGCGATCTTCATCGTCGCGTTGCTGATTCAACGCGAGCCCGATATGGGAACCGCGAGCATCATCGTCGCGATCGGCTTCATCATGCTCTTCGTCGCCGGCGCGCGCATCCCGCACCTGCTGATGGGGATCTTCTCCACCGCGCCCTTCGTCATCTATTCCATCTTCGCGCATTCCTACCAACGCGAACGGATCCTCGCCTTCATCAACCCGTGGAAAGATCCGCTCAATTACGGGTTCCATATCGTGCAATCGCTCTACGCGCTCGGCTCGGGCGGTTGGTGGGGCGTGGGCTTGGGCGCCTCCCGCGAAAAATTTTTCTACCTGCCCGAACAATACACCGATTTTATCTTCTCCATCGTCGGTGAAGAGCTGGGCCTGATCGGCACGCTCACCGTCGTCGCGCTTTTCCTCGTCTTCGCAACGCGTGCGGTGAATATCGCCATGCGCGCCGAAGACCGCTTCGGATATTTCCTCGCGCTGGGATGCACCGCGTTGATCGTCGTGCAAGCCTTCATCAATATCGGCGTGGTCACGTCGTCGTGGCCGGTCACCGGCGTGCCGCTGCCGTTCATTTC
>JAJZVP010000086.1 GCA_021845615.1 bacterium | reverse complement strand
TTCTTCTTCTTCCCGAACATGAACATTTGCCGTCGAGCCGTTAAGCCGGGCAGGCACCTCTTCCTGCATGCCCAAACACTCGCCGTAGAACCGTGCTGATCGAACGACTAACCGAAGCGCTGGGAGCCGATGCCGTCAAGACCTCTCCGGAGGACCTTGCATGTTACTCCTTCGACGCGTACAGCCAAGGCGTGCTGCCGAGCGCCGTCGTGCTGCCGACCTCCGCCGCGCAGGTGAGCGCGGTGGTGAAGATCGCGCGCGACCTCGAGGAACCGCTGATCGCTCGCGGCTCGGGAACGGGGCTTTGCGGCGGCGCGACGCCGCTCCGCGCCGGTATCGTGCTCTCGTTCGCTCGGATGAATCAGTTACTCGAGCTCGACATCGAAAACCGCCGGGCGCGCGTCGCGCCGGGGCTCGTCAACCTGCAACTCAGCGAACGCATCGCGTCGACGGGCTACTTCTACGCCCCCGACCCGGCGTCGCAGCGCGCGAGCACGATCGGCGGGAACATCGCTACCAACGCCGGGGGGCCGCACTGCCTCGCCTATGGGACGACGGTCAACCACGTCCTCGCGTTGGAGATGATCGACGACCGCGGCGAATGCTTCACCACCGCCGTCGACGATCTGGGGTACGACCTGACGGCGCTCCTGGTGGGGAGCGAGGGGACGCTCGGCATCGTGACCTCGGCCTGGGTTCGCCTGCTCCGCATTCCGCCGGCGACGGGGGTCTGGCTCGCCGCCTTCCCCAGCATCGAGAGCGCATCGGAGGCCGTGAGCGCAATCGTGGGCGCTGGGATCGTGCCAACCGCCCTAGAGATGATGGACGCGACGATCGTGCGGGCGGTCGAGAGCGCCTATGCGGCGGGATACCCCGAAGACGCCGCGGCGGTGCTGCTCGTCGAGTCCTCCGGCGAGCCCGAGGAAGTCGCGAGCGCGGACGCGGCGATCGCGAGGATCGCCCGCGCGCACGGCGCGACGAAGTGGCAGGCGGCGACGAGCGCCGAACAGCGCGACGCACTTTGGCGCGGCCGGAAGGGCGCCGCCGGCGCCGTCGGGCGAATCGCCCCGAACTACTACACTCAGGATGTCTGCGTTCCACGGACGCGTCTTCCCGAAATGCTAGCGGCGGTCGACGATGCCGCACGCCGCCACGAGATCGTCGTCGGAAACGTCTTTCATGCGGGCGACGGAAATCTCCATCCGTTGTTACTCTACGATAAGCGCGACGCGCGGCAGGTCGCCGCGGTGATCGAAATCGGAAATATCGTCTTGGCGCGCGCCGTCGAACTCGGCGGAACGATCAGCGGCGAGCACGGTGTCGGTATCGAGAAACGCAACGGCATGTCGCTGGTCTACCGAACCGAAGATCTTGCGGCGATGGCGCGCGTGCGCGACGTCTTCGATCCGCAGGCGCTTCTCAATCCCGAGAAGATCTTTCCGTCGGGAATCTCGTGCCGCGAGATGCGAACGTGAACGACGCCGCCATCTCCGATGCGCTCGCCGAAGCGTCCGCGCGCCGACGCTCGGTCGCGCTGCGCGCGGGAGGCGTATTCGCCGGAATGCACCGTAGCGTTCTCGACGCCGACGAGATCGATCTCCGCACGCGTCGCGCGGTTCTCGAATACGAGCCACGCGATCTCACGATCGCCGTCGAATGCGGTGCGACCGTGGCGCAGATCGAACAGCTCTTGCGGGAGCGGCGCCAATTTCTTCCGCTCGACGCGCCCGACGCGGTACGGGCGAGCGTCGGCGGCGTTCTCGCCTCCGCGTGGAGCGGCCCGCGCCGCCACCGCTACGGGCGTCCGCGCGATTTGCTCATCGGCAGCGCGTTCGCGCTCGCCGACGGCACGCTCGCGCGCGCCGGCGGGATGGTGGTGAAGAACGTTGCGGGATACGATCTCAGCCGTCTCTTCGTCGGATCGATGGGAACGCTCGCGGTGTTGTTGCGTGCGAACTTCAAGGCGCTGCCCCTCCCCGAATGCACGCGCATGTTTCTCGCCTCGCTCCCGGTGGGAACGCGCGCGCGCGCGATCGCGCAGGTGCGAAACCTTCGCCCCGAGCCCGCAGCCGCATGGTGGATCGGAGGCTTCGCCCACGAGATCGACGGCGATCCCGGCGACGACGGACGCATCGCGATTCTGATGGAATGCGATGGTGCGTTGCTCGAACGCGCGACCTTAGACTGGCGCTCCGCTCTCGGCCGCGCCGGAATTCCCGAGACCCGGCTGCTCGATGCGGGCGCTCACGCAGCCTTCTCGCGGTTGCTCGACGCCCCGATGCAGCTCCCCGGCGCGCACGCACTGACCTATCGCAGTCCCTCGCTACCCTCGGAGGCACTCGCGCTCGCCGACGCTCTCGCCGGCGTTATCGATCGCTTCGAGATGCGCTGCGATCTGCTCGTCGATATCATGAACGGCGACGTGACCGTCCGCGCCGGCGGCGAGGCCGCCGGGTTCGCGCAAATGATCGGCATGCTCGACGACGCGCTCCACGATCTCGCGCCGCGCGCTCGCATTCTCGCCGGCGGCGGCGACGCGCACGATCGTCTCGATTGCTTCGGCCTCCTTCCAAACGCGCTCGACCGCATGCGAGCGCTCAAGCAACGCTTCGACCCGCATGGCATTCTCAATCCCGGCGTCGCCTTTTTCGACGGCGCGCACGCGTGAGGCTCGACGGCGAAATCTTCGCGGCGATTCGAATCGTTCTGCTCAGCCCGGTTCGCCGACGCTCGCTCGCGAGGAAACCGGGACTCACGGGCGACCTCGCTCGCTTTTTATTGCGCGTCGTTCCCGAGGCGAAGCGGGCGCTCCGAAGCATTCGCGAGCGAGCGAACGCCATACCCGACCCGCTGCTGCGCCGCGAAGCGCTTTCGAGCATCGAAACGAAGTCCTACCACGTTGCCGGCGCGGCGATCCTCGCGACCTTCTTACCGCCCGCATCGATGCGCGCCTACGTAAACGTCGTCGCACCGCTCGAAAGCATATACGACTACCTCGATAATCTCTGCGATCGGCATCCCGACGTCGCGCCGGAGGCCTTTCCGGTTCTCCACGAAGCGATCGCCGATGCGTGCGATCCCAACGCACCGATTCGCGATTACTACGCATTAGGGCCGCTCGGCGACGACGGCGGCTACCTGCGCGCGCTCGTCACCGAAGTGCAGGCGCAATTGCGAATCGTTCCCAACGTCGAAGCGTTGGCACCGTTCGCGCGCGAAGCCGCGGCATCGTACGCGCGCATGCAGAGCACCGTCCACGGAACGGCCGGGAAGCGTCGCGAGGCATGTCGCTCTTGGTTCGACGAGGTGCGCGCGGAGTATCCCCAGTTGCAGTGGAACGAATTCGTCGCCGCGACCGGCTCGCAATTTCAAGTTTACGCACCGCTCTTCGCGCTCTTCGATAGCGGTGCGACCGGCGTCGAGCCGGCATATCGAGCCTACTTTCCGTCGATCGCGGCGATCCACGTGTTGCTCGACTCGTTCATCGATCGCGCCGAGGACCGCGAGCACGGCGACTTCAATTTCGTCGATCGCGCCGACGAACCGGCGGCTTTTCACGCGCGCTTTGCAGCGCTCGCCGCCGATGCCGACGCAAAACTTTCGCGCCTCGCCAACGCACGCGCGCACCGCTTTACCCTCCGCGTTATGGCGCTCTTCTACCTCTCGCATCCGAAAATCGAGCGCGAAGGCTACGCGCCCGAGGCCGATGCGTTGCTCGCCGAACTCGAAGGACGCTTCGCGACGTAAGGAGCGATGCAACCGGCCCTTCCCTCTCGGCGTTTCACGAGTGATCGGAGGCAACAATGCGCGTAGTACTCTTGGGCGGAACCGGATTTATCGGCAAACATCTCCATGCCGCGTTGCTCGCGCGTGGAGACGAGGTCGTTCTCGCCAGCATGCGCGATCCCGCGACGGCCGCGCGGCGCGCCGCGGGCTGCGATGTCGTCGTGAATCTTGCGGGCGAACCGATCGCGCAGCGCTGGAGCCCGGCGGTCAAAGCGCGCCTCGCAGAGAGCCGCGTTGGGGCGACGACGGCATTCCTCACCGCGCTCGCGGAGATCGAGCCGCGTCCGAAGGCATTCATTGCCGCCTCGGCGGTCGGCTACTACGGCACCAGTGAGAGCGCGACGTTCGACGAGAGTAGCCCCGCGGGCACCGATTATCTGGGGCTCCTCTGCGCGGACTGGGAGCGGAGCTCGCTCGAGGCCGAGCGGCTCGGGATGCGCGTCGCGCTCGTGCGTACGGGCGTCGTCCTCGGCCTCGACGGAGGCGCGTTGGCAAAATTGCTGCCGATCTTCAGGCTCGGGCTCGGCGGCCCGATCGGCAACGGCAGAGAGTGGCTCTCGTGGATCCACATCGAGGACCAGGTCGCAATCTATCTCGCCGCCATCGATGGCGCCGAGGGCGTCCTGAACGCCACGGCGCCGGAGCCCGTCACCAACGCCGCCTTTACCGCCGCACTCGCGGCGGCGCTCCACCGCCCGGCCTTCGTGCCGGTTCCCGCATTCGCGCTCCGCGCGCTGCTCGGCGAAGGCGCCACGGTCCTGCTCGAAGGGCAACGCGTCCTACCGAAACGGACGCTCGCCCTCGGTTATCGCTTTCGCTTTCCACATCTCGGCGACGCATTGCAGGCATTGCTGTCGGCATAGCGCCCGAAGCGGTGCTTGACATCGCTGGGTACGATAAGGGTGGATTCCTCGTTAGGTGAGGCGTCTGTACGTTGGAGAGGCCGCTGCCCGGAAAGGTCGAGAGACCCCAATGGGTGACCAGGCACCGTCGAGTCAAGGCGGAGCTTAATGCGGAAGGGGCTCGTTCCCACGGCGTGCAGTGCTAAAGCTCAACGTCGGGGCTACGAGGCGCGCGAGCGTCGGTTTGCGTCGGTCGTTATACGAGGAGCGTAGAACGATCGTTTTTATTTACCCAACGCCGAATGGAGCCTCCGACGCATGAACTCCAGCACGATCAAGCAGCTCGTGCCGCGACGCACCACGTGGCGTTCGGTGTTGATGTTTCTCTCCGTCGTCGGCCCCGGCATCATCACGGCGAATGCCGACAACGACGTCGGCGGCATCCTGACCTATTCGCAGGCCGGAGCGCAGTTCGGATACTCGTTGCTCTGGCTGCTCATTCCCATCACGCTCGCCCTGATCGTGACGCAGGAAATGTGCGCCCGCATGGGCGCCGTTACCGGAAAAGGCCTCGCCGATCTCATCCGCGAGAATTTCGGCGTACGCGTCACGTTTTACGTCTTGCTCCTTTTCGTCATCTGCGATCTCGGCAACACCGCGACCGAATTTGCCGGCATCGCCTCCGTCGCTCCCGTGTTCGCAACGTGGCTACCCGGCATCAACGTCGAAGCGTTCACGATCGCGATGGTGTTGGGAGCGGCGGCTCTCGTCTTTACCACGGTAACCCGCGGGAACTACAAAATCGTAGAACGTATTTTCCTGATTTTCTGCACCGTCTATATTTCGTACGTCATCAGTGCGATCATCGTGCACCCGCAGTGGAAGGACGTCATCCACCAGACGTTCTTCCCGCACTTCTCTCATTCGACGGCGTACTTCGTCATGATCGTCGCCATCATCGGAACGACGATCTCCCCGTGGATGCAGTTCTACATCCAATCGGCGATCGTGGATAAGGGCATTCGAAAGGAGCAGTACGCGGCATCCCGCATCGACGTCGTTTCGGGAGCGCTCTTCACCGACATCATCGCCTTCTTTATCGTCGTCGCATGCGCCGCGACGATCTACGTTCACAACATCGGCAACGCCCACCCGATCGTCGTCAATGCCGTCGGGGACGTGGCGATCGCGTTGCAGCCGCTCGCCGGCCATTTCGCCTCGTTGCTCTTCGCCCTCGGACTGCTCAATGCGGCGATATTTACGGCCTCGATTCTTCCACTCTCGACGGCATATTACGTCTGCGAAGCCTTCGGTTTCGAGCGGGGCATCGACCGCCGATTCGGCGAAGCGAAGATTTTTTACAGCCTCTATCTCGGGTTGCTGCTTATCGGCGCGCTGACCGTCATCGTTCCGGGAGCGCCATTGCTCGCGATCATTTTCTATTCGCAGGTGTTCAACGGCGCGTTATTACCGGTCGTCCTCGTTCTTATGTTGTTGCTCGTCAACAACAAGCGCCTGATGGGGACCTGGACGAACTCGCTATTCTTCAATATCGTTGCCTGGATCACCGTCGCCGTGGTTGGGGCGCTAACGGTCGCTTCGGTCATCTAACCCGCAAGAACTATCGCCCCCCGCTTACCAGCCTAGTCATCCCGAGTAGCCCTCGAAGAGGGCGTATCGAGGGACGCGCGCGCCTCGATACGCCGCCTCGATACGGCTGCTACGCAGCCTACTCGGCGTGACAGATGAGCCCAACGACGACGAGCGACCGTGCAATGTCGGCGCACCCGACGAGCGATTAAGCGAGCGGCGAGGACCCTGACATTGCTTGTCCGAGCCGCGAGCGTCTAGCTCGGAGCGGTGCGCCGCAGTCGCGCGGGAGCGCAGGGGCGCGCGCCTCGGTACGCCGCCTCGATACGCCGCCTCGATACGGCTGCTACGCAGCCTACTCGGCGTGACAAGGGCGGCTACTCGGCGTGACAAGGGCGGCTACTCGGCGTGACAAGGGCGGCTACTCGGCGTGACAAGGGCGGCTACTCGGCGTGACAAGGGCGGCTACTCGGCGTGACAATGTCGCGCTTACAGGACCGCGGCGGCGTCGAGCTCGTGCGCCTCAAGATACTTCTCTACGTCCATCGCGGCGCGACAGCCAGCACCGGCCGCGGTGATCGCCTGTTTGTAGCGGATATCGTTCACGTCGCCGGCGACGAATACACCCTCGACGTTGGTGAGCGTACCGTTCGGCGAAATGATGTAGCCGTGCGAATCGAGATCGAGCTGACCGGCGAAGATCGAGGTGTTCGGCGTATGGCCGACGGCAATGAAGAGTGCGTCGGCGCCGAACTCCGAGAGCGTCCCATCGATGAGATTGCGCAAACGAAGCCCCGTCATCTTCTCCTCGCCGAGCACTTCTTCGACGGCGGTGTTCCAGATGAAATCGATTTTCGGATTATTTTCGGCACGCTCGGCCATGATCTTACTCGCCCGTAACGAGTCACGACGATGGATCACGGTCACGCGGCTTCCGAAACGGGTGAGAAAGATCGCTTCTTCCATCGCCGAATCGCCGCCGCCGACGACGACGATCTCTTTATCGCGGAAGAACGCGCCGTCACATGTCGCGCACGTCGAAACGCCGCGTCCGCGGAGGCGCTCCTCGCCGGGAACGTCGAGCCAGCGCGCGCTCGCACCAGTCGCCACGATAACCGTCCGCGATTCGTAGCTCTTCTCGGCAGTTCGCACGACCAGGGGGCGCTGCGAAAAATCGACGCTCACCGCGTCCTCATTGAGGATGCGGGCGCCGAACGACTCCGCCTGAGCGCGAAAACGTTCCATCAATTCGGGGCCCAAGATGCCCTCTGGGAAGCCCGGAAAATTTTCCACCTCGGTGGTCAACATCAACTGCCCGCCGTAGAGCCCGCCGGCGAGGACGAGCGGTTCGAGGTTCGCACGCGCGGCGTAGATCGCCGCGGTGAGGCCGGCGGGGCCGGAGCCGATAATCGTTACACGTTCCATGACCCTCTCTTCGACCGCACGGGCGAGCGCTCCGGTTGCGCGGGGAGCAACGCACCCGCGCTGCGTCGAAGAGGCCTCCGATGAACGAATGGCCGAAAATCGAGCTTGAAGATACGGTCGGGGACGTGCTGCGGAAAACGATGCGCGGGCATCGCCTCGATCTGCAAGCGCTTGAAAGAGCGACCAATATCGCAACCCCCTCGCTCGAAAGCTGGCTCGCGGAGCGCGCCTTCCCCAATGCCGACGAAGCCGCCCGGCTCGCGGCCGCGCTCGGAATGGATGCGCGCCGCTTCCAGCAGCGCGCGGCAGGAGCGTGGTATCCCGGTGAGGTCGCCACTCCACGCGTTCGTCGGCACGCCCAACGACCGCATCCGAGCAACGGATATATCGCGTACTCATCGGCGGAGGGCGGAAGCGCCGCGCTCGTCGATCCGGCGGGCGACCCGGAGGTACTCCTCGCGCAGTTGCGCGAGCGACGGATCGATCTGGAATATATTTTAATCACGCACAAACACGACGACCATTGCGACGCGGCAGGGGCGGTAGCAACCGCCTATCCCGATGCGCGTATCGTCATGCATGAAATCGACGCACCTGCGATCGGAGCGCTCGCGAAGCGGGCGCTCCCCGTGCGAAAAGGCGAGCGGCTCGCATTCGGCGCGACAGCCATCGCATCGCTCCCGACGCCAGGGCACACCGATGGTTCCTCCTGTTTTCTCATCGACGATCTGCTCTTTACCGGCGACACGCTCTTTGCCGGCAGCGTCGGTGGTTGCTTCGGCGATCGCTTCGGCTACGCCGACCTCCTCGCGAGTATACGTCGCGAGCTCTTCACGCTTCCCGACGATACCGCCGTCTTTCCGGGGCACGGGCCACCGACGCGCGTCGGATGGGAACGCAACGAAAACCCCTTCTTCCTCGATAAGGAGTCCGCACGATGACCTCGTCCCCACTCTGGTACCGCATGCGCGGGCTCATGATGTTCCTCATCGTCTTCTTGAGCTTCTATCTCGCATACGGCATCTCCAACGCGAGCGGTCAATCGACGTTGCCTACGGCCTGGCAGCTCGCGGGCGACAACGGCATCGAGCGCTTTCGGCTCGTTTTCGCCATCGCCGCACTCTTTCCGATCGCGACGTTCTGGTTGCGGTGTTGGGGCGCCGCCTATCTGCGTGCGTCGACGGTCTGGGCGGCCGACGCCTCGGCGAGCCGCCTCATCGT
>JAJZVP010000085.1 GCA_021845615.1 bacterium | reverse complement strand
GCGTACCGACGCGATCGGTACGAGCACAACGCACGACGTGCGCGTAACGCAGAAGGAGGGCGGTTTGTCACCGCAAGATCCACCGGGTCACCATCTCAGCGAGTCGCGCCAAGCGTTGTAAGGCGTTCGCGTAGCGCCTAGGCCAGCCGGACTTTCCGGCACGAGCGCGACCGCAGAGCGGAGATGATCCAAGCGAGGGGCGGCAGCCATAGGGTTGCAGCCCGTCGCTTTTTTGCGTAGAATGGGGAGGTCGTTCAAGAAGGAGCGTGGGCATGTCCCGCGCTTCGTTGCTTCCGGGGCACTCGAGCGAACGGAGAAAGGAGGGTCGGCTTTGTCGGAAGTTCAGCAAGCCTTCGAGGCGGTCGTGACGCAGATCGAGCACGACCCCGCTTTCGCCGATATCGAGGTGGTCACACACTCCATCGGTCGCCGCGGCGCCGGGCTCGCCCTGACCCTCACGATCGACCGCGTGGGTGGGGTCGATATCGGCTCCTGCGAACGGGTCGCCGCGCACGTGAACGATGCCCTGGAGAGCTGCCCCGAGCCCTACTCGCTGGAAGTGGAGTCGGCAGGGCTGGAGCGGCCGCTGCTCCGCCCGGGCGACTACCAGCGCTTCGCGGGCAAGAACGCCCGCATCCTGACGACGCTGGCGATCGGCGGGGCGAAGACCCACCGCGGCACCCTGCGCGGTGTCGTCGGCAGTAACGTCGAACTTCAGACCTCCTCGGGAACGCTCCCGATCCCGCTCGCTGCGATCCGCAGCGCCAACCTCGAATACGATCCCCGCGCCGACCTCGCCGCCAATAAGAGAGAACGCAAACGCAATGGCTGAACGAACGAATAAAAATACGAAAACGCAAGAAGAAGCTCCCGAGAGTCTCATCGACGTTCTGCGCGCCGTCGCGAAAGAGCGGAATATCGGTTTCGAGATGCTGCTCGAAGCGCTCGAGGCGGCGCTGCTGACCGCCTACAAGCGCCACTACGGCGCCGAAGCGAATGCGATCGTGAGCGTCGACCGGACGACCGGCGCCTATACGGTCTATCATCGCCGCGCCGTCGTCGCCGAGGTCGCCGATCCGAAGACCGAGATCTCGGTTAGCGATGCCGGCTCGCCGTATCAAATCGGCGACTTCTTCGACGAAGTCGTGCAGCCGAAAGATTTTGGGCGCATCGCGGCGCAGACGGCGAAGCAAGTCATCGTCCAGCGCATTCGCGAAGCCGAGCGCGACACGGTCTTTCACAAGTACGCGCGTCGTCTCAACGATCTGGTGACCGGAACGGTGCAGCGCTACGAGCAACGCAACATGTACGTGCTTCTGGAAGGCCGCGATGAAGCGGTTTTACCGCAATCCGAGCAAGTTCCGGGCGAGATGTATCGCATCAACGACTTCGTGCGCGCGTACGTCCTCGACGTCAAGAAATCGGCGAAGGGGCCGCAGGTGATTCTCTCGCGCGCCGCCGAGGGATTGGTGCAACGGCTGCTCGAGGCCGAAGTGCCCGAGATCGCCGACGGCCTGGTGGAAATCATGGCGATCGCGCGCGAAGCGGGGAGCCGTTCGAAGGTGGCGGTCCGCAGCACGCGTGCGGAGATCGATCCGATCGGTGCGTGCCTCGGGCCGAAATCGAGCCGTATCGCCAACGTCACCGATAATTTACGCGGCGAGAAAGTCGACATCATCAAATGGGATGACGACGCCACGACCTTCATCATGAACGCGCTCGCACCGGCGAAGGTGGTCGCGGTGGAGATCTTCGAAGAGGATGGCGTCGCACTCGTCACCGTTCCCGATTACCAACTCTCGCTCGCGATCGGACGGGACGGGCAGAACGTGCGCCTCGCCGCTCGGATGAGCGGGTACCGGCTCGATATCACCTCCGAGAGCGAGGCCGCCGAATCGCGCGCGAATTACATCGCGCAGCGCGAAAGCGGCGTGTTGGGAGCCGAAGAGGAGGCCATCGCCGAAGAAGAGCTTCCCGGAGATGAAGCGGTCGCGGAGTCGCTCGACCTCGATGCCGACCTCATTCGCAAACTCGAGGAGTTTCGTCGGGAGCGGCTCGCTGGAGGCGGTGCGTAGCCGGAGTTGGAACCGCAGCGGCAGTGCGTCGGCTGCCGAAAGCGCTTCGAGCAGGGCGTTCTCTACCGTTTCGTGCGGGTGGGAACGGGCTGGAAGGGCGGCGCACCGGGGGAACGACGGCTTCCCGGGCGGGGGGCCTATCTGTGCTCGGAGGCGTGCGCGCAGCGCGCCGAGCGCAATAGACGCTACCCCGGTCTTGGGCAGAGTGCACGAGAGTATGGTTTAATAGGGGGCTCCCGTTTGGGGAGCATTGAGAAAGGCTGACGTTGGCAACTCGGAAAGTCAAGATTTTCGAACTAGCAAAAGAGGTGGGGCTCTCATCGAAGGAGCTCATCGTGCTCTTTAACGAGCGCCTCGGCGGGCTTTTCGAAGCGAAAAACGCGCTAACGGTCGTTCCCGATCAGGTCGCCGACCTGGTCCGCAGCGTTCTGCTCAAACCAACGGCCGCCGCACCGGCAGCGCCGAGCGCGCCCCCAGCAGCGCCGGCAGCGCCCCCGGCACCCGCCGCCGAGAGCGTCGCGGAGAAGCCCGCGCCGGTCGCCGCGCCGAAACCCAAGGCCCCCGAGCCCGAGACGCCGCGTCTGCGCCCGGTGACGACCCCGGTGCGCTCGACCACGACGCGCAAGCCGAGCACGCCGCCGCCCGCCGAGCCCGTTGCCGAGGCCGCCGCTCCGGCACCGGAACCGTCGGTACCGCCGGCTCCCCCCGCTCCGCCGAGGCCGAAGGCCCCCGCTGCGCCACCGAGCGGCGCGCCGATTCGTCCCGCGGCAGGCACCGGCGCTCCAACCGCGCCCTTCCGCCCCACGCCGCGCCCGGTCGGAGAGCAGCCGATTCCGCGCCTGCGCCCCGTGCCGCACGGGCAGTCCTCGATCGTTCCGCCGCGTCGCCCCGCGCCGCCGCCGACCACCGCTGCCTCGGCTTCGCCGAGCGCGCCCCCACCGGGTATGCAGCCCGGCGGCATGGGCCGCCCCGGCGCGCCCGGTGCACCTGGAGCCCGTCGACCGATGGGCAACGGTCCATTCCGCCCGCTCGCGCCCGGCGCGCGCCCGCTCGGTGCCCCCGGCGTCCCGGCTCCGGGAGCAACCGACGCCCCCGCACCCTCCTCGGGAGGCCGGCCCGGCGATAAGCGCAGCCATCAAGAGAAAGCGACGGCGAAAAAGGATCGCGAAAAAGATCTGCTGCTCGAAAAGGAACGCGCGCGCAAGAAGAAGAGCGAGAGCTCGCCGATCGATACCGGGAAGAAACTCGAGACCATCGAGATTCCCGATCTGTTGACGGTTCAAGAACTCGCGACCTCGATGATCGTGCCGGCGAAAGACGTCATCACCGAACTCATCAAGATGGGAACGATGGCGACGATCAATCAGAATATTCCCGCCGACGTCGCGACCGCGGTCGCGAAGAAGTTCGGCTTCAACGCCGTCGTGAAAGAAGCCGGCGAAGAAGTGACGGTCGAGCAAGAAGAAGATCGTCCCGAAATGATGACGCCGCGCCCGCCGGTCGTCACGGTGCTCGGCCACGTCGACCACGGCAAAACCTCGCTCCTCGATAAGATTCGGCGTGCCGATGTTGCCGCGGGTGAAGCCGGCGGCATCACGCAGAAAATAGGTGCGTACACGGTGGAGCACAACGACCGGAAGATCACCTTCATCGATACGCCGGGCCACGAAGCGTTTACGGCGATGCGTGCGCGTGGCGCGCGCGTCACCGACGTCGCGATCCTGGTCGTCGCGGCCGACGACGGCGTGATGCCGCAGACGCGCGAGGCGATCAACCACGCGCAGGCGGCGGGCGTCCCGATCGTCGTTGCGATCAACAAGATCGATAAAGCCGACGCGCAACCCGACCGCGTGAAGCAACAACTCTCCGAGCTCGGATTGCAGCCCGTGGATTGGGGCGGCAAAACCGAGATGGTGCCGGTCTCCGCACGAACGGGCGAAGGGATCGACCATCTTCTGGAGACCGTGCTGCTCGAGGCCGACATTCGCGACCTCAAGGCCAATAAGAACCGGCGCGCCGGCGGCGTCGTCATCGAGTCGTCGCTCGATCGCGGCCGCGGTGCGGTAGCGACGGTGCTCGTGCAGACCGGGACGCTGCGCGTCGGCGACATCGTCGTCGTCGGCGGAACGTTCGGGAAAGTTCGCGCGCTCATCGACGACAAGGGACGTCAGGTGAAGAAAGCCGGTCCTTCGATTCCGGTCGAAGTGATGGGTCTTCAGGATATCCCGTCGGCCGGTGACACGTTGGTCGTCGTCAGCGACGAACGCGTCGCCCGTGAAGCTGCGGACAAGCGGAAGTCGCGCCGTCGCGACGTTCGTATCGCGGCGACCACGACGCAGAAAGTCTCGCTCGAGACGTTCATGTCGATGCCGACCGAAGGCAAGAAGACGCTCAACATCATCGTGAAGGCCGACGGCCAAGGATCGGTCGAGGCCCTGCGCGCGCGTATGGAATCGCTCTCAAACGACGACGTCGAGATTCGCGTCATTCACGGCGGCGTCGGCGCGATCACGCCGAACGACGTCAACCTCGCGAGCGCCTCGAACGCCGTGCTGATCGGCTTTAACGTTCGCCCCGACGAAACCGCAAAACGCCTCGCCGACAACGAGAGCGTCGATCTTCGCTTCTATCAGGTAATCTACGATATCGAAGACGACCTGAAGAAGGCGATGCGCGGCATGCTCGCACCGGTCGTGCGCGAAGTGACGCTCGGCCACGCCGAGGTGCGACAGATCTTCAAAGTCAGCAAGGTCGGAACGATCGCGGGCTGCTACGTTCGCGACGGGAAGATTCTGCGCAACTCGAAGATTCGCGTGCTCCGCGACGGAACGGTGGTCTTCACCGGCGAGATCGAGAGCCTGCGGCGCATCAAAGACGACGTTCGCGAAGTCGCCGAAGGGTTCGAATGCGGCATCCAAGTCGCGCGCTTCAGCGATCTCAAAGACGGCGACATCATCGAATCGTTCACGACCGAGCAAGTCGCCGCCGAACTCGTCGGGGCCTCGTAAGGCCGCCGCGTGAAGGCCCAACGCCTCGCTCGGATCGATCACGAAATCCAGCGCATCCTGGGTATGTTGATCACGCAGGAGCTTAAAGATCCCCGCTTGGGGTTCACGACGGTGACGCGCGTGGAAGTGACGGACGATTTACGCTTTTGCAAGGTCCACGTTTCGGTGATCGGCGACCGCCACGCCGCGCGCCAGACGCTCGACGCGCTCGATAACGCGAAGGGCTTTCTGCGCGGCGAACTCGGTCACCGCATCGATCTCCGCTACACCCCGGAATTACTCTTCGTGGAAGATCGCTCGGTCGAACGCGCGATCGAACTCGCTCGCACGATGCGCGAGGACGCGATGCGTCGCGCGCCGGCCCCGCCCGTTGAGGAGAGCCAGGATGCACGCACAAACGAAGACGGATGATCTCGCGCAGGTCGTAGACGAGCTCCGTCGACGCGAAGCCTTCGTGATGGTGAGCCACGTCAAACCCGACGGCGATACGCTGGGAGCGGGGCTCGCGCTCGGGCTCGCCCTGAAACACCTCGGCAAACGCGTGGCGTATTTTCAACAGGATCCGGTCCCTCGCAACCTGCGTTTTCTCCCCGATTCCGAATGCGTCGCGCGCGCGCTTCCCGCCGATCTTCCGCCCGATACCCTCTTCGTGTTTTGCGATATGAGCGATCCGGCGCGCGCGGGGGAATTTCTGCCCCCGCTCGCACGCGAGAACATGCTCGACATCGATCACCACCTCGGCAACGCGCATTTCGGCGCGTACAATTTGGTGCTTCCGGAAGAGACCTCGACCGGCACCGTCGTCGTGCGCATCTTGCGCGCTCTGGGTATCCCGGTCGACGCGCGAATCGCCACCTGCATCCTCACCACGATCATGACCGATACCGGTGGGTTCATGCACAGCAATACCACGCCGCAGACGCTCGAGCTCTCCGCGGAACTCATGCGCGCGGGCGCCGATAAGGAGCGCATTACCGACGAAATCTTCGGCAACAAGCGCATCGCGGCGATTCGCCTGCTCGGCGAAGTCTTGGCGGTGATGCGTTTTTCGAGCGAAGGACGCTACTGTTACTCGTTTATCGACGAACCGATGCTGGCGCGCACCGGAGCCGACGGCGAAGACAGCGAGGATCTCGTCAACGTGCTGCTGCGCGTCGAAGGCGTGCATGCCGCCGCGCTCTTCAAGGCGTTCGATGGCGAGATTCGCGTGAGTCTGCGCTCCGACGGGTCGGTGAACGTTCAACAGGCCGCCGCGCGTTTGGGCGGAGGCGGGCATTACCGCGCTTCGGGGCTCACGCACCCAGGACCGCTCCCCGAAGCCTTCGCTGCAGTCGAGGCCGCGTTACTGCACGAAGGCCTCGCGACGATCCCAGTCTCCTAGCCCGGCGCCCTGCGATCGCTACGATGCGTCCCTCTTCGTCGATGATGGGTTTCGTCAACGTCTGTAAGCCCGCCGGGCCGACATCGACGCAGATCGTCACGCGCGTGCGGCGCATTTTCAGCACCTACTCCGAGCAACGCGATCTCGCTGCCGGACACCTCGGGACGCTCGATCCGCAGGCCGCCGGCGTATTGCCGATCGCGGTCGGCAAAGCGACGCGGTTGATTCCGTTATTGGAAGATCGACGCAAGTGTTACGCGTTGACGCTGGTTCTCGGGCGTTCCACTACCACGCAGGATGCGCTCGGCGATAGCGTCGAGAGCGCCCCCGTTCCCGAAGATATTCTGCGACGCCTCGAGGATGCGCTACCCGCATTCTCCGGTCGAATCGAGCAAATTCCGCCGATGTTCTCGGCGCTGCATTACGGTGGGAAACGGCTCTACGATCTCGCTCGCGCCGGCGTGACGGTCGAGCGTAAGGCGCGCACCATCTCGATTTACGATCTTTCGATTCTCGGCTTCGAAGCGCCCGATACCGTTCGCATGCGCGTTGCGTGTAGCGAGGGAACCTACGTTCGCACGCTCTGCGCGGATCTCGGTGCTGCCGTCGGCGTACCCGCGCATATGGGTGCGTTGGTACGCGAGGCATCGGGCCCGTTTTTGCTCGCCGAAGCGCTGACGCTCGAGGAGATCGCGGAATCTCCGGAGGCGGCGTTGCTCGCCCCGGATCGCATCGTTCCCTTTCCGACCGTCGTGCTCGATCTTCGCGCCTCGGCGGATTTCCGCGCGGGCCGGACGGTGGCGATGGCCGAGAGCGTCGGCGGAAAGCACGTCTTCGTGCGCGATGCGGCGCGGACGCTCGTCGGCGTCGGCGAGGCGCACGGCGTCATGCTCGCGCCGCGCAAGGTGTTCGTATGAAGATCTACCATACGTTCGAACGTACCGCGACGCGCCCGCTCGCCGTGGCGATCGGTTTCTTCGACGGCGTGCATCTCGGGCATCGCGAACTCATCCGCCGGACGCTCCTGGAACGCAAGCCGGGTTGGCGCGCCGGCGCGATCACGTTTGCAAATCACCCGGTCGCCTACCTGCGCCCCGGCGAGGAACCGCCGTTGTTGCAGAGCTGCGAGGGGCGAATCGATACGCTCGCGGCACTGGGCATTGAGGAATGTTTTCTTGTGCCGTTCGACCGCGCGGTGGCGACGATGAGCGCGCAGCGCTTTATCGACGAGGTATTGCTGGAGCGTCTCGGAGTACGCGCCGTCGTTACCGGCGCGAGTTTTCGCTTCGGCGAGCGGCGCGGCGGCGATACGGCGATGCTGCGCGAACGGCTCGAACCGCTCGGCGTTCGCGCGGTCGCGGTCGAAGCGGTCTGCGATGCGGCCGGGGAGCGGATCTCCTCGACGCGCATTCGCACGCTGGTCGCACGCGGCGATTGCGAGGCTGCCGACGCCTTGCTCGGTGCGAGTTTTTCGATACGCGGCGTCGTGGAGCGGGGCGCGGGGCGCGGGCACGACCTCGGCTTTCCGACGGCGAACCTGCGCGTCGAAGGCGCGATGTTGCCCGGCGATGGGGTCTATGCGACGACGGCCCGATACGACGGGCGCGATTACATGGGGCTCCTCTCGATCGGCAGCAACCCGCAATTCGCCGGGGAGCGGCGTACCGTCGAGGTCTGGCTCCGCGACTTTTCGCACACGATCTACGGCGAGCAACTCACCCTTCGAGATCTTCGCTTCGTGCGCGAGCAGAAAACCTTTGCCGACGTCGGGGCGTTTATAGAACAGATGGAGCGCGACCGCGAGGCCGTCGCCTTCCCCAGTTACGGATGAGGAGACCGATGAAACCGATTGCCCCCCTGTTGCTCTCCGCCGCATTCGCACTGCTCGTCGGCTGTTCGCATGCGGCGAAGACGAGCGCCCCGAAGTTCGCGAGCGTCGGCTCGATGGAACCTTCTTGGAGCGAGCGCACCGACACCGGTTCGATGCTGACGTCGTCGTCGTTGCTCGGGAAGCCGGTTTACGTCAACTTCTTCGCATCGTGGTGCCCGCCGTGTAACGACGAAGCTCCCGATATCGAAGCGCTCTCCAAACGATATGCGTCGCGCGGCCTTCAGGTCGTCGGCGTCGACGTCATGGAAAATGCCGATAAGGCGGCGCTTTTTGGGCGCGAACACCACCTCACCTATCCGCTCGTTGTCGACGACGGCACGTTGCGCAACGCCTATCAGCTCGACGGCTTGCCCGTGCACGTCTTCATCGATCCCGACGGAACCGTACACGCGATTCGCATCGGTGAATTGACGAAAGCGGAGATGGTTCGGAATATTCGCGCGATTTTACCGAGTAAGGGGCATGCGTAGGAACCGCTTGTAACGCGAAACCTAGCGAGCCGTCGCTTTGACGCGTCTCTAAATTGAAAACGACG
>JAJZVP010000084.1:5877-9050 GCA_021845615.1 bacterium | reverse complement strand
TTGCGAGATCTTGTGCGGCGCCGTCGTAGCCGGGAATCACCGGAACGTCGGCGGCACGCGCTTTCTGCTTTGCCTCGATCTTACTCCCCATCGCCGCCATCGCCTCGGGGCTGGGCCCGACGAAGATGAGCCCCGCATCGAGCACGGCCCGCGCGAAATCCGCGCGCTCGGAGAGAAAACCGTAGCCCGGGTGGATGGCGTCGGCACCCATCGCGCGCGCGGCCCCGATCACCGCGCCGATATTGAGATAGGAATCGCGGGCGAGCGCCGGGCCGATGCACCGCGCTTCATCCATCGCACGCACGTGGCAGGCGCGTTCGTCGGCGGTCGAATAGATACCGAGCGCGGCGATACCCATTTCGTGCGCCGTGCGCGCGACGCGAATGGCGATCTCGCCGCGATTGGCGATGAGTAGGCGACGGATCATCGCGAGAACGTCGGCGTCCGGCGTTCGAGAAACGCGCGCAGCCCCTCTTGGCCTTCCGGTGAGGTGCGTTGCCCGGCGATCGCTTCGGCGGTGAGCGCGAGCGTTTCGTCGTACGAACTCTCGGCGACGCGCGGCACGAGCGCTTTCGCCGCCGCGATGGCGGCGGGTGAGGCGCTGAAGAGTTCGCGGAGCGTCTCGTCGACGGCATCGTCGAGGTGGGAAGCGCGGACGACGCGGTGCACCAGCCCGATCGCGGCGGCGCGCTGTGCGTCGAAGCGTTCGCCGGTGAGAAAGAGCGCCCGCGCGTGACTGCGACCGATCTTCGCGATGACGAACGGCGAGATGACGGCGGGGATGATGCCGAGTTTTACTTCCGTGAAGCCGAAGGTCGCATCGTCGGCGGCAATCGCAATATCGCAGACCGCGGCGAGCCCCGCTCCGCCGCCGAGCGCGGCGCCGTGAATCGCGGCGACCGTCGGCTTGCTGCAGCGATCGATGGTGCGAAACATCTCGCTCATCGCGCGGGCGTCGGCGACGTTTTCTTCGTGCGTGAGGTCGAGCGAGGAGCGCATCCACGAAATATCGGCGCCGCCGCAAAAAACCGAGCCCTCGCCCGTCAGCAAAACGGCGCGGGTGCTATCGTCGTTATCGAAGCGTTCGAAGGTCTCGCGCAGCGCATCGATCATCTCGGCGTTGAATGCGTTGCGGACCTTGGGGCGGGCGAGCGTTACGCGCGCCACGCCGTCGGCGAGCGCGACGCGAAGAGGTGCTTCTTTCATACCCGCGCCCTCTTCTCGCCGCCATCCAAAGGCGCCTGGAATGCGTTATAGTAGCATCGTGCAGAGACTCGTCTATCGCTATGCCCTGCTGACGCGCCTCGCCCATTGGTTTGGGGCGATCGCCGTCGCGGTCCTCATTTCCAGCGGCCTCCAAATCTTCAACGCCGCCCCCTACCTCGACGCTGCCGACCGCAGTACGCCCGCGCGCCGCGTGCTCTCGATCGGGTCGCCCGCCGATGGCGTTGGGCAGCTCACCCTTTTCGGGCACACCTTTACGACCACCGGATTCCTCGGATGGGGAAGCGACGGGGTCGGCGGCGAGACCGCGCGCGCCTTCCCCGGCTGGCTCACGATTCCGGCCTACCAGGATCTTGCCGACGGCCGGCGTTGGCACTTGTTCTTCGCATGGGTCGCGAGCCTCGCATGGCTGGCATGGCTCGTCTCGAGCGCGATCAAAGGGAATCTCGCCGAGATGGTGCTGCGCCCGAGCGATCTTCCGAAACTGCTGCCGATGCAAGCGTATTATTTACGCCTGCGGCGCGAGCCGCCGCCGCACGGCACGTACAATCCGCTGCAGAAAGCGGCGTACACGTTCGTGTTGTTCGTGCTCGCGCCGCTCATCGTCTTGACCGGGCTCGCCCTCTCGCCGGGTATCGACGCGATCGCACACCCGCTGACCGTCCTCTTTGGAGGGCGGCAATTCGCGCGGCTCTGGCACTTTCTCGGCATGCTGCTTTTCGTCGGCTTCGCGCTCGTCCACATCTTTCAAGTGGCGACGCAGGGTTTTTTCAATCAAATGCGCTCGATGATTTCCGGCTGGTATCGTTTGCGCGACCATGAAAGCGTAGGCCCATGAAACGACGCCTCTTTCTCGCAAGCTCCATCGCGGCCGCTCTCGGCGGCTGCGCGCCGATCGGGACGGCGCTCAACGATAATCCGGGGTTCCATCATTTGCTCGGGCTCGAAGGCGCGCTCGATGCGGCGATCCTCGGAAACTCCGCCGGGCTTGCGCGCCAATATTCGGTCGCCGATATCAGCCCGCACTTTCCGATCGATAGCTTGCCGACGCCGACGAGTTCGACGTACGAAGCGTTGCTGGCGAACGGTTTCCGGAGCTACGCGCTCGCGATCTCCGGAGCGGTCGAGCGCCCAATGCGAATCCCGCTCGCGCGGCTCGCAGGGATGGCGCAGCAGACGCAGATTACCAGGCACGATTGCGTCGAGGGGTGGAGCGCGATCGGTGCGTGGACGGGGGTGCCGCTGCGCGACGTGCTTCGGCTCGCAATGCCGCACCGCGATGCGCGGTACGTCGTCTTTCGCTGCATGGATCGCGACGACCAAGGAACGCCGTATTACGAAAGCCTCGATATGGCGCAAGCGTATCATCCGCAAACGTTGCTCGCGTTACAATTAAACGGTCGGCCGATTCGCCCCGATCACGGCGCCCCGGTGCGCTTGCGCGTGCCGACCCAACTCGGATATAAGAGCGCGAAATGGGTCGCGGAGATCCAGGTCGTCGGCTCGTTTGCGCATCTCTACGGCGGGAAGGGCGGTTACTGGGAGGACCAAGGCTACGAGTGGTATGCCGGGATCTAATGCGTCGATCCGTAGGAGAGTGATATGAAATCCATCACGCGCGCGCAGGCATTCTTTTCGGCGACGGCGCTCGCCCTCATCGGAGCGCCGATGCTGCGCGAATTCGCCGAAGCGGCAGCGGCGGCTCCCGGAGATCTCCAAACGCTCGATGCGGCGATCGAATTAGAGCGTGCGGGCATCGCCGCATACGATGCCGCCGCGAAAACGGGGCTCCTCAAGGGACGCATCCTCACCGTCGCGCTCGCGTTCCGTGCCGACCACGTCGCCCACCGCGATTCGTTGATCGGTGCGGTGCGCGCCGGGGGCGGCGTGCCGACGACGAAGACCGCCCACCTTCCCGTTCCTACGCTCGCCGACGAAAGCGATATTTT
>JAJZVP010000084.1:0-5777 GCA_021845615.1 bacterium | reverse complement strand
AACGTCGTCCTATCGAAGGTCTCGCTGCTTTCGGGCGAACGCGTGCGCACCGCGTACGCGCCGCTCGCGGACCCGACGACGCAACGCTACGTGGCCGTTCTCGGCGTGAAGGTTTCGATCGATCAGATTCAATCGCAAGATCTCGGCGAAATTCGCATCGTCGTCATCGCCACCGTCGCATCGAGCGCCCTGATCTTTCTCTCGCTGCTGGCCTTGGCGCTCGCCGCACAGCGCGAACTCGACCGCCGCAAACGGCTCGCCGACGAGACCTTTACGCAAACGATGGGCGGCATCGCCTCCATCGTCGATAAACGCGATCCTTATACCGCGGGGCACTCCATGCGCGTCGCCCAGTATTCCAAGTCGCTCGCGCGGCGGATGAAGCTGCGCGCCTCGGAAATTCGGCGCGTCGAGATCGGCGCGCTGCTGCACGATATCGGCAAGGTCGGCGTTCCCGATGCGGTCTTGCTCAAGAAGGATCGGCTCGACGAAAGCGAGCGCGCGATCATCGCGCTCCACCCGCAGATCGCCGGCGAAATTTTCAACAACGTCGAAGCGATGACCGATATCCTTCCCTGTATCGTCGCGCATCACGAACGTATCGACGGGCGCGGCTACCCCGGGCGACTCGCCGGGGAGAGCATTCCCTTGGGGGCGCGCATCATCGCCGTCGCCGACGCCTACGATGCGATGACGACCGATCGTCCGTACCGCCGCGCCCTGAGTTCGGAGGTCGCCTGCGAAGAGTTACGGCGTTGCGTCGACTCGCACTTCGATCGCGCCTGCGTGGCGGCGTTTCTCACGCTCGTGGAGGATGGGAGCGTCGTGCCGCCGCCGCCGATTCTCGACGACGATATCTTCGAGCGGAGCTTCGGGCAGCAGTTACCGGGGAGAAACGCGTAGCGAGAGCGCTCCGACGTTGGGCGCGATCCGCACCGTAATGCGGTGCGTCGTTCCATCGGCGAAAACCGTTTCCACCGCGTGCGTGCCGGTGGGAACGCCCTGAAGAACGAGCCTTCCGTCGCTCGCGCTCGCCGCGATGCCGTCGGCGACGACGATGATCCCGTGCATGAACACGTGGATATGGCAATGCACGTTCACCGTACCGGGATGCATGAAGCGGACCACTTTGCCGGGACCGGTTCCGTAAAAGCCGATATCGAAATCGTCGGGCGACCCTGCGGCATAGATGCTGTGGAAGAACGGGTCCTCGTTGGGAAAGCGTACGCTACTGCCGACCGGCACGACGAGTACGTCGGGAACGAAGGCCTTCTCTTTGTTGCGCATCACCGCCTCGACCGGGGGCGACGATTGCGTCCCGGGAATCCATGCCGCCACCAGGCGTGGGCCGTGAAGGACGAGCGTCGCCCTTTGCAGCGGCGTAGCCGCAACGCCGCTCGCCGTACACGGAACGCATAGGAACGCTGCGAGAAAGGCGAAAGCTCGAAAACGATGTTCTACCGACATGGTTCGAGGCTTCGCCTCAGCGTCGTTCTTTCGCTGCTCGCGCCAACGGTGGCGCTGCTCGTGTTCGCACTCGCGCCGCACGCGGTCGCTTCGGCGGCCGCCGCCCCCGTTCGCCGCATCGTTGCGACGCGCACTGTCGATTTCGCGGGCCCCGGCGAAGCACCGTGGCCGGTGCGGGTAACGACCGAACTCCTCGGGCGTGACGGCTCGCGCGCCTTCGAACAATGGCGGATCGAGGTCGGCCGGCCAAAGGCGCTCGGCGGTGGATACGCTTATCGCTCGCCGGGCTCCGACGGGCTCCTCGACCGCGTGGAAAAAGCGCATGGAGCGAATCTCTGGTTCCCCAACCAAGAAGCGCAGTTGCTCGACGTCGGCCGCTTTCTCCCGGGGCGGCGCCGTCAGCTGCTCGTGCGCGTCTATCAGTCCGGGGCCGACTGCGGTTCGGTGACGGTTGCCTTGCTGGGGCTCCGTGGTGGGGGATGGAACGTCGGTCGGCTCGTCAGCATCGAGAACGCCTGCTCCCTCGACGTGAAAATCGCGCATCGCGCCGGGGGTGACGCGTTGCTCCTCACCGGGCCCTATTATGCCGCGAACGCGGCGCTCTGCTGCCCCACGAAGGCGCACGCCGAAGCGCGGCTGTTCTATCGGAACGGCACGTGGATCGAACGTCCGCAGCTCTTCCGGCTCGTGCTTCCGGGGCTGCAGTAAAAGGGGCATCCCGAAGGGAAGGCTTCGTTTATGGACGGGCCTTCGCAGCCCGAACGTGCTCAGCAGCGACAACGGCGAGACCGCGATCTCGTCAAAGGCGCGGCCCTCCTGCTTTCTACCGACCGACCGCTTCCCGACCTCTACGACGAATTCGTATCGCTGCTCGCACAGTTCGTCGACGCATCGATCGTACTGATCCTCGCTCCGGAGCGAGAGCGTTTGCAATGCGTGTACGCCTATCTCGACGGCGTCGGCGGCGTCCCCGATAATCCGGGGGTCCCGAACGAAAGCACGAGCGCGCGGGTCTTTCGCGATGCGGCCCCGCGGCTCTACGCGCGCGCCCACGAATGGAACGCGACGAACTACCTGCGGCTCGGCGAACGTATCCGCGAGCCGGAATCCGCGATTTTCGTTCCGATTCTGTTCGGCGGGCGCAGTATCGGCGTGCTCTCCGTGCAGTCGACGCGTACTGACGCGTACGATGGCGACGACTTGGCGTTGCTCGAGACCTGCGCGCTCTATTTGGGCGCGCGCATGCACAGCGATCTCGGGCGGCGGGATGCCGAACGCTTCGAGCGGCTCGCCCACGTCGACGAATTGACGGGGATTCCCAACCGACGTAATTTCGAAGAGTTTTTCGAACGCGAAGCGACGCGCGCGCGCCGCATCGGTCGGCGTTTGGCCCTGTTGATGATCGATGTCGACCTGTTTAAAGAGTTCAACGATCGTTACGGTCATATCGCGGGCGACGCATGTTTGCAGCAGATCGCCGCCACGATCGCACAGGTGTTACGGCGTCCCACCGATCTTGCGGCGCGATATGGAGGCGAGGAATTCGTCGTGTTGCTTCCGGAGACCGAGCTCTCCGGGGCGATCGGCGTCGCCGAATTGCTTCGCTCTTCGATCGCCGCTCTCGGTATTCCGCACGGTGGGTCGACGTTGGGGATGGTCTCGGTCAGCATCGGCTGCGCGATCGGCACGCCGCGTGGCAACACCGAGCGCCAGCAACTCATCGAGGCTGCCGACGCGGCGCTCTATCGCGCAAAACATGCGGGGCGCAATCGCGTCGCGGCGGAGCACCCGATCACCGCAGGGCCGTCGGTCGAGCGTCGGAGCGCTTTCGACGGTGTGCCGAGTTTCGCGGGTCGTTTCATCGAACGCACCGAGGAAATTCGCCGGCTCACCGTCGCGATCGAACGGAGTGCGTTGGTATCGATCGTCGGCGCGGCGGGAATCGGAAAGACGCGCACGGCGATCGAGGCGATCCAGCGACTGTTGCATCGCTTTCCCGACGGGGCGTGGTTCGTCGATCTCTCCGGGTGCGCCGACGAACGCGATGCGGAGGCGGCCATCGCCGAAGGGCTCGCACCGCTCGTGCGCCCGGGTTCGAGCATGCGTGAATGCGTGCGCGCCTTTCAGCACGCGAGCGGACTGCTGCTGCTCGATGCCTGCGATCGAGCGCCGCGCGAGGTCGCGGCATGCATCGATCTGCTCCTGGAAGGCGCCCCGGAGATGCGCATCGTCGCGACCACGCGCACGGCGTTGGGCGTCCTCGGCGAAGCACCGCTGCGTCTCGAACGGCTCGACGCGCATGCGAGCGAACAGCTGCTGTCGTCGCGTTTCGAAGAGGACGCACGCGAGCCGCTCGACCCCGCGCTCGTCAAACGTCATCTTCCTTCGCTCCACGGGCATCCGTTGGCGATCGAACTCGCTGCGAGCTACCTAAGCGCGCTCCCAGTCGATCGTCGCGAAAGCGAGCTCGCTCTCGGCATTGAAGAAGCTGCCGAGGTGCGCGGCGCGGCGACCAACGCGGGCGCCGACCGGACGCTGGATCGCGTTTTCGAGCGTTGCTATCGTTCGCTCGATGAGGAGCGTCGGCGGGTACTGCGGCGCGTCTCGATGTTTTCGGGGCTCTGGAGCGCGACGGCGGCGCACGCGCTCTGCCGTAACGAGGTTCCCGAATGCAACGCGACGACGGCTGCGCTCGAGGATTTGGTTCGCCGCGGCCTCTTGCGAAAGCAGGCGTTCGGCGAGCGAACGCGTTACCGCGTCGTCGACGCGCTCCGCGCTCCCGGACGAGAAGCGCTCGCGGAGGCGGGCGAACTCACCACGGTAGCGATTCGCTACCGCGAATATTACGAAGAACTCGCCGCGTCGATGGCGGCGCGTTTTCGCAACGAGCCGTCGACGCGCTTGATCTCGCTGCTCGACGACGAGTCGTCGAATATTCGTACGGTACTGAGATCGTTGCTTGAGGAAGGCGAGTTCGAACGAGCCGCGCTCCTGCTCGACGGGTTGCGCGCCTGGACCTGGGAGCGGGGTGCCCTGCATCTGCGCCCCGTGCAAGCGCGGCTCGAAGAGGCGGCTCCGCGATTTCTCGCCTGCGGCAAGCGTGCGGAAGCGGGGTTTTCGCTGGCAATGGCGGGCCTCTTCGCGCGGAGCGATCCCGCGCGCTCCTCGCAATACGCACGAACCGCATACGATCTCTACGGGGAACTCGGCGATCGCATTCGGCGCTGTTACGCGCTCCACGCGTTTCTGGCGAGCGATTTTACGGCTCGCGGCGCGACCGGGCCCGAATGGGAGAGCGCGCTGAAAGAAGCGATTGCCGTTGCCGAAGAGCACGGCGAGCCGACGTTGGTCGTCGATCTCACGCATCGCTTGGGCGTTCTCTACACGCAGCAGCTCGAGGAACGCGCGCTCGTTCGAGCGATGGAGTGCTTCACCTCATGCATCGATCGCTTGGAGGCGC
Source organism: bacterium (assembly GCA_021845615.1). Lineage (GTDB taxonomy): Bacteria > Vulcanimicrobiota > Vulcanimicrobiia > Vulcanimicrobiales > Vulcanimicrobiaceae > JABEUX01. The sequence continues at coordinate 850 of JAJZVP010000084.1, read as the reverse complement.
ACGGCGACCGAGAGCGGGCGGCGCGGCATTACGGCAGTAGCGCCGACGTGGCGTTCTATTCCGGAGATCTCGCCGATGCTATCGTGCGGGTCAGGCGCGCGATTGCGATTTACGAACAGAGCGACGAAATGTGGTTCATCGCCGTACAGTATATGAATCTCACCGTGTACGCCGCGTTCGCCCACGATTTTGTGACGGCGCGCGTGGCGCTGGCGAAGACGCTCGATTACGCCTCGCGCTTCGACGACGCGCTGGTTCAAAGCAACGGGTTCGATACGGCGATTCACTTGGCAGCGCTCTCGGGAAAGCACCGAGAGGCGGCGATGCTCACCGGGTACGCCGATGCGGCACGCGGCGACCGAAGTGCCCGGCAGCCGCGCGACCAAGTGCTCTTCGAGCGCACGCTCGCCGACGTGCGCGCGGCGCTCCCGCCGGAGGAATTCGACGGGTTCTACGAGCGCGGGCTCTCATTTTCTGCGGCGGAGGCCGACGCTCTCGCTCGCACGTTGTAGCACGTTGTCACGCCGAGGAGGCGCCGCTTGTCACGCCGAGTAGCCGCGCTCTCTGTCACGCCGAGTAGGCGCTGCTTGTCACGCCGAGTAGGCGCCGCTTGTCACGCCGAGTAGGCGCTGCAAGCGCCGTATCGAGGCGCTGTGCGGCTCGTAGTGCGGCCCTCGATACGGTTGCTTCGCAACCTACTCGGGCTGACAACGGTGCGCTACTCGGGCTGACAACGGTGCGCTACTCGGGCTGACAACGGTGCGCTACTCGGGCTGACAACGGTGCGCTACTCGGGCGGACAACGGTGCGCTACTCGGGCGGACAACGGTGCGCTACTCGCGGAAGATGC
>JAJZVP010000083.1 GCA_021845615.1 bacterium | reverse complement strand
GCGAATCGTTCGACGAGAGCGGGCTCAAGACGAGCTGGTCGATGGTGAGCGACGTTTGCAAACATTGCACGAACGCGGGATGTTTGGAGGCGTGCCCGACCGGAGCGATCGTTCGCAACGAGTTCGGCAGCGTCTTCGTGCAGCCCGATATCTGTAACGGGTGCGGATATTGCGTCGTCTCCTGTCCCTTCGGCGTCATCGACCTCATCGAAGCGGTCGGGCGCGGCGACGATGCAAATAAATACGGGCTCGCGACCTTGCACGACGATCGTTTGAACGATCGCAAAACCGCGGTGCAAGCGACCGGCGGCGTCGCAGGAAAGTGCACGCTCTGCTACGACCGGCAACGCGTCGGCATGGTGCCCGCATGCGCGAAAGCCTGTCCGACGGAATCGATTCAGTTCGGCGAGATCGAAGAGCTTCGCGAGCGCGCGAAACGTCGCGTAGAAACGCTGCAAGAACGCGGCGTCGAAGCGCGGTTGTACGGCGCCGACGACATCGGCGGGGGAATCGGCGCGCTCAACGCATTCTTTCTGCTTACCGAGAGCCCCGAGGCGTACAACCTTCCCGTCGAGCCCGTCCTTCCGTCGACGCGACAGACGATGGGATACGCGGCGGCCGCCGCCGCGGCGTTGACGCTTGCGACGATCGGTTGGGCGATCTTCCGGGGCGATTCATGAAGAGTTATTACGACCGGCCGCTGCTCAAGGGGCCGCATTGGGGATCGAACGTCGTCACCTATCTTTTCCTCGGCGGCATCATGGGCGGGCTCGGCCTGATCTCCCTGCTCTCCGACGATCGGCCGGAGCCGGCGATGAAAAAACTGCGCAAGGCCACGCGCTATACCGCCTTCGCGCTCGCGGCGATCAACCCGCCGATCCTCATCTCGCATCTCGGACGCCCCGAACGCTTTCTGAACATGCTGCGCATCGTCAAATTTAAATCCCCGATGTCGCTCGGAGTGTGGGGGCTCGTGCTCTATTCCGGCGCCGCGGGCGCGAACGCGCTTCGCGAACTCGCCGACGACGGCGTCGTTCCGAGCGCGTTGCGCTACGTCGCGCCGAGTGCTACCGTGCCGATTCAGGCGCTCCTCGGTGCGTTTATGGCCGGATACACGGGCGTCCTCATCAGCGCGACGGCGATCCCGTTGTGGGCCGCCGGGAAGCGCCACATACCGGCGTTCTCGGTCTGCTCGGGAGCCGCAAGCGCGAGCGCGCTCGCAACCTTACTCTCGACGCTGCAAGGGAACCACGAAGTGATCCCGCGTCTCGAACGCTTGGAGATGGCGGCATCGGCGTTGGAAATCGTTACGATCGCCGATTTTCGCAAGCGCGGCGGCCGGGCGACCGCGCCGCTCTTCGAGGGGCGCGTCGGCAAGCGGCTCCGCGATTACACGATCCTCGGCGGAATCGTCGTTCCCTTCGTCCTCAATGCCGTCGGCGGTGCCCTTCGCTTACCAAAATCGATCGACGCGCTGCGCAGCATCGCCGCGTCGACGCTGACGCTGATCGGTGGATACGTTTTGCGCGAAAGCCTGATCGAGGCGGGTAAACTCTCGGCAAACGATCCGCAGGTTGCATTCCGACAACCGTCATGATCGATGCTTCCACGCGCCCCGGTCGCAGCACCGAGGTGGCGGTAACGACGCTCGGCGAGGGTGTCCCCGCAAAACGCTACGATCGCGTCGCGGTCGAAGAACCCTTAGAGATCCGCTTGGTCGCGGGCGGCGAGCGCCGCTCGATCGTTTTGACGATGCGAACGCCGGGGAACGATTTCGAACTCGCGGCGGGTTTTCTGTTTAACGAAGGGATCGTCTCTTCGCGCGACGCCATCGCCGGCATTTCGTACTGCCTCGACTCCGATGTCGCCGCGGAACAGCAGTACAACATCGTCAACGTCGAGTTGCGCGCGAGCGCGCTTCCCGACCTGCGCGCTCACGAGCGCCTCTTCACCGGGTACGGCGCCTGCGGAATCTGCGGGCGCGAGAGCCTCGACGCGCTCGAGGCGCGCGGACTTCGCGCGATCGAGGAGACGACGATCCTCGCCAAAGAGACGCTCTACGGGCTCTCCGACCGCATGCGGGCGGCTCAGACGGTCTTCGATCGGACCGGCGGACTTCACGCGACCGCGCTCTTCGATACGGCGGGAGAGATGCTTCTGCTGCGCGAGGATATCGGCCGTCACAACGCTCTCGACAAAGTCGTCGGTCACGCGCTGCTCTCCGAGAAACTGCCGCTGCGGGGCCGGATCGCGCTGGTAAGCGGCCGCGCGAGCTTCGAATTGGTACAGAAAGCCGTTGCGGCGGGGATTCCGTTTCTCGCATCGATCTCCGCACCGAGCAGCCTCGCCGTCGATCTCGCGCGGCGCTTCAACGTGACGCTCGTGGGCTTTCTGCGCGACCGTCGCGCGAACGTCTACTCCGCGGAGGGGCGCATCCGCTAAAGGAGGCCCTCTCCCTATGACAACGCGGCCGCCCCGCCGAAGGAGTGGAGGTGGAGCGCACGGAGCAACCCTCCCTCTCATACTACGATCTCAGCGGCTGCCTCGTCGACGCCGATCCGAGCGTTGCGAAGCATTTCCTCGACCGCTTCTCACCCGAGGATCTCGCCCAGGCTCGACACGCCTTCGTTCGCGCGCGATCGGGCGAGCCCGTCGCATTCCTCGATTCCTATCTCATCGGCGTTCCCGACGAAACGGGTGCGATTCGCGGCGTCCTCGAGATTCGCGATCCCCGCGACGCCGTAGCTTCCTCCGTTCGCGCCGAACGCGAACGCTATCGTTCCTTTTTCATGCATAACGTCGATTCGATTGCGTTTTTGGATCTCGACGGCAGCGTGCTTCGAAAGAACGAGATGTTCGAGGAGATGTTCGCGCCGTCGCCGGAAGAACGCACCGCCGATTCCTGGTTCGATTATTTGGATCCCGGCGCGGAGGGCGAAGCGCGCGAGGCCTTCGGCCAAACGCTCGTCGGAGAGGCGCAAGAGTTCGACAGCGTCCTGAAAGCCTCGGCGCAGATGCCGCCGATTCCGATTCGCGTGCGCTTCACCCCGCTCTCTACGGACGGCGAAATCGTCGGCGTTTCCGCAGTCGTGAAAAATATTGCGGCCGAACGGATCGCGCACCAACACATGCACAATTTGGCATTCTACGATCCCCTCACGCGATTGCCGAACCGAGCGCTCTTCGAAGATCGTCTCACGCAGACGATCGCCGGGGCGAAGCGCTACAATCGGCCGTTCGCATTGTTATTTTTGGATTTGGACGGCTTTAAAAGCGTCAACGACCTTCACGGGCACGCGGCGGGCGACGCGCTCCTGCGCGCGTTCGGCGAACGCATCGGTGCGATCTTACGCGAGAGCGATACCTTCGCTCGGCTCGGCGGCGACGAGTTCGCGGTGCTGCAACAACTCTCGCGCATCCCCGAAGATGCCGACGCGCTCGCCGAGAAACTCATCGGCTCGCTGCGCGAACCGTTCGCGTTCGGCGAGAAGGCGTTGCGCGTCGGACTGAGCGTCGGCATTGCGGTCTATCCGTGGCACGGAATCACGGAGGCCTCGCTCCTGGATGCCGCCGATAAAGCCCTCTACGAAGCGAAATCGGCCGGCAAGAACACGTTTCGCTTCGCAGGCCCGTTCTAGGGCGGGCTGGGAGCTACGCCCGGGTTCGCTCCGAAGGTCTCGTCGAGGACGCGCAGCAACGCATCGGCGGTCGGTGGCCCCTCGACCCGAGCCGCCGCCCGCAAGCCCGCGTCGTTGCCTTCTCCGATCGTCACCAGCGGGATCCCTCGTTCGCGCAGCATCGTTTGCAACGCGTCCGCCCCATCGGCTCCGCCGTTCTCGAGCCGCGCCGCGAGCACGACCGCCCCAACCGGTTCTCGTTCCAAAAGGGATCCGAGCTCGTCGATCAGCGCGGCGATTCGCACGCGATAACCCGCCTCGCGAAGTTCGTCGGCGAGAACGACGATGCGCTCTCCGGATCCGACGAGCGCGACGGCGTGCGGGCGCTGGCTTTCCGCCGGAGCGAACGGCAGCCGCACGGTGACGGTCGTGCCTCGCCCTTCGTCGCTCGCCAACGCGATCGTTCCCCCGTGAAGGCGCACCAATTGCCTCGTCAGGAAAAGGCCGAAGCCCGTTCCGGGAATCTTGAGTTTTCGCGCGTTCGACGCGCGGGTGAAGCGTTCGAAGAGCGACGAGATCTCCGCATGGGGAATGCCGATACCGCTATCGTGAACCGTCACCACGACGCCGTCGGCTTCGCGACGAACTCGCACCTCGACGGCCTCACCTCCCGGCGAGTATTTTATGGCGTTTTCGATAAGGTTCGAAAAGACTTGCACGAGCCGGTCGCCGTCGCCGACGATTTTCGACTCCCCATCGACGGAAATTTCGATCTCGCGACGATCGGCATACCTCACCACCAAATCGCGCAGGAGCGACTCGAGATCCACGTCGCCGAGCGAGAGTACCAACTCGTTGCGTTCCAATCGCGATAGGGCGAGCGTGTCGGCGGCGAGGTTTGAAAGATCGAGCGCGGCTTGCTTCATCGCAAGCGTGAAGGACCGCTGCTCTTCGTTGAGTTCGCCGACCTCACCGAGAAGGTCGGCGAAACCGACGATCGTCGTGAGCGGGCCGCGAAAATCGTGAGCGAGCATCGCGATGAGATCGCTCTTCGTACGACTCAATTCGTAGATCGCGTTTCGCCGACGTTCGACTTCGGCGTAGAGCGAGGTGTTACGCACGGCGACCGCCACGAACTGTGCGAAGAGATCGACCAGAAACAGATCGTGCCGTTCGAACGGCCGAATTTCGCGGTGCAGGCGCAGTACTAAATCGAATCGATCGCTGCGACCGATGCCGATGGCGGCATCGAAACGATCCTCGGAGAGCACGACCCCGCCGTCCTCACCGATGCGGCGCGACAGCTCGCAGAGAAACGGCGCCGCCTCGGGATCGACGGGGCTGCTACTATCTCGCACTTCCACGACGGTCCCGTCGCGTTGCTTCGCAAGAATGCGACCGCTCGCACCCAGCACCTTTTGCGCGCCGCGAACGACGAATTCGACGAGCCCCTTGCCGTCGAGCGCTGCCACGATCTCTCGCGCCGAGCGCGCGAGCGCCGCGAGCCGATCGTTCTGCTCCTCGAGACGCGCGGTCTCCTCGACATCTTCGCTGACGTCTCGTTCTACCAGCACCCAATGCGTGATCGTCCCGCGCACGTCGCGTATCGGCGTACACGAACGGAACGCCCAAAATCCACTTCCGTCGCGCCGATACGCGACGACTTGCTCGCGCGCGGGCGAACCGGCGAGCATCGCGGCCCGCAAGCGGCGCATGCCGTCGTCGTCGGGCATCCCAAATCGAAAATCGTCGATATCCTTCCCGACCGCGTCCACCGCCCTCCAGTTGGTCGCTCGCTCGAAGGCGTCGTTCATATAGATCAACCGAAGGCGTCCGCTCGTTTCGTCGACTTCGAAGATGCGGAGCATCTCCGCGGTCTCGTTCATCGCCCGCGCGAGTAGATCGAGGCGATGCCGGTTCCCCACCTGTACGCTGATGTCGGCCGCGATGGCGAGTATGCGTCGATCGCCCTCGAAACCGCTGAGGTCGGCGCGAATTTCCACCGGAAACGACGACCCGTCGCTGCGCCGCGCGAGCGTTTCGGCGACCCACGGGTTGCCGCCGCGCATCGTTTCGATCGCCGCAATCATGCGCGATTCGGTCAGCCCTTCGTAAATTTCCGTAATCTCTTTACCGAGCAACGTTCGATGATCGTAGCCGAGATGTTTCGCCGCGCCCACCGAGGCGAAACTGATCTTTCGCGTATCGGCGTCGAAGGTCAGGACGTCGAGCCGTGCCGATTCAAAGAGATTGTAGAATTCGCGCCTCGCGTCGAGGACCGCCATGACGGCGCGGGAGAGCGCCATCAGCGCATCGCGCTGACCGTCGGTTAGCGCGCGCGGCTTCCGATCGATCACGCAGATCGTTCCCAAACGCGATCCGTCGGGAGCGACCAGCGGGAAGCCGGCATAAAAACGAATTCCGGGGCTTCCGGTGACGAGCGGATTCGCCTTGAAGCGATCGTCCGTCCTCGCATCCTCCACTTCCAGCGTGGTAACGCGGTCGTCGAGCGCGTAGGCGCAGAATGCCTGTTCGCGCGGCGTTTCCTCTACTTCGAGGCCGCGACGCGCCTTAAACCATTGCCGCTTTTCGTCGATGAGGCTCACTAGTGCGATCGGGGTGTCGGCGAGCTCCGCTGCGAGCGCGACGAATGCATCGAAGATCGCCTCGTCGCCGGTATCGAGGACCTGGTAGGAATCGAGAACTTTGAGGCGCGCGCGCTCCCGTTCGGGACTCAGGGGATACGGGCCGCTCACGACTCGGCGATCCGGTCGAGAAAGGCGCCCAAATGCGCGTCGAATGCGGCCGGGGCATCGGCATTGGCGACGTGTCCGGCATCGGGTATCTCGACCAGCGATGCCGATGGAATCCCCGCGGCGATTTCCTCGGAGAGCGCGCGGGGAGCGACGCTATCCCGCTCGCCGACCATCACTAGCGTCGGCACGCGAATCGATCCGAGATCGGCGCGATAGTCGCCGGTCCACGTCGCGCGGGTCGCAGCCTCGTAGGAGGCGCGACTCTTGCGCGCCATCTGCTCGATGGTTTCGCGTTCGCGCTGCGGCGGCAATCCCAACTGCATGGTGCGAACGCGCGCGAAGGTCGCCATATCGCCGGCCGCTTCGACGGCGGCGAGGATGCGCGCGACGTACGCCTCGGCATCGGGATATGCCGCAAAACTGCCGACGAAAACCAACGCGGCGAGACGCTCGGGAACGCGGCGCGCGAGTTCGAAGGCAACGACGCCGCCGAGACTGCAGCCAACGATAACGGCCTTCTCCGCACTCATCGCATCGAGCGCGGCGATCGCGTCGAGCGCGTAGCCCGCGCGGGTGATCGCTGCCGGATCGGGATCGGGAACGGCGCCGTTTCCGCGCAAATCGAGTGCGGCGCAGCGGGCGCGCGATGCGAACGATCGCACTTGTGCGTCCCAGATCTCCGCGGTCGATCCGACGCCGTGAACGAAGAGCAACGCCGGGCCCGAAGACCCGGCGATGCGAAGCCCACTTTCGACGCCATCCGCGCCGTGAAGAGCGAGTGATTGGATCTGCGTAAGAATTAGACCGTCGCTGAGGAGAGCGCGAGCTTTTCCATCATCGCACGATTGAATTGCGGAAGATCCTCGCCTCCGCGCGTGCTGATGATATTGCTATCTTGGGCGGTCGGTTGGTCACGATAGAGGCCGCCGGCGTTGCGAATATCGTCGGCGATCGAATGCGCCCCGGTCAGCTGACGACCGCGCAATAACTGCGCCGAGATCAGCACCTGCGCGCCGTGCCCGATCGAGAAGATCGGTTTTTTCGCGGCGTCGAACTCTCGAACGAAGCGCTGCACCTCCGCGTCGGCGCGTATGCGGTCGGGCGAGAGCCCTCCCGGCACGAGCAACGCATCGAAATCCTCGGCGGTACAATCGGCAACGAGCTCCTCGGCCTTCACCAGGATGCCGTCATCGAGCCCCCGCTTCCCGCGGATGCGGGCACGAGCGCGCTCGTCGATGCCGACGATCGTCACGATCGCACCGGCCTCCTCGAAGGCGCGGCGCGGCTCGGTTAAATCCATCTCTTCGAATCCATCGCCCACGAGCGCGGCGATACGTTTACCTTGAACTCCTTGCATGGCAGGGGCGGTTCGCGCTGGAGGGTGCGAACCTCTGCTTTCCCGCGCTAAAGCGTTCCGCCGGTCGCCTGCGAGGCGACGCGGAGCAGATAGGTGAGCTCGATTTCGATCCGCCCGAGCGCATCGAGCAGGGGATCCTCTCCGAGCGCGTGCAGGATGGGGTTCCGCTTCGTCATGTCGCCCTCGGGGACCGCGTGTCGCGGATTGATCTCGCGCATGTAGATGCGCGCGTCGTACCGGAGCTGCCCTTCGGGGAGAAAAAAGAGCGGGTCGAGGCCGAAGGCATAGACGTCGAGCGAGAGCAGCGCGCTCTTCTGCATGAACTCGATCGGACGTAGCCGGAGCACCTGCGCGAGCCGCGCGAGCAGGCTCGTCCCGATCCGGAGGCGCCCCGCATAGAGTTCGGCGAGATCCTCCGCGGCGAAGCCGAGGGCCGTCATGATCTCGGGGTCGCCGACCCCGCGCTCGCGCGCGAGCGCCTGCAGTGCGCCCCCGAAGGCCGGCCCGCCCGCCGTGCCGAGCCGCGCATCCCAAACCGGTATCTGCTGATTCATTCTTCGATAGGTTCCTCGCTGAGCCAGATTCGGCCCTCATCTTCTCGTACGGCGAAGCGCGCGACGCGCGCGAAATCGCCGAGCGTCATGCATCCGGTCCGTAGATCGAAGCGCCACGCGTGCCACGGACAGGTGACGACTCCCTTCCGAACGCTTCCTTCGACGAGCGGACCGCCTTGGTGCGGGCACGCGTTTTCCAGGGCGAAGAGTTCGCCATCAACGTCGAAAATGGCGACCTCGTAGGCACCGACGCTCCGCGAGATCGCCGCATTCCGAGCGAGCGCGGAGCGCTCGGCGACGCAGATAAATCCGGCGGACATCAGCCGAAGAGCGCGCGCGTCAGCCCGCCGTCGACCGAGATCGTCTGACCGGTAAGATACGAAGCGCGCTCGCTGCACAAAAACGCCACCACATCGGCGAGCTCTTGCGGCGAACCGACGCGCCCGATCGGAACCTCGCCGCGCGCGGCCGCCTCCAGCGCTTCATCGCTTCCGTAGAGCGAACGCAATCGATCGGTGAGGAAACGCCCCGTAGCGATACTGTTGATCGTGATCCCCGCTGCGGCAACATCGGTCGCCGCGCTTTTCAGCGCCGAGACCAACGCGGTGCGAAGCGCGTTGGAGAGCGCGAGATTTCCGATCGGCTGCTTGACGCTCGTCGAGGTGAGCGCGACGATGCGCCCCCACCGGCGCTCGCGCATGAGCGGCAGCACGCGATAGACGAGCGAGAGCATCGGACGCAGCACGATGCGATAGGCGGCATCCCAATCTGCGAGCGAGAGCTGCTCGAAGGATCCCGGTTTCGGGCCACCGCCGTTTGCGACGAGGATATCGATCCCGCCGAACGCCGAACCGACATCGTCGAGCAGC
>JAJZVP010000082.1 GCA_021845615.1 bacterium | reverse complement strand
GCTCGCCTCCCCATTCCTGCGGTGCGTTATCCTCTGGGATCTCATCGTAATAACGTCCTTTTCGTCGCCGAAGTTCGTCGCGATGCAAGTTTGTGATAATTCGATAGAGCCAGGCCTGAAACGAGGTCCCCGGCGTGAAGCTGCGCCAGGCTCGGTAAACGCGGATGAAGGCCTCCTGAACGAGGTCGCGGGCGTCGGGCTCGTTGCGCGTGAGGCGATAGGCGTACGAATAGGCGGTCGAACCGTACTGTTCGATCGCTCGTTCCAAAAAAGCCGCCTGTTCGGCGCTCGGCGCTTCGATGGCCTTTCGCGGTGCTCCCACGGGCGTTGGGGTTCCTCACCAGGCATGCGAGAAGCCTGCCGAGGCGCTCCTCGCTAGCGCTCGCGCATGAGCCGGCGAGCGAGCCGCCAGAGGATCCACGTGACCGCCAGGGCGATGAGTGAGATCAGGGTGATGTCGAGAATCACGATGCCCGCGTACTCGCTGCCGCCGCACGCCGCGACGATGCTGGCGACCAGCGAGAGTTCGAAGAGCTCGAACGGATTGCTCGTTTCGCCGTCGATCGATCGAGCCTCGGCGAGCGCGCCGCCGGCGACCCAAGCGGCGCTTCGCGCGATAAACGCGACGCGCCCGTTGGGGCCGACGATGAAGAGCTCGTCGTTATGGACGTAGTGTCCGGTGGTGTCTTCGATCGACGAAATGACGAAGCGATCGAGGAGCGATTGCACCGTCGAGCCGGTCCCCGTCGCGAGCGTCCAACGCGAGGGATCCGCGCCGAAACGGATGCCGTAGTTTTTCAATACGGCGGGAGAATCGTAGCTCGGATCGATGGAGATTTCCAACAAATGCAAGTGCTTGGGATCGATCTGCGATTGTAGGCGCGCGAACTTCGCGCTCGTCAACGGGCAGAGATCGCCGGGTGGGCAACGCGTGTAGATAAAACTGAGCAGTAAGGTTTTCCCGCGAAATGCCGTCGCGAGGTCGAACGGGTGCCCCGCGGCATCGACGAGCGTGACGTTGGGGAGATAACTTCCCAAATCGATCGGAATGACTTTGCCGCGCGCGGGGAGCCCCGCGATGAAGGGGCGCGCCGGTACGGCGTCGCGCAGCGTCCACGGGTGCGTCGAGCGATCGAGAAGGCCGTCGATACCGAGGCCGGGGCGAGCGCTCGCCGAACGCGGAATGCGGAAACGATAGGTTCCAGGAACGAGTTGGAGCGTCGCTCCCTGCGTCCGCGCGATGACGGTATGCTGCGGTGCGACGGCGAGCACCGTCGCGTGAATGGGGAGCAGCGAGAGCGCCAAGAGGAGCGGATACATCACTCCACGATACTGCTTTTAGGCCCCTCCGGGGTGGATGAAGGTCGCTATCGCCATCCAGATACCGAGGGCGACGATCACCGCGGAGAGCGCGATGGCGATCACGTTACCGAGCAAGCCGTTCCTTCGCTCGCCGATGACGCGCTTATCGTTGACCAGAACGAGAAGAAATCCGAGAACGATCGGCAGCACGAAGCCGTTGAACGCCTCGATATCGTTGGTCATGTTCACCAACGGAAGGTTCGGAATGAGGACGATGCCCGCGGCGAGGGCGACGCTACCGATGTAGAGCGCGTAGAAACGCTTCGCTTTCAAGCAACTGTCGTTGAGCGAACAACGCCATTCGAAGGCTTCGCCGAACGCCCACGCCGTTGCGAGCGAGACGACGAACGCGCCGAGCATCGACGCGCCGATCAAAGCCGCGCCGAAAGTCACGCCGGCGAACTTGCCGACGAGCGGTTCGAGAGAGAGCGCGGCGTGAGCGGCGTCGCTCACCGGAATGTGATGGACGAAGAGCGTGGCGGCGGTCATCACGATGACCGCGATCATAATGAGCTGGGTGGCGACCGAACCGATCGCGGTATCGATGCGCGCGAACGGCAGATCGCGAGGGACCAAACCTTTATCGACCGTCGCGCTCTGTTGGTAGAAGATCATCCAAGGCATGATCACCGCGCCGATATTGGAGGCGATCAGTAACAAGTAGTGCTGGTCGCCCAACGGCTGCGCGCCGAGAATCCCGTGGAAAATGACCGAGTGCAGGCTCGGCTTCGCCGCGAAGGCCGCGGGTATGAATAACAACTCCATGGCGCAGAGCGCGAGCGCGAAATATTCGGCGCGTTTGTAACTCGCGGTGAGAATGACGACCGAGAGCGCGACCGCCGCGATGACGATAAACGGCGCGGGTGGTAGGCCGAAGATCGCCGCCGCTCCGGCGATACCGGCGAACTCGGTCACCAGCGCGGCGATGTTCGTGACGAGCATCGTTCCGAGCGAGACCCACGCCCAACCGATGCCGTAGTGCTCGCGAATGAGGCGCGCGTGCCCCTTCCCGGTGGTGGTGCCGAGGCGCACCGTCATCTCCTGAACGACGAAGAGCGGAACGATGAGGAGCAGTTGGAGCAGGACGAGCGAGAAGCCGTACTGCGCTCCCGAGGTCGCGGCGGTGGTGATGCTGCCGGCCTCGGTATCGGCGAACGTGACTACGATGCCGGGCCCAGCGACGGCGAGCAACCGGAGCACCCACGTCTTCCAGGAGGTGCGTGGGGAGTCAGAGAGCGAGCGCCGAGCTCCTAGCGAAGCCATGTTTGTTAGGTTAGCCTAAAAAGTAGAGCCGCCCTGCGCCTAATGTCTCTCGAAACGCGTTTTCGAACGCTCCGTATCGCTAGTCTCCCGGGGGGAAGGTGTAGAGCGGCGGCGGGAGCGCTTTCCCAACCTCGATGACGATTTGCTGGTGGGCGATCAGCGGGATTTGCTTCGCATCGCCGGTGTAGCGATTGCCGTTGAGCCAGACCGTCACCGGGCCTTTGAAGCCCGCGACGTCGTTCGCGCGCAGCGGTTGCCCCCAGATGGCGAAGAAGTCGCCGAGGTGGAAGAGACGCACGTGCGGGGATTCAACGTGAATGATCCCTTCGGCATCGTGCGTGTGAATCCAGTAGAGGCAGCCGGTCTGGGGGTTCGTGGGGTTCGGAACGAAGCCGATGTATTCCGGAATCGCAATCTGTTTGCCGTTGACGATGAGCGCGAGATGTTGGTGAACGTGGAGGAGGACGGGTTCGGGCGCGCTATCGCATTTAATGCCGTCGACGGGAAGCCCGCGGCCGCCGATCGATGAGTCTCCCTTGGGAAAGAGATTCTCTCCGAGCGTTCCGCCGTCGACGAGTTGGAAGGGCGTCGGCTGCGGTTTCGCACCGGGCGCGAGCGATGCCGCCGGCGTCGGAGTTGCGTAGATTGCGGCGATCCGTTGCGTTTCGTGCCAACGGAAGATGCCGAAGCCGAGGAAGACGAGGACGACGATGATCGCGAAGCCGAGGTAGATCGGACGCATCGGGTCGCGTGGCGGCGGCGCGTGGGAGCCCCCACGTTCGTCACGGCGGCGTTGCGCGCGGCTTTGCTGGCTCACAGTGGAATCCTCGTTTCTTTACTCGGGAGTGATGGGTGCGTTATGCGATCGTCGTCGCGGTAGCAGCGTACGGCGCGTCGTTCGGTTCGAGAACGCGCCCGGGAAGAATGTAGTTTCGCACGTAGTCGGTGACCGCGTCGGAGAGCGGCGGAATCTCTGCGGTGTAGCCGGCCGAGCGCAGGCGGTCGATACGCGCGCGGGTGAAATATTGGTACTTCGCGCGCAGATGTTCGGGCATCGGTACGAATTCGATGCGCTCGGGGATGCCGAGCGCGCCGAAGATCGGGCGCACGAGGTCGAGCCAGGTTTGCGCGTTTCCGGCGCCGACGTTGAAGATCCCGTTGCGGTCGCTCGCGGCGAGGTGCAGCGTCATCTCGACGGCATCTTTCACGTAGAGAAAATCGCGGCGTTGCTCGCCGTCGGCGTATTCGGGGCGGTCGCTCTTAAAGAGCCGAATGCTGCCGTTCTCGCGAATCTGCTCGCAGGCTTTCGCAACGACGCTGCGCATCTCGCCTTTGTGGTCTTCGTTTGGCCCGAAAATATTAAAATATTTAATCCCGCAGATTAGGTCGAGCCATCCTTTGCGCGAGGCGTAGCAATCGAAGAGATGCTTCGAATACGCATACGCGTTGAGCGGGCGTAGATCGGCGAGCGGCGCTTCGTCGTCGAGCGTCGTTTCGAGCGCGCCGTAGGTCGCCGCCGAGGAAGCATAGACGAAACGGATACCGCGTTCGATCGCCCAGCCGGCGATGCGTTTGCTGTACTCGTAATTGTTGCGCATGAGAAAATCGGCGTCGCACTCCGTCGTGGAGGAGCAGGCACCGAGATGGATGACCGTTCCGATCGGCCCGAGCGCTTCGGGATCGCATTCGAGGGTCTCGGTGAGGTCGTCGGCATCGAGATAATCGGCGAAGCGAAGCGGAACGAGGTGCTTCCATTTTTCGCTTTCGTCGAGCCGGTCGACGACGAGCACGTCGTCGATGCCGCGGCGGTTTAACGCCCAGAGCACGGTGCTCCCGATGAGCCCGGCGCCGCCCGTGAGAAGAATCCGCCCGTTATGAAGGTCGTGCATGGTCGAAGCGTCTCGGTTCCCTAACCGACGTAGCGTACCTCCGTCATCATCCCGCCCATCATGTGGACGGCGTTATGGCAGTGCAGGAGCCAGGTACCCGGGAAGGCGTCGGCGGTGAAGCGCCAGGTCATGCGGCCGGTCCAGGGCGCGACCAGCGCCGTATCCTTGAGGAGCGGGCGTGCGAGAGGGAGGCCGTCGGTCGAGACTAGCGCGAAGCGGTGCCCGTGGATGTGCATCGGGTGCTCCATATCGCTGCGGTTCTCGAACGTGATCTCGACGCGGTCGCCGCGTTTGACCAGGAGCGGCGGCACGTTGGGCCAGGATTTGCCGTTCATCGTCCAGCGGCCGGGAACGCTGGGATCTTTGTCGAGGATATAGTGAGCGCTCCGGTCGGCGCGGTAGGGCGGCAGTTCTGCAGCTCGTCCGCCGGTACCGCGGTAGCTAAAGGTCTCGATCCCCGCGAGCATCGCCGAGACGCCCATCGGCGAGCTTTGTTCCATGCCGGGGGTCGCGACGAGCACCGCCTGTTCGTACGCCGTCGGCGCGGAGAGCAGCGTCTGGAGCAGCCACGCGCCGGGTTTGCGCACTTCGAACCAGGCGTCGAGTCGCTCGGCAACGCCGAGCCGGAGCGCGTCCACGGTGACCGGGGCCTCGAGGCGGTTTCCATCGGTATGGGTGACGGTGAGCCGATGGCCGGCGAGCCGCAGGTAGCGGGTCTGCGTCGGATTGGCGTTGAGAATGCGTAGGCGAACGCGGTCGCCGACGTTCACCACGAGCGGCGCTCCGCTGGGATAACTGCGTCCGTTAATGCAGTGCGCGAGATAGTCGACCTCGTCGTCCATTTTGTCGCCGGGGCGCATCGATAACATCTCCGAGGAATCCATCGGGTCGGTCATCGGTGCGTCGCTGCGGCCGTGCGTGGCGGCGCGAAAACTCTTCATGTCGGCGACATCGTGCAGCACGATGACGAACTCTTTATCGGCGTGCTCTTCGTTGGGTTCGTCGACGACGAAGGCGCCGAAGAGCCCGCGAACGTCGCCGGCGCCATCGTGATCGTGATACCAGCGCGTGCCGGCCGGCTCGGCGTTGAATTCGTAGCGGAAGCTCCCGCCGTTGGGAACGGCGGGCTGCGTGATCCCCGGAACGCCGTCCATATCGTTGGGGAGAATGAAGCCGTGCCAATGAACGGTACCCGGTCGCCCCGCGTCGTTGCGGAAATGCACGCGCACCTTTCCTCCGCGCATGACGCGCAGGAGCGGGCCGGGGATGCTGCCGTTATAGGCGAGCGTCGGATACGAGGCCCCCGCACTCGGCGAGAAGGCGTAGGGAGCGGCATGAAGGGTGCGTTCGAGGATGCCGCTCTCCGCCGCTCGCGCATCGAATGGGGCGACCGCCGCCGCGAGCAGTCCGCCCGCGCCGACGGCGATGAACGAGCGACGTTTCATTTATCGAGAATCTCCAACGACGATGCTTTGGGTGAGATGCATGTTGCCGTATTCCAAGCGCAGCGTCCATGGGCCCGCCATCGTGAAATGTACCGTGGCGGTCCAGACGTGGGGATCGGCGGTCGGGTGAAGCGCCGTCGTCGAGCCGTGCATCGCGCCGCCGCCCATCGACATCGCGGTGACGATCCGCGCCGATTTCGGGATCATCGCTGGGAAGCGTACCGTGACGACCACGGCGTCTTGCCCCGCGACCGGGGTCGTAGTGAGCGTCGGCATCATGCCACCCATGCCGCCGTCGAGGCTGGAGAGGTAAGCGACGATCGCGGCGACCTGCGGTTTTGTGAATCCGAAGTTCGGCATCGGCGCGCGCGGATGCGCGATGAAATCGGCGATCTGCGCGGGAGCGAGGCGGTGTTCGATGCCGTAGAGTTTCGGCCCGACGCCGCCGCCGAAGGTGGCGCCGTGGCATCCGCTGCAACCGTTGGCCGCAACGAGGTGCTCGCCCATCTCGATCTGCGCGTTCGAGTTCGCGGGCATGTTCATACCGGGCATGCTCATACCGGGCATGCTCATACCGGGCATCGATTTCATGTTCGTGCCGGTCATGCCGACGCTCGGAGGCGCCGATTTGACCGAGACGAGGCGAACGCCGACCGGCGGGTTCCAGAGATAGCGTTTGCCGCGTTGGAACGGCCCCGCCCAATCGAAAGCGAAAGCGATCGACGGGCTCGCGCCGGGTTGCATCGCGAGCTCTCCGGTGACTTTGAGATTCGGGAGAAAGTTGTACGCGTCGTCGAAGATGTATTGCCGGTTCAACGTGTCGCTCGAGGCGACGTCGTAACGAACCAAGACGTGATTGCGCCAGCCGAAATCGCGTTCGATCTCGAGCATCGCTCCGCGGAACGGCGTCGCGCCGACGTTGAGATCGGGGCGCGCGTCTTCGCCGCGATAGTACATCGTTTGAACGAACCACGAGCGCGTCTGATAGCTGTAATAGAGCCCCTGCCGGGTGAAGGAATCGCCCGCCGCATAGGCCCCGCTGCTATTGAAGAGCGGTGCGGTGCCTTTCATCGCGACGGCGCCGAGCGCCCACGGCCTCACCATGCCGCCATAGGTGACGTTGAGATCGAGCGTGCGCGGGCCACCTTGTGGGCTGTAGTCGAGCGCGCTGCCGATCGGGCCGCTCCCGGCGAGCCAGGATGCATTGTACATCCAGTTGCCGGTCATGCCGCTAAATGCAGTGCCCCAGCGCGCGTCGTTGGGATTGAACGTATTCTGTCCCGTCGTTTGCGTTGCGAGCAGATAATTTCCGAGCGTCCAGCCGTGCGCCGGCATGAACGGAAACGGAGTGTGGAATTTGCCGACCTGAATCGAGTTGCTTCCGTGGAAGAGTCCGTTCCACGAAAGCCACATCTGCTCGGTCACGCCGGGGAAGCCACTATCGACGATGGGCTGCTCGCCGTACCAGGTGAGGTGCGGGCCGATGAATCCACCGCCTAAGATCGAGAGCGTCTGCGCGACCGTCGATGCCGGGTGCGATTTATTCGCGAGCAGCGTTTCGACTTGCAGGCGCAGCGCGAGCGGAAAGGCTTGCCGCTGCTTGCGATAGTCGAGGTCCTGAAAATTGGACATCATCGTCATCATGCCGTAGGGGGTCATGCCGGGGAAGGTGGTGTGGCAGGCGGTACACGAGAGTCCCTGGCCGTTGGCGAAGGCCGGGATCGCCTCGGCCCTTCCCTGGGAGAGGAAGACAAGCGAGCTGCCGAGCGTAAAAAGGAGAAAAAGCCGCCCCAGCAGCCCTTTCGGCAAGGGTGAGCGCCCGGGGCGCGTCGTACCTAGGCGACCCCCCATCGTCAAATCCAGAGTGTCATCCATGTCGATTCGTCCGATTCCCCCACAAGCAGAGAGCGTCAACTATATTTGCGCGATCCTCGAGCGCTTTCCGGAGCTCGCGTCGCTTCGAGCGCATCCAAATGATGGAACGCTCGAACTGGGCTTCGCAGTTCGCGGTCGACTGGAAAAATCCAACCAAGCAGCCCTCTCCGAAGCGATCGCCGACCACTGCGCTTGCTTTCTCGAACTCTCGCGCGAAGAGCCCGTCGCGCTGCGCGTGCGCGTGGAAGCGGATCGTGCGACCTCGTTCGTGACGGTGGTCCGCGACGGCGGAACCTTCAGCAAAGACGAACTCGAGATGCTCTGCGCCTACTTCGATACGCGCTTCGGCGATGCGTTGGTGCGGAGCCGCCCGGCCGAGGAACTCGCGCTCGACGAAGATCGTGCCGCCGCCGACGAAGCGGCGTTCTACGCCGTCGAGAGCCTGCGCGACCCGTCGCGCGCCGGCGGTTTGATCGGCTTTCGCGAAGGACAGCGCGTGCTCGTCTATTTTCTCAATCAACGCCGGAAAGGAAAGGCACCGTCTCGCCGTTAGATCGTTTGAACGTCCTCGTTATCGGGGATATCGTCGGGTCGCCGGGACGGGATGCGGTCAAACGCTACGTCTCGGTGTTGCGCGATCAATATGAGATCGACGCCTGCATCGCCAACGGCGAGAATATCGCCGCCGGCTTCGGATTGACCGCCGCTACCGTCGAAGAACTCTTCGAGAGCGGCGTCGATTTTCTCACCGGGGGCAACCACACGTTCGACAAACGCGAATTCAAGGCGTTTCTCGAGCGGAGCGACCGCGTGATTCGTCCGGCGAACTATCCGCCGGGTACGCCGGGAAAGGGCGCGGGAACGCTGCGCGTCGGCGACGTGACGTTGGGCATCATCAACGTGATGGGGCGCACGTTCATGCCGCCGGTCGACGACCCGTTTCGCGCGTTGGAGGCCGAGATCGAGGAGATGCGCGCGGTGACGCCGTGCATTTTGGTCGACGTTCACGCCGAAGCGACTTCGGAAAAACAGGGACTCGCTCGCTTCGCCGATGGTAAAGTTTCTGCAATTTATGGGACCCACACGCACGTTCAGACCGCCGACGAAGAGATTTTGCCTGGCGGCACAGCGTATATTAGCGATCTCGGGATGACCGGTCCCAGCGACGGTATCATCGGTATGGAGAGCGAAGCGGTGCTGTCGCGTTTTCTGACGGGTTTTTCGGATCGCTTTTCCGTCTGTAAAAGCGGAACCAAACAGCTCTGTGCTGCGGTTCTTTGCCTCGATACCCGCTCGGGCCGAGCGATCTCCATCAAGCGCATCTTCCAACGAGGCATTCCATGAACGGCGAAACCATCCA
>JAJZVP010000004.1 GCA_021845615.1 bacterium | reverse complement strand
TTCGGCTCGTTTTCGCCATCGCCGCACTCTTTCCGATCGCGACGTTCTGGTTGCGGTGTTGGGGCGCCGCCTATCTGCGTGCGTCGACGGTCTGGGCGGCCGACGCCTCGGCGAGCCGCCTCATCGTAGCGGGGCCATTTCGCTATCTACGCAATCCGCTCTACCTCGGCAACCTGCTGATGCTCCCGTGGATCGCGCTTTTGATGCCGCCGTCGGGCATTCCCATACTCGTCGTGGCGATGCTTCTTTTCGTTACGGCGCTATCGCGACACGAAAGCGCGGTGCTCCACGATCGCTTCGGTCCCGAATACGATGCCTACGCCGCAAAACTTCCCGCGCTCTTTCCTCACGCGCCGGTCCCGGCGTCGAGCGACGCCCCAACTCCCAACTGGGGCGAGGGCGTCCGTTCCGAAATATTGACGTTGTTTTTTGCCGCGCTCGCCATCGCCATCGCCATAGCGCCGAGGTTGCTCGTCAATCATTGGCTCTGGGGCGTCGTGCTGCTCGGTTATCTCCTGCAACGCTTTCTCGCGCGCCGAGACCCCCAAGAGGGCGAGGCGGACGCACCGCAGGAATGAGACCGACTACGCTCGGAGCTTGTAACCGATTGCGATGAGGCGAAGGGCGACGCTCACCGCGATCGCCGCGAGCACCGCGATCGCACCGAGCGAATAGCCGAGTGGGAGGTAACCGCTGCCGGTATAACTATACCGAAATGCATCGATGATATAAAAAATCGGATTGAAGAGTTCGACCGAACGAAGATTCGCCGGCAACATCGTCGCCGAAGTAAACACCCCACCGACGAAGGTGAGCGGCGTGATGACGAAGGTTACGAAAGCGGCGATGTGATCGAAGCGTTCGGCCATCAATCCGAAAATCAATCCCAACGACGAAAATAGCGTCGTGACGAGAACGATGCAGAGGACGGCGAGCCACCAATTTTGAGGCACCGCGTGGACCAAAAGAACGCCGAGCCCGCCGATGAGAATGGCGATGAGAAAGGCGCGAGCGAGGCTTCCCATGAGAAACCCCACGAGGATCTCTCCCGCGGCGAGCGGAGCGACCAACAACTCTTGGATGGAGTTCATAAAGCGTCCCTGAAAAAACGAACTCGCGCACTCGTCGTACGCCGTCGAGATCGTCTGCAGCATGATCAGGCCGGGGATGAGGAACTGCGCGTAACTCACGCCTCCGACGTTCTGGATGCGGCTGCCGATGGCGAGACCGAAGATGAACACGTAGAGCAGGGTGGTGATCACCGGCGGCCACACCACCTGATTGATAACCTTCAGCGAACGCACGATCTCACGCTTCGCTACCGTCAGCAGGCCGACCCAATTAACGGCGTTCATCGCGTCAACTCCAGAAATACGTCTTGCAAGTCGCGGTCGCGCACCAGATCGCTCGTATCTTGCTCGGTGACGATTCGGCCGGCGCGAACGATGGCGATGCGTTTGCAGAGCGCCTCCGCCTCTTCCAGATAATGCGTGGTCAATACGATCGTCGTCCCTTCGGCATTCAGGCGCCGGAGGAGATCCCACAACTCGAGCCGCAGCTCCACATCGACCCCCGCCGTCGGTTCGTCGAGCACCAGGAGCTTCGGTTCGTGGATCAGCGAACGCGCGATCATCAATCGGCGCTTCATGCCGCCGGAGAGTTTCGTATACTCGCCGTTCGCCTTATCCGCCAACGAAAAACGTTCGAGCAAGTCGTCGGCGCGCGCGCGCACGCTCGCCCCGCGCAGGCCGAAGTAACCCGCCTGGTAGATCAGGATATCGCGTATCGAAAGGTAGCGGTCGAGATTGATCTCTTGGGGACAGAGGCCGATCAGGCGCCGAGCCTCCCGCCACTGCCGTTCGGTGTCGAATCCGAAGATCGAAATTTTTCCCGACGTCGGGCGCACGAGCCCGACGCACGCCCCGATCGTCGTGGTCTTGCCGGCGCCGTTGGGCCCGAGAAAGCCGAAGAACGCCCCCTGCGGCACGTTCATCGAGATACCGTCGACCGCCACGAAGTCGCCGTAGCGCTTCACCAAGCCGTCGATCTGTAGCGCGAACTCACTCATGGAATAATGCTCGTCAGGCGTTTGTAGCGATGGCGGCGCAAGGTCGCGATCAGTCGCATGCTGCCCGGTATTCCACATTCCGAGAGCTGCGACGCCACGCGTTTGACGTCGAATTCGACGCGCCGATGTTTCACCTGCCAGCCGCCCGAGCGGAGCGTGAGCAACGCATAGCACGCGCGCGGGTCGCCATCTTTCGGCAGGCCGGCCGAGGCGACGTTCACCAACAGGCGGCCGCGCCACGAGCGCACGTACGGAAGGTGCAGGTGGCCGAAGGCGATGACCGAGGCAGCCTCCGCACCGATCATTCGTTCCAACGTCGCATCGTCGGCATCGGGCCAGAGGTGTTCGTCGTCATTCGCAGGGTTCGCGTGCACCACCAACATCTCGTCGGGCGCCTCGCCGATGCGCAAAGCGAAGGGTAGGTCGCGCAACCACGAGAGCCATTTCTCACCGAGCTCGCGGCGCGTCCACGCGAGTCGCGCCTCCTCACCTTCGAAGCGCTCTTCGCCGGGCATCGCGAGGTAGCGGTCGGTGTTTCCGCGCACGCACTGCGCGCCGATCTCCGATAGACGCTGGAGTACTTTTCGCGGGCGCGGCCCGTCGGCACAGAGATCCCCCGCGGCGACGATTGCGTCGGCGCCGCCCTGCGCGGCGAGGTCGGCGAGACAGGCATCGAGCGCCACGAGATTTCCGTGGATGTCGGAAAGGATCGCAACTCGCATGCCTTCGCTCACGATCGCGCGACCGCCAAGACCAACGAAGACGGCGTCATGCCGATCTTCGTGAATTCGTAGCAATCGAAGCACTCGAGGCTCACGCCCGCGCGGCTCAAAATGCGCAGAGATTCGCGATAGCGCAGGTCGACGAGCGCGTGACGCTCGTTGAGTAACATCAACCCGGCGGCCCGCTCTTCGCCACGCGGCAGGACGATGCGTTGCAATCCCGCGAAGGCCGACGCATCGACCGCATCGTCGACGAAGGCGATCGTTTGGGGATCGATCGGCGCGACGACCGAGCGCAGCGAGAGGCTCTTCCGCGCGATCTCGACGTGCGTGCACGCGTAGCCGTGGGCGGTCAGCAGCGAAGTCATTCCGCGGCGCCCGAGTTCGTTGCTCAACGCTCCCACGCCGAGAAAGGCACGCGCTCCGAGCAAAAGAACGTCGTCGCCGCTATAAAACGCCGGCGCCGCGATGTGTCCGGCGATCGGAATCTCCTCGCGAGCGAAAGCGGCGCGCGTACGGTCGGTTGCGGCGCGCCGCTCCATAACGCTGGGGCGCATGATCGCGACCCCATCTTCGAGACATACGGCGCTCTGCGCTACCGCACTCTCCAGCGGATCGAGCGCCGAACCGGCGATTTCGATAATCTCCACCCCGAACGAAACGAGCAACTTGCGGAGATTTTCGTGTTGTTCGAGCGCGCGGGCGTAGATCGCCGAAGGCTCGGATGGAAGCGGCACCGCGCGTTCGATCGCCGCACTCGGACGCACCAGCGCCGCGCGCCGCAACATGCCGGTCGGCGAACCGATGAGCCGCGGACCGTAGTGAAGTTGAACGTTACCGCTCATCGCTGCATCCTTTCGTTCGTTCTGAGATCGGGGGTCGATAGATCGACCGTCGAAGTAAAGTAATTGGCGAGATCGGAGGCGAGAAGGTCGCCGAGCGAGAGCGCCGGGAGCCCGAGAATCTCTTCTTCGGTCTTCAGCACGCTCGCCGTGCTCGCGTGCGCGTGTCCGAGGAAGCCACGTTTGGCGTACGGCGAAACGATCACTGCGAAACTATGCTTCGGGTCGGCGGCGGTCGCGCCGATCGCTTGGCGCGGAGAGATGAATATCGCCGTCGATCCCCACGCATCGCTCTTGACGATCGCATCGACGATTTGCCCGAGCGCGCGATCTTGCACGAGTGGATTATTCGACGAGAGTTCGATCGCCTGGTAGGCGGGAACGTTCCCGCTCCGCACCTCTCGCGCGTATTGCGAAACGAACGCGGCCGCAAGCGCTCGATCGCTCGCGCGTTCGCCGGCCTTCGGCGCGTATCCGACGGCTCCATGAAGGACGTGCAGCAGCGGTATCCCGACCGCCGACGGTCCTTCCGGCAACATCGCCCCGTAGACGCGATAGCTCATTCCCGCCCGCGCGAGAGCGTTCACGATATATCCGCCGCGCGGATAGATATCGGGGGGCATCGCTTCGACGGCGCGACGCCCGCGAAACGTATCGAGAAGCCACGCCGACGGGGTGATCGTACCCGAGTAGGTCAGTTGCGAGCCGAGTTCGCTATTGGGAGCGTCGGCGTAGTAATCGCCGACCACCGCGAATCGATTCGCGAGCACGCGAAGATTCGGGGTCGAATTAAAATACGTCGGGCCGAGCGAGATATCGACGACGTGAGCGATCGCATCGCTCTTACGCCCCGAACGCAACGGCGGAATCAGCGTACCGCCGCGCACGAGGTGCGAGACGCGCGCGTAGCGCAGCGCGGAGAGCGTCGTCCGTTCGAGCGGAATTTTCGTCAGCACGATCCGTTCGAGCGTCGCGCTCACGCCGTTGCCTTCCGCGTTTGCAACGAAAAGGAGCTTATCGTTGGGAGCGAGCGAGAGGGCGATCGGGCGCGCGCCGGTAGGAATGAGACCGAGCCGATGGAGGACGCCCGGCGTACTCGCATCGAGCACCGCCACCGCATTGAGCCCCGAAAGCGCGACGAAGAGCTCGCGCCCCGTCATTGAAGGAACCATCGCCGTCGGCATCGTTCCGTAGGGCGCATCGGCAAAGAGACGCAAATCGATGCCGTCGACGACGTGCGGCGAGGCGCCGAGGGAGACTGCGACGACGCGGTCGACACCGGCGAGCGTCAGATATGCGAAGCGACCGCCGGGCTCGATCGCGACCGCTTCGGGATCGACGCCCCCAACCGTCGTGGCGCCGTCGAGCGGCGCGTCGAGCGGAATATTCACCGAGCTCGCGGTCGAGGAATCGAGCGGGCGCACCGCGAGATTCGAGGCATCGGCCGCAGCGCCGGCTGCAAAAATCCGCGGACCGAACGCCGCGATGCCGCTGGGAAGCGCGCCGACGGCCATCGAGGCGATCGGCCTGCGCGTTGCGAGATCGATGGTGTCGACGCGGGCGTTGCGATCGTCGGCGACCAAGAGCAGGTGCCCCGACTCCGCCAACGCGAGATGCATCGGCTCGGGATCGCTCCCGGGAAGGGAGATGCTGGGGTGGAGCGCCGTCAGCGAGCCATCGGCGGCGACCGAGAAGAGCGCGATCTTTCCGGCCCGAGCTTCGGAGGCCACGAGAATCGTTCTACCGGGCATCGCGGGATCGTGGAGGGCGACCAGGCCGCCGATCGCCTCGCGGTGGGGGCTGCCGTTCGCTACCCGCGCCACGACGTGCATCGTGCGCGTGTCGACCGTCCGCAGCAGCGTCTTCCCGCTCGCGGCACGCCCGCCGACGACGGCGTAGCGCCCACCGGGGACGAGAGCGAGCGCGGTGACGTTCGCGCCGATCGCGACGCTCTTCCCGACCGGAGCGACGATGCGCCCGCTCGGAAGAATCGCCACGTACGGCAGGTCGGGGTGCGGGATGCCCGCCGGGCGATTGCCGGCAGGGGCGCTATAGAGGCGGGTGGTAGCGGGCGCGGCGCCCAGCAAAACGGCGGCCAATGCCGCCGCAATGAGAGAACGGAGTTGCACCCCCATAGGCTACGGACGAAGGGCGGCGATGCCCTCCCTTTTTCTCGTTTACGGCTTATCGAGGCGGTAGCCGATGCCGCGGACGCTCGCGATTTCGAGGGGCGCGGCGATCTCGCTGATTTTCTTGCGCAGGGCGGCGATATGGACGTCGACCACGCGCGTCGGGACCCCCGAGGTATCGTTCCAGACGTGCTGGAGGATCTGCGCTCGCGTGAGAAGCCGCCCCTCCGCCTCGGCCAAGAACCACAGCAGCCGGAACTCCAATGCGGTGAGGGTCGCGGTCGTCGCCCCATGCACGATGGCGTGTTGGTCGCGGTCGAGAATCGCCTCGCCGATACGCAGCTGCGAATCGAGTTCGCGAATCGCCACCGAGCGGTCCCGACGCCGAAGAAACGAAGCGACGCGCGCGACGAGTTCGTTGCCGGAGAACGGTTTGGTGATGTAGTCGTCCGCGCCGAGCCCGAGCCCCAAAAGAATATCCTGTTCGCGCGTGTGCCCGCTCACCATGAGGATATAACAGTTCTGGGTATTGCAGAGCGAGGTGCAGACATCGAGCCCCGAGATATCGGGGAGGCCGACGTCGAGCACGACGACGTCGGGGCGCTGATCGGCTGCAATTTCAAGCCCTTCGACGCCCGACCCGGTGACGCGAACCTCGTACCCGGCGCGTTCGAGTACGCTACGTTCGAGAGCTGCGACATCGTCATCATCTTCTATGACGAGAATGCGTCCCTGCGGCATGGTTCCTCCGACTTCAAGTTCGGGAAACGGCTACGAGCGATCAAACCAGCGTCTGAGCGCTCTCTTCTTCGTTCATTACGAGAGCACGGCGAGCGACGCCTTCCTCGATAGCGGCCTCGCCGACGGCCTTGGCGACCGCCCCAACGACGCGCTGGTCGAAGACGCTCGGGATGACGTATTCGGCGTTCCGTTCCTCGTCGCTCACCATCTCCGCGATCGCACGCGCGGCAGCGAGTTTCATCGACTCGGTGATGCGGCTCGCGCGAACGTCGAGCGCCCCGCGGAAGATTCCAGGGAAGGCTAACAGGTTGTTCACCTGATTGGGAAAATCGGAGCGCCCGGTGGCGATGACCGTGGCGACCGGGGCGGCCGCATCGGGCATTATTTCCGGGGTCGGGTTCGCCATCGCAAAGACGATCGGATCGCGACCCATCGTTGCGATATCTTCGGGCTGCAGCACCCCCGGTGCCGAGACGCCGATAAAGACGTCGGCGCCCTTGAGCACCTCGGCGAGCGTGCCGCGACGGTTCTCGCGGTTGGTGTTCTCGGCGAGCCAGCGCCAATGGGGATTATCGTAGCGGTCGCTCCGATTGAGCGCGCCGACGCGGTCGACCGGGATCACGTCGCGGACGCCGGCGCCGAGCAGCATTTTAATCGTCGCCGTTCCGGCGGCGCCGCTCCCCGATACCACGACCTGAAGGCTGGAGAACTCCTTGCCGACCACCTTCGCCGCATTCATCAACGCCGCCAGGATGACGACCGCGGTACCGTGTTGGTCGTCGTGCATCACCGGAATATCGAGACGCTCGATGAGTTTCTGCTCGACTTCAAAACAGCGCGGAGCGGAGATATCTTCGAGATTGATACCGCCGAAGACCGGAGCGATCCGTACGACGGTTTCGACGATTTCGTCGACATCTTTCGTATCGAGGCAGATCGGAAACGCATCGATATCGGCGAACTGTTTGAAGAGCATCGCTTTGCCCTCCATCACCGGGAGCGCGCCGAGCGGGCCGATATCCCCCAGCCCGAGGACCGCCGTGCCGTCGGAGACGACGGCGACGCTATTGCGCTTGATCGTCAGCGCGAACGCTTTGCTCGGGTCCGCGGCGATCGCCATCGAGACGCGCGCGACGCCGGGAGTGTAGACCGTCGAAAGATCCTGTCGCGTCTTTACCGGTATTTTTGGTTCGACGCGAATCTTTCCACCGATGTGAGCGAGGAACGTCGAATCGGAGATGCTGATGATGCGCGCGTCTTCGATCGCTTCCACCGAACGGCGAACGTCGTTTCCGATCTGTTCGGAGCTGACGTTCACGGTAACGTCGCGGATGACGCGCGACCGATTGACCGATCGCATATCGACGGCGGCGATCACGCCCCCGGCATCGCCGATCGCATTGGCGAGGACGCCGAAAGCGCCCGTTTCGTTCGGCATCTCGACGCGCATGATGAGCGTAAAACTGATTGCAACTTGCGCCACGACTACGATCCTCCTAAGGTGCGGATAGCGATCCGCTTACTTGCATCTCGGCGACCCGGAAACTCGGGGAGGCAATCGATCCGTCGAATTTGAGATCGTTTGCGACGGCGTCGATGCCTGCGAGTATCTCGGGGAACGGAGCTGCAATCGTGAATTCTTCGATAGGCTCTGCTAGTTCACCATCGCGGATCATTATTCCGCGTGCGCCGCGACTGTAGAGCCCCGAGGCGTGTTCGGTAGCGAAGCCGATCGTCTCCATCACCAAGATTCCGCGCGTCGTCGCGGCGACCAACGCTTCGAGCGTCCGCTCTCCAGGCGCGAGAAAGAAGGTATTCGGCCCTATTCCTCCACCCGAGGCGTTCCCGGTGCTGCGGGCGCCGAGCCGTCGCGCGTAATAGGTGTCGAAAAGAAACGATCGCAGCGTGCCGCGTTCGAATACCGTCGTTCGCTGCGTCGGCACCCCTTCGTCATCGAACGGCGAGGAGCCCAACGCTCCGGGGATCGTGCCGTCGTCGTGGATCTCGAGCGAGTCGCTGCCGATACGCTCGCCGATTCGCCCGGCGAGCCACGAATTTCCCACTGCGACATTTGACGCATTGCATGCGGCGAAGAGATCGCCGAGCAGCGCCGCAGCCACCTCTCGGTCGAAGACGATCGCCGTCGTCTGCGTCGGCGGCTTCGAGGCGCCGCAGAAGAGCACCGTGCGTCGCACCGCCTCGCGCGCGAGCGCGCCGGGCGCCTCGAGCCGCGATAGGAAGCGCGATGCGTCGCCGTAATGCGCCGTGCGCCGATAGGCGCCCTCGCTCGCGACCGGCGAGGCCGAAAGGGCGACTTGCGTTCCGCGATAACTGCGCAGCGCGCCGCGCGAATTGGCGAGCGCCATCGTCACGCACGCGTCGTGATAACTCGAACCGTTACTATTGTCGATTCGCGCGTCGGCGGCACGTATCGACCGTTCGACATCGCGTACGTCGTCGAGACGTTCGTCGTCGCCGCGTCGTTCGACGTTCTCGTCGTAGAGATCGAGCTGCCGATCCGCGATCTCGCTCGGATCGGGCAGGCCGGCGTACGGATCGACGCCCGCGTATCGCGCTTGCTCCAGCGCCGCGGAGACCCCCGCGCGAATATCTTCGTCGCTCCAGTGCGTCCCCGCCAACGTCGCTTTGCGCCCATCGAGAAAGAGGCGCATCGAGAGCGATCGTCCATCGGAGGCGTCGAGTTTCGTAATGCGTTCGCCGCGCGCTTGGGCGTTGAAACGGCGCGCCAGCACGATGCGCGCTTCGGCATCGCTCGCCCCCGCCGTTACGGCGATCTCCACCGCGCGTTTCGCGCGATCCCGAGCCTCTTCCTCACGCACCTTCGGTACCTCCGAGGCTCATCGCCGATACTTTCAACGTCGGCATGCCGACGCCGACCGGAACGTACTGCCCGCCCTTGCCGCAGGTATAGTGCCGGCGCGCGAGGCGCGCGTCGTTTCCGACGGCGGTGACCTTCGTCATCGCATCGGGGCCGTTTCCGACGATCGTCGCATTTTTCACCGCCGCTCCGAGGCGCCCTCGTTCGATACGATAGCCCTCCGCGATCATGAATACGAAGTCGCCTTTCCCGATATCCACCTGCCCTCCGGCAAACGATTTCGCGTAGATCCCGTCGCGCACCGACGCGATCATTTCGTCGAGCGGCGCCTCGCCGGGCGGCATGTACGTATTGCACATTCGCGGCTCCGGTAGGTGCCGAAACGATTGTCGCCGCCCGTTACCCGTCGATCGCATTCCCATCAGGCGCGCGTTCAATTCGTCGTGGAGGTAGCCGCGCAGCACTCCTCGCTCCACCAAAACCGTATGCCCGCACGTCGTCCCTTCGTCGTCGAACGACGCGCTGCCGCGTTCTTCGGGGAGATCGCCGTCGTCGTAAATCGTGACGCATTCGCTGGCGACGCGTTCGCCGATTCGGCCGCTATAGAGCGAGACGCCTCGCCGGTTGAAGTCGCCTTCCAAACCGTGTCCGACCGCTTCGTGCAGCAACACGCCGCCGCCGCCCGCACCGATCAACGTCTCGAACTCTCCAGCGGGAGCGGGGCGTGCGTCGAGATTTACGGCGGCGACACGCGCGGCTTCGCGGGCGAGTTCCTCGGGGGTCGTCGAGTCGAAAAATCCGATGGAGGTTCGCCCGCCGTCGGCACAATATCCCGTACCGCGCTCGCGACCCGCGCGCGCGATGCACTGCACGCCGAGCGTCACCATCGGGCGGCGATCGAAACGGAAGGAGCCGTCGCTCCTGGCGATCCAGAGTTCTTGCACTTCGTCGACGATGTGGGCGTTGACCGCAACGACGCGCGGTTCGTTCGCGCGCGCGGCGATATCCGCGCGCTCCAGTAGTGCGGCAAAAAGGGCCGGCGCTGCATTCTCGGTTCGCGCGCGGTCGTAGAGCGCATCGCGAGCGCGATCGAGCGAATCTAGTCGCGCCGCCCTCGCCGAGCCTTCGGCGGTCAAACGGGCGATCGCCGCGGCGCGCCCCGCGGCCTCGATCAAACGTTCTTCGGTGAGATCTTCGGTATAGGCGTACCCCGCCGACTCTCCGACGACGACGCGGACGCCCGCTCCGAGCGTCTGCGCGAGCCCCGCTTCGTGAATCGCCCCCTCTTGCAACCGCATCTGCACCGTCGAGCGGCGTTCGCAAAAGACGTCGGCGTAGAGCCCGCCGTCGCGGAGCGCGCGGTCGAGAATTCGTTGTGCGCCGCGCGCGGTGAGAGGATCGTTCGCCATTCTCGCCTTACATCAACGACAGCGCTTCGACGCTACGGCGCATCGATCTGTCCGGATCACCCGGCGAACCGTTAACCAAAAACGCAAAAATGACCTCTCCGTGATGTCGCGTTCGCACGAAGCCTTCCAACGACGACGCATCGTCGAGGTGACCGGTCTTGGCGCGCACGCGCCCGTCGGCGGGGCCAAAATCGATACCTTGCAGCGTACCGTCGAGATCCGCGCGCGCGAGCAGCGGATCCAAGTCGTAGGCGCCGCTCCCGCGCGTTCGCAGGAGGATGGTTGCCAGCGTGATCGCGGCAACGCGATTTCCGTGGCTGAGCCCCGAACCGTCGAGCAATTCGAGCCCGGGCGTCGGCACGCGCATGCGTCGCAACGTCGCTCGCTCGACGCGAACGCCGTCGGCGACGCTCGCTCGCCCGTAGACGCGGAGCGCGATGGCGCGAAGCAACTGCTCGGCGTAATGGTTATCGGATTGCACCAACATGTGCCGTTCGAGATCGCGCAACGTCGCAGAGCGATGGTTCCACCAAATCGAGGTCGCAAGCGGCGCCGGCTCGACGAGCACCCGCTTCCCTACGGCGATACCCTCGCGCACCAGCGCGTCACGCAACACGGCGGCGGCGTGTCGGTTCGGATGCGTCACCGGAACCGAATCGACGAGATTTCCGCCGACGGAGAGCGCGGAGGTCGGCGCCTGATAGGGCGCGCCGTCGTTCTCCGGGTTCCAGTGCGGGTTGATCTCGGCGCCGAGACTCGCGCTCGGATCGACGGCGATGCGCGCGACCGAACGAACGCCCGATGCTCGCAGCGAACGCGCCGCGGCTTGAAGATCGCGCACGCGCAAGCTCGGGTCGCCCGAACCGACCGCCCAGAGCGTTCCGATGCGATGGGTGCTGCGGTATGGAGCGCGCGCCACGAGCAACGTCGGGAATCGAAAATTCGGACCGAGAATGCGTAATGCGGTCTCGGCGACGATAATTTTCTGCGCCGAGGCCGGCGCTGCGGTGCCGGTCGATCGATCGGAAAAAATCGTGCGCCCGCGTTCGTCGAGGACGAGCAGCGTGTAGCGGCGAGCCCCCTGCAGCGAAGGCGCGAAAAGCTTCGCAATCTTTCCGGCAATCGCGTTGCGAGCGCGCCGCCCCCAACGGACGTAGCGCTCCGGCGGGCGCACGGGTATCGGCGTCGCTCGCGCGACGTCGAGTGGTGCGGCTTTCGGCGTTACGAGCCTGCGATGCCCTCCGAAGGCGATAACGATCGACGCGTACGCTGCGAAGAGCAGCGTCGCGACGATCGCCACGCGCTTACGGAGTCTCGAGTGCCGCGATTCGCTCGGCGATCTTCTTCTGCTCTTCACGCAACCGGTCGATATCTTCGCGTAAATGCACCACCTGCGTCGGAACGCGGAGCCCCTCGCGGATCGCCATCGCCGCCTCGGCGGCATCGCGGCGCGCGCGTCCGTCGTGCGCGCTTCGCGCCAAGCGATCGAGCGCCCCGAGCGCGCGCGCGTCTCCCAAGCCCTCCAGCGCGGAGATCGCGGCGAGTTGCACTAAAAAGGCATCGTCGTCGAGTAGCGCCATCAATGCGTCGACGGCGGCGCCCCGCTTGGTTTCCACCAACTCACCAACGCGCCCCAAGGCGGCGACCGCGGCGCGACGCAAGCCTTCGTCGTGCCCCGGAGCGCTCGCCGCGAGGACCGGTTCGAACGCGCGCTCGTCGGCGAGTTCCGCCAGACCGCGTACGGCGCCGGCTTCGATGGTGCCGTTCCAACTGCGCCGCTCGCGGAGCGTTACCAACACTTCGAGCGCGCGCGGATCGCGCGTCTTCCCGAGTGCGTGCGCCGAAGCGGCGCATACGAAATAGGATGCGTCCTCCCGAGCGCGAGCGATTAAGGCATCGGCGACCGCGGATTCACGCCAGCTTCCCAACGCGTCGGCGACCGCTCGGCGCACTTTCGGGTGCGCGTGCGCGAGCGCCGCGAGCAGAACATCCCGCGCCCACGGCGCGCGGCTCGCCCCCAACATCCGCGACGTTTCGGCGAGCACGCCCCAGAACGGTTCGCGTTCGAAGGCTTCGGCGAGCGCGCGTCGCGCGGCGAGGCTTTCGTCGCGCACGAGTTCGTCGGCCGCTCGAATACGCGCGATCGGATCGGGATCGCTCGCGAGAACGCTCGCCGCCGCACTCGCGCCTAAGGCAAAGCGTACGCGCCCGAGGATCCCGGCTCCGGGATCGATACGAATCAGTTTTGGTTCGCGTTCGCACGGAACGACGAACCGTTCGTTCCGCCGCTCCACCCGAAGCGTCAAACGCCGCTCGCCGGCGATCGGCTCCACTCCGACGTCGCGGAGAACTCTGTCGGGTCGCTCCTCGCAGATGCCGACGAGCAGATCGAATGGGAACGGCGGGTGCTCGTCGTCAACGGCTTGCTCTTGATCGACTTCCACCGTCAGCGCCGAACGCTTCTCATCCCAACGCGCGGCGATCTTCAGTTCCGGATGCCCGGCTTTCATCACCCATCGATCGAAGAAACCGCGCATGTTCCGCCCGGTACTCTCTTCGATGGCGCGCACGAGATCGATCGTCTCTACGTTGCGTTGAGCGTTCTGCGCGACGTAATGCCGGATCGAGCGCCAGAAGCGCGCCTCGCCGAGATCGCGGCGCAACATGTGGAGGACGGCGGCGCCCTTTTCGTAGAGGTGACGATCGAAGAGCTCGATCGGATCGCGAAAACGATTGCAGACGATCGGGCGGCGATATCGCGTCGCGTCTTCTTCAAAATAATGCGAGAGGCAACCGAGGTGGTGGTAGAGGTATTCGTCGTATCCGAGATCCCGTTCGAACCACACCCCTTCGAAAAACGTCGCGAAGCCTTCGTTCAGCCAGGCGTGCGCCCAATCGCGGCACGTCAACAAATCGCCGAACCATTGATGCGCGAGTTCGTGCGCGGCGAGGTAATCCGCCGAATAGTCGATCGCGGCGCGTTCGTCGTGGAGGACGCGGTCGGTCTGCGTCGTCGCCGAGGTGTTCTCCATGCCGCCGAAAATGAAATCGCTCACGGCGATCTGCGAATAGCGCGCGTAGGGATACGGCGTGCCGATCCGCTCTTCGAAGAGGTCGATCATCGCCGGCGTCTTTCCGAACGCGCGCCGCGCCTCCTCGGCGCGCCCCGGCAACGCGTACAACAACACCGGCACCTTCCGCTCGCCCGCGACCCCAAGGTCGATCTCGTCGAAGGGCCCTGCGACCATCGTCATGAGATAGGTGCTATGTTGGATTTCCTGACGGTAGCGAAAGAGGCTCTTCTCCCCTTCATCGCGCCGCTCGACTAAGGCGCCGTTCGCAAGCGCGAAGAGGCCGCGATCGACGACGACCGTCGTCTCGGTCGGCTGCTTGGAATGCGGATAATCGAGACAGGGGAACCAGTAACGCGCGTTTTCGTCTTGACTCTGCGTCCAGCAGTGGGCGATCTTTTGCGGATAGTCCGCGCTCGGGGCAATAAAAAAAAGCCCGGCTCGCGGGTTCGTAACGCGATAGACGACGCTCACTTCCGAGCGTGCGCCGGCGAGCAGCGCCGGTTCGAACGCGATCTCCAAGTGGCCGTCGCGCGTTTGAAAGCGTTGCGGCTGCCCGTCGCGCGTTACCGACGAGACGGCGAGATCGACGGCATCGAATGCGAGCCGCTCGACGGGTTCGTCGAGCGCGCGAAGGCGCGTCGTGCAGACGCCGTCGAGCACGCGCTCCGCCAATCGCGGTTCGAGCGTGAGGACGATCTCTTCGACCTCAACGGTTTTATCGGGACCGTATCGATCGCGGGCGCCCGGCAGGGCAAAGGCACGGTGAGCGTCCTCAATGCGCTGTGCGAATTTCATCGCTGAGGCTTTCGCTCGAAGGGGCCTTGGAGCCCCCCGGTCACCGGCAGAACGACGCCGGTGATGAAATCGCGTTCCGGTGCGACGAAAAAGCGAACCGCGTCGAGCACGTCCTCGAACGAACCTGCGCGACCGACCGGGTTTTCGGCCGGAGTTCGGAGCGCGTCGGCACGAGGGAGCGCTTTATCGCGTACGTCTCCCGGCTCGATGGCATTGACGGTGATTCCGCTACCGGCGACCTCGGCGGCGAGCGTACGGAGCAGCGATATCAACGCGCTCTTCGCCGCCGCGTGCATGCCGAGCCCGGGAGCGGCGGCCGCGAGCGCGGAACCGTTCATCCCGAAGGCGACGATCCTTCCGAACCCCGCCGCGCGCATTCCGTGAAGGACCGCCCTCGCCGCAAGCCACGCGCTCCGTACGTTGCCGTCGAACATCGCTCGGTATCCGTCCTCGTCGGCGCACTCCAAAGCCCCGAAGCGCAACGGACCGACGGCGTGCACGAGGGTATCGAACGGGCCGTGCTCGCGCACGCACTCGGCGAGGCTTCGTTCGATCGTCGCGCTCTCGGCGAGAAAATCGATGCGCGTCGCACTCGCGCGCGCCCCCGCGGTACGAATGCGAGCGAGCGTTTGCTCGGGAGAACTCTCGCGCCAGGTAATCGCAACGCGTTCGAATCCATCCTCGGCGAGCCCGGCCGCGATGCCGGCGGCGAGCCCGGAGGCCGCTCCCGTGACGAGAACCGAACGGCCGTTAATGCGTCGCACCCACCGGCGAGAGTTCGGCGCGCACCGCACGTCGATCCGCGCGTCGTTCGAGCGCGCCCATCCAGGTGTTATAGATCATCGGCACCAGGAAGAGCGTCAATACGAGCGAGGAGAGTAGCCCGCCGATGATGACGGTTCCCATCGCTTGGCGCCACTCCGCGCCTTCGGCGAAGCCCAACGCCAGCGGCAACATGCCGAAGATCATCGCCGCCGTCGTCATCAGAATCGGGCGGAAGCGCGTAGCGGCGGCCTCGAGCACCGCTTCGCGAACGCGCATGCCGCGCTTGCAGAGCGTGTTGGAATAGTCGACCAAAAGAATCCCGTTCTTCGCAACGAGCCCGAAGAGCATGACGATTCCCAGCATCGAGATGATGTTGAGCGACTGACCGAGCTCGCCGGGGAGGTGCCCCATGAACGCGAGCAGCATCAGCGCGCCGACGATCGCGACGGGAACCGAGAACATGACGATGAGCGGTTCGAGGAGGTTCCCGTACAGAATGACCATCAGCAGGTAGACGAGCCCGAACGACGTCAGGAGAGCGATGCCCATATTGACCAGCGTTTCGGAGAGAAACTGCGTGTCTCCCTGCGCCTTGAGATGCACTCCCGCGGGCAAGAATCCCGGTTCCCGTAATTTCTTCTCCAACGGCGCGACCACCGCGCCGAGCGCGTAGCCGGGGAGGACGTCGCCCAGGACGTTGACGACGCGTTGCCGATCGTACCGTTCGATTTTCGTCGGCGCTTTTTCCCAACGGAAACGCGCGACGTCGCCGAGTGGAACGAGGGTTCCGTCCGATGCGCGCACTTTCACGTCTTCGAGTTGCGCGAGCGTACGGCGATCGGCTTTCGGAAACTGCACGTACACGTCGATCAGCCCGTTGGGCGTACGAACTCGCGTCGCGACCGCACCGGCGATCGCCAAGCGCGCCGCCTCGGCGGCCGCCGCCGGGGAGACGCCGAGAAGAATCGCCTTCCCGCGTTCGATCGCCACGCGTAGTTCGGGTGCCGCAACCTCCGCGGAGGTCTGCACGTTCACCGAACCCTTCGTCTCGCGAAGGACGTTGGCGACTTTTTCGGCGGCGGCATCGATCTCGTTATCGGGGCCCTGCACCGCATAGAAAATCGGTTGACCGCTTCCGCCGCCCGTATCGCCGGCGACTTGAAAATCACCGCCCGGCGCGAGCGCGGCGAACCGGCGAATTTTGGCGATCGTCGCGTTGGTATCGCCGCGATCGGCGGCATGCATGTTGGCGTCGAGCTGCGCGTAGTTCCCTCCGGTCAGCGAGCCCCAACCCGAAGGCATGCGACCGACCGTCGAACTCACCGATTTGACGCCCGGGAGTTTCATGATGGCCTTTTCGATCGCATCGACGCCCTTCGCCGTCACGGCGATCGGCGTCCCCGGCGCGTACGCGAGCGTCATGCGAATGTGCCCGGTCTGCTCCGCCGGCACGAAATCGAAGTTGATCCCACCGAGCGCGACCATCAGCACGGCGAGCACCGGCGGAATGACCAGCGTGGCGATCGCGGTCGGCCGATGCGATCCCAACGATGCGATGCCGCGCATCCACGGCCGCAGCGAGGCGCGCCGACGAAGGATCGCGGCATAGCCGTAGACGGCCAACGTACCGAGTAGGACGATCGCATCGATGCCGATCGCGTTCTTCCCGCTGCCGACCAACGAGAGCGCGTTTACCAACAACACCGCGCAGACGAAGGCGACGAAACTTCCGTGTCGCAACGCCGCCGGGAGGAGGCGCGTGCGATAGAGATCGAGCACCGCCGCATAGCGATGGACGAACAAATTGAGCAGCAAGAGCGCGAGGGCGAAGACCCCGAAGACGTTGAGGATCGTCGCGCGGAAGATCGCTCCCAACGCGAAGAGCAGCACCGCGGCGACGAAGACCGAAAGATGCGCGCGCCGCGTGTCGAGCGCCGCGAGCCATCGCGGCGGTTCTTTCTCGATTTTCTTCACGCTCCAGAACGCCGCGAGCATCGGCGTGAGCGTGAAGGAGACGAGCAGTGAAAATAGCGTGGCGATCACCACGACCGCAGCGTACTCTTTGAGATAGGCGCCGACGATACCGGGCAAAAATGCGATTGGAAGAAAGACGACGACGTCGACCATCGTAATGGCAATCGCCGCCCCGCCGATCTCCGTTCTCCCGTCGATGGCGGCCGCATGAGAATCCTTCCCCATCTCGCGATGTCGCGTGATATTTTCCAAGACGACGATAGAATCATCGACCAAGATGCCGATGATCAAGGCCAAACCCATCATCGACATACTATCGATATGGAAGCCGAAGGCGTTCATCAGCACGAACGTCGAGAGGATCGACGTTGGAATCGAGATCATGACGACGGCGGCATTTCTCCACGCGTGAAGGAAGAGCATCATCACGATGGCGGTGAGCACGACGCCTTCGAAGAGGGACTGCCAGACGCCGACCAGCGACTTCTGGGTGAAATCAGCGGGAGCGTCGATTTCGTGGAACGTCACCTGCGGAAACTGCTTCTCGATTTCCTTAATGTGCGCCCGCGCGACCTGCGTGGTCGTAATTTCGTCGGCGCCGATCGCTCGCCCCAAACTGACGTAGAGGCGGGGCTGCCCGTTGTAGTGCGAGATCGAGCGCATCTCGATATGCCCGTCGTCGACCGTCGCGACGTCGCCGACGCGAAGGTTGCGATTGCCGACGCCGGGAACGACGAGCGGGATATCCGCGATATCGCTCGCGCTCTCGATGCCCGAGCGGATCGAGACGGTCGCCTCGCGCGTCGGCTGTTCTAAAAGGCCGCCGGGGAGATTCGCGTTATTTCCCGATACCGCATTGAATACGTCGCCGAGCGTCGCGCCGAGCCCGTCGAGCGCTGCGGGATTCGGACGAACGTTGAACTGCCGCGTCGCGAGGCCGTAGACGTCGACGGTCTGGACGTTGGGAATCTCTTGCAGCATCGGCTCGATTTGATTCGTCGTAAGATCGGCGAGTTGCATCGGCGAGAGCGTCGACGAGCTCAGCGCGAGATCGAGCAACGGTTGCGAGGCGCCGTTCCGTTGCACCGAGGGCGGGTCCATATCCGCAGGCATGTAGACGCGCGCGGTATCGACGCGCCGCTGCACGTCGATCGCGGCGATGTCGAGATTGGTACCGAGCTTGAAACGAACGAGGACGACCGCGCTCCCTTCCTGGGTCGTCGCGGTGACCTGATCCATGTTCTGCGTTCCGACGAGTTGATCTTCGATGGGTTTGACGACCAACTTCTCCATCGTCTGCGGCGAGGCGCCCGGATAACCGGCGGCGACGATGACGAGCGGATAATCTGTCCCCGGTGGGTTCGCGCTACGGCCGATACGCGAAAACGCAATCGCTCCGGCGATCGCGAGCGCGATGAAGATCGCTGCGGTGACCATCGGCCGGGATATCGCAAAACGGGTCAACCACATACGCTCTCACTCCTTCGCTCGCCGAGACTCCGACGCGCCTCCCCGCATACTACGCCAGAAACAGCGCGTGAGTTTCAGGACGGCGGGAGCGCCGTCCCGGAGCCCGAGAGGAGCGCGCGACGTTCGACCAACGCTTTGCGCAGCAGTTCGAGATCCGCCGCAAATGGATCGAACGCGCCGTCGAGATCGGCAGCCTCAACCGTCAGCGTATCCGCGCGTTCGTAGAGCGAGGTCGCGGCGGTCGCCAGCCCGACATCGAACGCGAAGAGCCGATGTAGGGTCGGCAGCTCGTCGCGAACGCGCGACCAAATGGGATCGGCGCCCGGCACCTCGAGGGTGAGGACTTCCGATCCCGCGGCGTCGAGCCGCGAGGTGAGATCGTGAAGCGCCTTCGCCCGCCGTAATACATCGGCGGGCGGAAAGGGCTGCTCGCGCGTGGCAGCGGGAAGAAAGCGCTCCCGGTACCGCGCTTCGAGGCTGCGAATGCGTGCGGCGGCATCGGCGAGCAAATTCGAGACGCGTTCGCGCACGAGGAGATCGTTCGCTCGCGCTTGGTTGCGCGCGTCGTAGACATTGAAACCGAAACCGCTGAGCGCAACTTGCAGGAGCGCGACCGTCGGGTCGTGCGAGGGTTGCGACGGATCGAGCAGCGCTCGCACGACGTCCTCCGACGGAATTGCCGGATTCATTTGCCGGTCGCCGTTCCGGTATCGGTGTTACCGATGGGAAGCACCGGCGTTGCTCCGATCGAGAACGGCTGCCCGATCGCCATGTTCGGCGCGCTCGATACGCCGCGTTCGGCCATCAGGATCGCCGCGTAATATCGCACCGCCTCCATCTCGGAGAGTCCGAAGGCTTTCAGCGAGATCAGCGCGCGCATCCGTTCGTCGTTCGGGCGCACGAGCACTTTGACGGTATCGAGCGCGATGCCGTAGCCGTCGAGAAACTCGCTGAGGTGCGTGCGCACGAGATCGGTGAGGTCGTGAATCTTTTCATTCACGCGCTCCAGCGGCGTCACTTGAATGAGTTGGTTGATCGCCTGTTCGACGACGGGGCCCGCGTAATCGTTGATCTGATCGGTGAGCAGCGCGTGGCCGCGGTACGGCATGTGTTGCACCAGCTTGAGCGCGCCGTCTTTGGTGGGAACGTGAATGTAGTAATCGACATCGTAGCTCATCTCCGCCATCTCTGCGGAGAGCGCGATTCCCGAGGAGCGCACGACAAGTTTCGCACGGTTGATATAGATCGCTTCGTATTGCCACGGGCTCTGGCCGCCAAAAAATCCTTGAACGAAGGAGCCGACGAGGGGTTTGTCGCCGGTCGTGATCGGATACTGACCGGTTTCGTAGACGTTGAGAATGGCACCGCGCGATTTCAACACGCAAAAGTGGTTGCTCTCGACGGTGAGCAACGAACCGCTCACGATACTCGACGACGGGTAATGATAGATGAGGACCTCGGGGCCCATCACCTCCTGCCCGTTGTTATCGAGAGTAGAGATAACGCTCATAAACGGCATTAGATCGATTGTCCTTTATCGGCGAGTGGTGGCAGTGGTGCGAGCGCATCACGGGCGCGCAGCGCGCCACGCGGCGGAAGCGGAGCGAGGGGCACGGCGGCACCTCGTAACGGGGACTGCGGGTAGGGGCGGGCCGTTCGCTCCCGCGTGGGCGATGGTACGTCGAGGGGCGGTGCCGGAAGGAACGGCGTTTCCTCGGGTCTCTCCGGCAACGCATCGGCCGACGGAGCGTATGGGGGCGCAGAGGAGCGTCCCCGCCACCCTCGGCCGCTGCATCGCGGACCGTACGAACTGCGGCGACGCTTCATAGCCGAGAACAGCAACCACAGCAGCGCGATGCCGACGAGCGCGTCAAGATGCCCCACGATGCGCTTCTACCGCAAATCCAGCGCTTTGTTACGCTTCCGCTCGGTCGAGAAGATGGAGGAAGGAGCCGAGGACGCTCCCCTCGCGCATGCCGAGCCGCAGCGAGGCTCGCCCTTCATCACGCGCTTCGAAGAGTGCCGACTTCTCGGGCTCGCTCGCGACGCTTGCGAAATGGAACTCGTGTCCGCGAAGCGGCTCGCCGGCGCGTGCGAACGGCGTATCGGCGAGCGGGCGCACCTCGCGATACCCGAGGTGCAAGCGCGGCCTCGCGAACGACGAGCGGAGCGGCAGAAATCCGAGCATCGCATGCTCCTTCGCATCGCGATCGGCGAGCGACTCACCGAGCACCATATAGCCACCGCACTCACCGTAAATCGTGGCCCCGCGGGCGCGCGCCGACTCCATGCCCGCGCGAAAATTTGTCGCAGCGGCGAGCCTCGCCGCGTGCAGCTCGGGGTAACCGCCGGGAAGATAGACGGCGTCGGCATCGCGGCGCGGGCCCTCGTCGGCGAGCGGCGAGAAAAACGAGAGCCGCGCTCCGGCGCGCTCCCAACCGTCGGTGATATGCGCGTACGAAAAAGCAAAGGCGAGATCGTCGGCGATGGCGATCTGCGAGCCGAGAGGCGCGATGGCGCTCTCGTTCGGAGCGAGAAGTTCGGGGAGCGGGGCGGCGAGCGCGATCAAGGCATCGAGATCGAGCTGCGCTTCGCACGCGGTGGCCGCCGCCTCCAGGAACGCCTCGAGTTCGCGGTGTTCGCGTGCCTGCACGAGCCCTAAGTGGCGCTCGGGGAGGGCGAGGGCGTGCTCCCGGAAGAGCGCGCCGAGGCTTCGCAACCCGATAGCCTCGAGGGCCGGTACGATCGTTGCGGCGTGCCCCGGCGAACCGACTCGGTTGAGGATCGCTCCGAGGACGCGCAGGTTCGGGCGGTAGCGGGCGAGCCCGAAGGCGACCGCGGCAGCAGTGGTTGCCTGGGCGGAGACGTCGAGCACGAGGAGGATCGGCAGATCGAGCAGTTCGGCGAGCTGCGCGCTCGAGCCCGAGCCGTCGCGCGCTCCGTCGAAGAGCCCCATCACGCCCTCGATGAGGACGATATCGCTCTCCGCGGCGACGGCGGCGAGCTCGGCGCGAAGCGTCCGCTCGCGCATGCCCCAGAGATCGAGCGTCGCCGAACGGCGTCCGGTGGCGACGCGATGAAAGGCGGGGTCGATAAAATCCGGCCCGACCTTCGCGGCGCCGACGCGCAATCCACGGTTACGAAGCGCGCGTAGGAGCCCCAGCGTCACCGTGGTCTTTCCGCAACCCGAGGCGGCGGCGGATACGAGCAATGCGCGGCAGGTCATCGGCGGGAGCTTTAGCGCGGCGCACGAGCCGGCACCTCTCGATGCGCGAAAACGCCACGGAAAAAGGACGGCGCGCACCGCAATTCGAGCAACCTAGGGCTGGTCGCGATCCTCCGGTCCGTGCGGAGTCGCGAGCGCGGCAGCCCCCGACAAGAGCGGCGTGACCGGGTTTTGTGGAACCGGAGCTCCGCTCAATCCATCGTCCTCGCCATCATCGGTTACTCGGGGTGGACGAGCCGGGCCCACGCCGAGCCGTTTCCAAAGGCGCTGGAAAAAGTTTTCAAAATCGTGTTTGCGCATACCCGCAGTATACGCGAAGTACGCGAATCCCACGCGCTGCCGCAAAACAAAAGAGGCCACTGCGGCCTCATGGGGTTGGTGCGCAAGACTGGACTCGAACCAGCACGAGATTGCTCCCGCTAGCCCCTCAAGCTAGTGCGTCTACCAATTCCGCCACTTGCGCACGAGGGCTACGCGACTATACGGCCTAGTGCATACCCGGGTCAAGGGCATCGCGCAGACCGTCGCCGATAAAATTGATCGAAAGCACCGTCAACAGGATGCCGATGCCGGGAAAGACCGCCGCCCACCAGGCGTTCTCGACGTTCACTTGGGCGCCGGTGAGCATGTTGCCCCAGGAGGCGGTCGGGGGCTGAATCCCCATGCCGAGAAAAGAGAGCGTCGATTCGAGCACGATCACGTTGGCGACGTCGAGGGTCGCCTGAACGATGATCGGCGCGACGGCGTTGGGGAGCAGGTGCCGGAAGATAATCCGTAGGTCCCCGTTGCCGACCGCACGCGCCGCCTCGGTAAACTCGCGATTGCGAAGACTCAAGAACGAGGCGCGCACCAAACGAGCGGGGTTCGGCCATGAAAGCACGCCGATCACCAAGACGATGACCCCGAAACTCAAGCTCGCTCGGCTCGAAGTCGCCACGACGATCGCGGTGAGTACCAGCAGCAGCGGCAGAATCGGTATCGAGAGGAAGACGTCGGTAACGCGCATCATGAGGTAATCGACCCAACCACCGTAGTAGCCCGAGATCGCGCCGACGATAGAGCCGATGACGATCTCGATAATCACTGCGAAGAGCCCGACCTGCAGCGAGGCGCGCGCGCCGAAGAGCAAACGCGAAAGTTCGTCGCGCCCGACTTCGTCGGTCCCAAGCGGATGGCCGCCGCAGGTCGCCGCGTTTTCAAAGCACGGCGGCAACGGCGTTCCCTGCCAGTGGACGTTATCGATGTGGTTGGGCGGGAACGGCGCCAACGCCGGTGCGAAGAGCGCCGCGAGTACGATACATACGAGGACGATAAGCCCCGCCATCGCCAACCGATGGCGCCGGAAGCGCTTCCAGAGCGTTACCTTGGTAAATGCAACGTCTTCGTCGTACGAAAACGGCGCGACTTCGGGGATGGATTGACCGGTCGACATACTGCGTCCTCGTCCTAATCGAACTTCACGCGAGGGTCGAGCCACGCGTACGTTACGTCGGCGATGAGATTAAAAAACACGACCAAAATCGCGGTGAGGTTGAGATATCCCATAAGCAGCGGAATATCCGATTGCTGCAACGCGTTGATAAAGAGGCGCCCCATCCCCGGCCACGCGAAAATCGTCTCGGTCACGATCGCACCGCCGATGAGGCTCGGCATCGAGAGCGCGATCACCGTGACGACCGGGATCAACGCGTTTTTGAGCCCGTGTCGGAACAGGATCGTTCGGAACGGCAGCCCCT
This sequence comes from bacterium, assembly GCA_021845615.1. Lineage (GTDB taxonomy): Bacteria > Vulcanimicrobiota > Vulcanimicrobiia > Vulcanimicrobiales > Vulcanimicrobiaceae > JABEUX01. The sequence continues at coordinate 19,118 of JAJZVP010000004.1, read as the reverse complement.
TCGCAGCCGCGGTCCGCATGTAATCGGTTTTCATGACCTCGAGCATCGAGGAGCGCATGAACCGACTGAAGAGCGCGAGCTGCAGCAACGAGAGTACGAACGCCGGCAGGATGAGGTGATCGATGCGGTCCCCGAGATTAAAACCTCCGCCGCTACTCATGCCCGCCGACGGCAATTGAATCTCGTAACCGAACGGCAACGGAATGCCGTGCACTGCGAAGAGCAACTGCATCATCAGAGCGAACCAGAAGACCGGCATCGATTGCCCGAAAAACGCGAGCGTGGTGATGATGTAATCGGCGGTCGAATAGGGACGGACCGCGGAGAATATTCCCAGCGTAATACCGGCGGTGACCGCAATGAGCAGCGAGGCTCCCATCAATTCCAACGTTGCGGGCAGGCGCTGGAGGATCGCCGTCGATACCGCTTCGGCGTTGCTGGTGGAGTACCCGAGATCGCCGTGAAGCGTGCGATCCAACCAAAAATAGTATTGAACCCAGATCGGCTTGTCGAGACCGAAATTATGTCGGAGCCGGGCGATATCCGCCGCGGTAATGTGCGGGTTCGTGAGATAGGGCGTCAACGGCCCCGCCGGCGAGCTCTTCATCGCAACGAGGAAGAGGACCACCGAAATGAGCAGTAGGAGCGGAATCGCTTGCAGCGTTCGCCGCACGATATAGGTCAGCAAAGCCCGCCCTGATTAGGAGACGACGCGCCCGATGCCTGCACCGGCGAGGGGCGGCAGCGAAAGAATTTCGCGAGCCTGCGCCGGAGTCGCAACCGGGCGCCCCGCTTCGTTCGCGATGCGGACGATGCGAGCGACGAGCTCGCCGTTGGTTGCCAGGCGTCCCTTGCTGTAATAAATATTGTCCTCGAGGCCGACCCGAACGTGCCCGCCCATCGCGATCGCCGCCATCGCCAGCGGCAATTGATGGCGCCCGATTCCCGCAACCGACCAGGTGCATCCTTCGGGAAGATCTCGGAGCAGGTCGCAGAGATTCTCGACGCTCGCTTCGAGCGCGCCGGGAACGCCGAGCACGAAATCGACGTGCTGCGGGAGATCCAGCACGCCCTCGGCGGCGAGGCGACGCGCGTTGGCGAGATGACCCTTGTCGAAAATTTCGAGTTCGGGTTTCACGCCGAACTCCTTCATCGCACCGGCGATCGCGCGCATGATCGGGAAACTATTTTCAAAGATCTCGTCCCCGAAATTCACGCTCCCACAAGTGAGCGTCGCCATCTCGGGGCGCAGTTGGAGCACCGCCGCGCGCTCCTGCGGCGTCATGCCGATCGCACCACCGGTCGAAAATTGCACGATGAGATCGCTCTTCGCCCGAATCTCTTCGTAGGCGGCCCGAAACCGCGCGACGTCGTGGGTGTTGCTTCCGTCGTCGTTGCGACAATGGACGTGAACGAGCGAAGCGCCGGCCGCGGCAACCTCGGCGGCGACCTCACCCAACTGCTTCGGCGTCACCGCGAGGTGCGGCGTCTGCTCGGGAGAGAGTTCGGCGCCGACGGGAGCGCACGTAATGATCAGCGGCTGCATGTCGCCCGCTTTCGACGCGCGCCGCCCGCGCTACTCCGCGATGGTTTTTACGATCGCGCGCGCCCGGGCGACGATCTCGTCGTCGACCCCCAGCAAGCTCGCGAGCGCGAGGGCGTCGGAGCTCTCGCGACGATCCTCCGATATCTCTTCGATGCGATAATCCATGCAGTCGGCGAGAACCGCAAGCGTTCGCTCGATATCGCCTCCCGCCGCGCGCGCGGGAATATCGCGCAACCCGCGCACCGCAAAGTGGCGCGCTTCGGCGGCGGCGGCGACCCCGGCGAGGTGGGTTGCGGCGATCGCCTCGGCGCCGCGCGCGCGCGCCGTATGCAGCGCCGCAACGAGAATCGCAAAGCTCTCGCGCGGCGTCGTGGTGCGCGCGAACTCATCGACGAGCAACAGCGCTCGCGGCGCGAGCGCCGCAAACGCATCGCGCAGTCGCACCGCTTCGCCGGCAAACGATGAGAGCAGTCCGCCGCGCCGCTCCTCCTCGGGGCCGATACCGAGCCAGCGTATCATCGGCGGCAACGCGAGCCGCGCGCTCCGCGCGGGAACCGGCAGGCCCATCGAGGCGCAGAGCGCGATGAGGCCGACCGTGCGCAGCGCGACCGATTTTCCACCCATATTCGGCCCGGTCACGATCGCCGCTCCGCTCCACGAAATACTCGAAGGAACGAACGCGCCGCCGCCGCTCTCCAATCGCTCCTGCAACGGCAACCAACGCCCCTCCACGATATCGATCCCGCCCTCCCGCGAGATCTCTGCAGGACGACAAGCGAAACGCCGCGTCCAGAGCGCGGCGGCGAGCACCGCATCGAACTCCCCGATCCGAACCATCGCGCGCTCGAGTCCTTCGTACGAGGCGACCACGCGATTCGCAAGCGAGGAGCGCAGCCGTTCTTCTGCGAGCGCGACGCGGCGCGCCGCCTCCTCGCGCCGTTCGAGCAGCAGGCGCGTCTCTTCGTCGAGATCGATCTCGCAGAGCAGATACGTGGGAGCCTCGCGCACGACGCGCACGCCCGGCGGCAACGGCGCGACGAGCGCCTCGCGCATCACGATAAACTCTTCGTCGAATCGCGCGCCTCGGCCGAGCGCTCCAGCAACGGTGCGTTCGAGGCGTCCGCGCGCGCTCTCGAAACGCGCGCGCGCTTCTTCGAAGCGCCCGCGTTCGGCGCGCAGGTCGTCATCGAACGCATCGTCGAGATAAAACGCGTGGCTCCCCACGCGGCCGCGTTCGAGAAGCGTGCGAATGCGTTCGACTTCTTCTCCCGCACAGGGTGGAAGGTCTTCACACTCGGCGCGCATGCGCTGCAGTTCGATCGCGCCGTCGGCGAAGCGGAGGAGCGCGAGCGCCTGAGCGTCGTCGAGCGCGTCCCCGACGACGAGACGAGCAAGCGTCGGCGCGATATCGGGAAGGCGCGCGAGCGTGGCGCGGAGCGCCTCCATCTCGCTGAGATCGAAGCGTTCGGCGACGCGCGCGATACGCCGCGCCTGTGCGCCCGCCTCGCCTTCTTCACCTCCGATAAAGCGGCGGCGAACGATCGCATCGCGCGCGCCGTACGGGCTCGTGGGAGCGAGCGCGGCGGCGAGCCATTCCTCACCGATCGCCGTCGCACTCGCGCGGTCGAGAAACTCCGGTTCGCTCACGCCGCACTCGCTGCAAAAATATCGAAGGTCGGCAACGCCGCGGCGGCACGAACCGCCCGCAAGAGCGCCTTCGGCTCTACCGATCCCGCGCGGCCGACGGAGTTCACCGTAACGGCGACCGGCCGAAGCGGGCGTTCGACCCGTATCCGTAAGCGCTCGAGCGCTCCGAGCAACGCGCGCCCTCGCAACGTCACGCGCGTCGCATCGCGAACGACGACCGCGCGGCGCTCGCCGTTTGCGATCAATTCGGCGGCTCGCATCGGCGTCAGCGCACCCTCGACGCGTAGCGCTTCCATCGTTGCGTCGTGTCGCGGCAGCGAGAGCAGCGCGACGAGCGCGCGCGCCTCCGCAGCGATCGCTTCGACGCTCGTCGAGGCTGCGGCGCCGCAGCTCACGATCACCGCATCCTCTTCGCGTAAGGAGGCGACGCGATCGATCGCCCCATCGATGGCGACGAAATCGGCTCCGTTCGCAAAGAGTTTTTCGACGCAGGCGCGCGAGCCCGAAGCGGTCGGTGCGCCGACGAGTTCGATCTCGCTCTCGGTCCGCACGCGCACGATGGCGATCGCCCCGCTCGCACTGGGAACGTCGGTGCTCTCGCACCATTCCAAGGCGGGCGAGCGCGGAAGCGCCCCGCACGCGCCTGCAACGAGCGTTCCCGCCGTTAGCCGCAAACGCGGCTTTGCGAGCGCGTCGACGAAATCGTTCGCTTCGCCGTCGCGACCGATCGAGGTCACCCCGACCGTCAATCCACGCGCGAGCGCGGCGCGATAGATCGCCCGCATGACGACGGTCTTGCCCACGTTCTTTCCCGTGCCCACGACCGCGACGCTACGCGCGCCGATCGCCATCGCACGATCGAGCAGTAGATCGGAAACCTCCATGCGCGAGGCTTTCGCTACGCTATTCCGAGCGCCTGGAGCACTGCAAAGCCCACGCCGGCGATCACCAACGCCACCCCCGCGAGCAACTCCGCCGATTCTTCGACGCGCTGCCCTAAGAGACGCCCGAAGGTTATACCGAGCGTCGTGGAGAGCACCGAGACGACGCCGATCGTAGCGAGCGTCACGACGATGGGCACGCCGATATAGTGGATCGAAAAACCGACGCCGAGCGAATCGACGCTCACGGAGAGCGCCGCGAGCAACAGTCCCCAGCCGCGCGAGAGATCGAGCGGCGGCCGTTTGCTTTCGCGCACCGCCTCCACGATCATCGCGATTCCGAGGAGGATGAGCACCGCGAACCCGAGATAGCCGGCGTGCAGTCCGAGCGCTCGACCGGCGAGTCGCCCGAGCCCGAGCCCAAGCAGCGTCATTCCCATCTCCGCCGCCGCGAAGCTCGCACCGATGCGAACGCGCGCGGCGAAATCGATCCCACGCAGCCCGACGCCGATCGACACGGCAAAGACATCGAGCGCGAGCGCGATCGCTACAAAGAGGACCTTTAGAAGTGCCAAAGCGATAGGGGCTTCCTACCGCGCTGCCGGATTGCCCGAACCGCCGAAACTGGGACGCGATATCGCAAGCAATTGATTGACCGCAGCGCGCAATTGCGAGATCGTAAACGGCTTGTTGAGAAAGAGGTTCGCGCCCGCATTTTTCGCACGGCCGTCCATCGCGTAATTGGTATGGCCGCTGATCATCAGGATCGGCACGCCGCGCGTTCGTTCGTTCGAGCGAAGCCGCTCGATCAAATCTAATCCCGAGATTCCCGGCAACATGAAGTCGCAAATGATGATATCGAACGGATCCTCGCGCCCGATCGCGACGAGCGCGCTCTCCGCGTCGTTGCACACGATCATCTGGAAGGGGCCCTTGCGCAGGACGGTATCGACCAACGTGCAGATCGCGGGGTCGTCGTCGGCGATCAGGACTCGCCAATTGCGCTGCGGCATATCCTCAGACATTAGCACTCCCGGGCAAGCCCGGCCTCGCCAATTCGGTCAACGGTGCGTAAAATTTCGGCACGACGAAGTGGGAGTTTCTAGCAGCGCTCCGCCTCGCCTGCGTCGAAGAGGGGCGCATGGCAGTGATCGACCGGCTTTTTGCGCCGGATTCCGTATTTCAGAAGAAGTTTTTCTTCCTCGCAAAGCGCTTCGTCGCCGGAGAGACGATCGGGACCGCCCTCGAGGCGGTCGCTCGGCTCAACGCCGAGGGCATGACCGCCACGCTGGATTTCCTCGGGGAAGACGTCCTCGACCCTGCCGCAGCGACCGCGACCCGCGACGCGTATCTGGCGATGCTCGATGCGATCGGCACCTCGGGGCTCCGAACGAACGTCTCGGTCAAACTGACCGCGATGGGGCTGCTGATTGGCGAAGATTTCGCGCTTGAAAACCTCTCGATGGTCCTCCGCCGAGCCGCCGTGAACCCCGATCCCTTCGTTCGCGTCGACATGGAAGGAAGCGCGCTGACCGACGCCACCCTCCGCGTCGTGGATCGCGCTTTTGCCGAACATGGCAACGTCGGACCGGTGCTGCAAGCCTATCTCAAACGCACGCCCGCCGATATCGCCCATGCAATCGAACGCCGCCAACGCGTTCGCATCTGCAAAGGTGCCTACAACGAGCCCGAGACGATCGCGATCAAAGCGATGCCCGAAATCCGCTCGCAATTCCTCACGCTTGCAAAGCGCTTGCTGCTCGAGGGGAATTATCCCGCCCTCGCGACGCACGACCTCGGCATCGTTGCCGAGCTCGAGCGCTTCATCTCCGAACGCAGTATTCCGCCGGATCGCTACGAGTTTCAAATGCTCTTCGGCTGCCGCCCGGGCTTGCAGCGCGAACTCGTCGCGCGCGGGCATCGCGTGCGCGTCTACGTGCCGTTCGGCACGCATTGGGCGGGTTATTTTTTCCGCCGGGTTATGGAACGGCGTGAGAACGCGATCTTCGCGCTCTCGTCGATGTTTGGCAAGTAACTCCGGTGCGCGCCGTTCTCACGCGGGTCACGCGGGCGAACGTTCGCGTCGAGGGTGAGATCGTCGGCGCGATCGACGCGGGGCTCCTGGTTCTGCTCGGCGTCGCCCGCGACGACGATGAGCGTGACGCGCGCAGCATCGCCGAGAAAATTCTCGGCTTGCGGATTTGGAACGACCTCGAGGGAAAGATGAATCGCGACATCCGCGACGTCGGGGGCTCGGTACTGCTCGTCTCGCAGTTTACGCTCCTCGGCGATGCGCGCAGCGGCCGACGCCCCTCATTCGTGGCGGCGGCCCCGGGAGAGCGAGCGCGCGCCCTCTACGAACGCGTCGGCGGCGAGATCGAAGGCGCCGGGCTGCCCGTCGCTTACGGGCGCTTCGGCGCTACGATGGCCGTGGAATCGGTCAACGACGGGCCGGTGACGATCCTGCTCGATTCGAAGCGCCTCTTTTAGCCGCGGGCGCTAGCGCGCCGAAGCCGCGCTCGTCAACACGTCGGAAATTCGATCGATGCGAATCACGCGGTCGTTCTCGGTGAGGTGCGCGAGAACGGAGAAGCCGGCGATCACCTTTCCGAAAACGGTAAAATCGCGATCGAGGTGATATTGCGGCGATAGCGTGATGTAATATTCCGTCGAAGCGGAATCACGCGCCGGTTTTCCTTTGGGATAATCGAGACCCATCGAAAGAATACCGCTATCCTGGAGCATCGGGTTCTCCTCCGCGCCGATGGTATACCCGAGCCCGGGTGCGCTCGCCGACGGGTCGCCGGTCTGCACGACGAAATCGGGAACGATGCGAAACCACGGCTGGTTGTCGTAATACCCACGCGCCGCGACGTTGAGAAAGTTCTCCACGGTCAACGGCGCCCATTCGGGAAACAGTTCGAGATAGACGTTTCCCTGCGTCGTAACGATGCGCACGCGCGGATGCGCCCCCGGAGCGGGGCCGACCATCTCCGCCGCGGTCGTCGGATCGAGCGAGAGCTCGGGCGCGAGCGCCGTCGCGCTTGGGGCGGCGGGCTTCGCGGGCTGCGCGGGGCGAGGCAACGCGGGCAGACGGTCGAGCGGGCTCCGACGGATCGGTGGCAGATGGAGCCAAGCTGGAATCCGTTTCCAGTGCTGCGTCGCGGGGCGCCCTTGCAGGGCGAGCATCGATTCGTGAGCCTGTTCCTGGACGCGCCACGAGCGATCGTGGAGCATCGGTTCGAGCGCCGAGAGGAGCGCCGGGTCTTTGCTGCCGCCGATCGCTCGAACGGCTTCGATTCGAATGACGCTGTCGGGATCGGCGAGCGCGCGCAACAACACCTTCCGCGATACCTTCGCCGCATAGCCGCGGAAGATCGCCCACATCGCCGCCCGCCGGACGGCGAGGGAGCGGTCGCGTTCGAAGGTCTCGGTCAGCACCGCAGCGGCGCGATCGGCCTGTGCCCCCGTAGCGAAGGCAACGAGATCGATCGCTGCGATCTTGCGGACGATAGGGTTGGAATCGTGCCGAGCGGCGCGCATTTCGGCGCGAGCGACGAGGGGGAGGAGCGTATCGGGGACCTGAGCCGCCATTACCTCACGGTCGAGCGCATCGAGCGCCCCGACGCGTACCGCGCTATTGCGGTCGTGCATGCCGTGGAGCATCGCCGGGATGCCGCGCCCATCGGCGAGCAGCCCGAGGGCGAAGAGGGAGAGCGCCCGCACCGCGGGGCGTGCGTCGGCCACGTGATTGAGCAGAACCGGGGCGGCAGCAGCCCGCTTGGTTCGGCCGAGCGCGAGCGCCGCCCGGGCGGCCAAGCGCGTCCCGCCGGTATCGAGCATGTGCGCGAGGGCGCCATGCCCCAGCGAACGCTGCTGCTCGAGGATCAGGAGCCGCGTTGCGGGAGCGGTCGCCGGGGCGGCAGCCCCCGGGAGCCCGGGAAGGGCGAGCGCAGCGGTGGCGGCGAGGGCGAGCAGGCGGATACCCGAGGTTCTCACGGTCGTTCTCCAAATTTTCAAGATATTTAGGCGTGAAGCCCAACCAAATTCTCTTACTAGGCGTTCATAACAGATACGGAGCGCGGCGTCCTGCCGACCTCCAACCACATTATCATGCTCCCGGTGGGGGCATTAAGGGAGCAACGAGCATGTCCGACGAGCGCGAACCTCAGCCGAAGGCCCCCGGAATGTCGGTCCGCGAGGCCGGCAAAAAAGGCGGCCAAACCGTGAAAGCCAAGTACGGCCCCGAATTTTACGAAGCGATCGGCCGCAAGGGCGGTTTGGCGACGAAGAAATCGCATGGCCATGCGTTCTATGAAGAGATCGGCAAGAAGGGTGGCAAGAAAGGCGGCGAAGCGACCCGGGATCGATATGGAGCGGATTTTTACGAACGCATCGGACAAAAAGGCGGACAACGCGTCAAAGAACTCATCGAGCAGGGCAAACGCGCCGCACTCGTCGCCGAGGAAGAAGAGCGCGCGAGTTAGCCTTCGCACGCTCGCGCTCGCACTCGCAATTTTTGCGATAGCGGCCGCGACGTTTTTGCCGGCGCGGCGCGTACGCGCGATCGTCATCGCTACGCCGCCGCCCGCGCGCCCGATCGCCGCCGCGCTCGCGACCCCTCGCGCGATATCGAAATCGCTTTTTTTTACACTCGACGATCCGCTCTCATCGGTAACCTCGCAGCGCGGCGAAGTCGTTCTCGCCCACCTCACCGCTCCGCTCGTCGTTGACGGAATCACGCTCGCACCAGCGGGGAGCCCCGAGCGCATTAAAGTGCTCAACGTTCGCGCGGCTTCGAGCGGCGACGTCTATGGCTACGTCGATATCTTTTTCGAGCCGCTCGCGCTCGCCAACGGCCTTCGCTTGCCGCTGATCGCCCCATCGTCGCGGCTCACCGTGCACACGACGATCGGACACGAGTCGACCGTCGGCGTCGAAGACACCGTCGCCAATATTCTTTTCCCGCCGCACGTACTCTACGAGGTCTTTCGGCGCGGTCGCAATATCGAGCTTGGAAAGGGCACGCAGATTCGTGCCGAAGAAGGCGCGCGAATCACTATCGTCGCCGGGAAGGCCTTCATCGCAACCCCTCCGCCGCTTCCCGTGCTCTCCGCGACGCCGGCGGCGGCGTTCACCCCAATTCCGTTGATGACGCCCGCGCATCCTCGGCTCCCGCAATCGCGCTCCGGCCCCCACGCGCCGACGCCGACTCCATCGCCGAGCCCATCACCAACGGCCACGGCATCTCCAACCTCACCCGCTTGAGAAAGGGACCCTCCATGTTCCGACGCATCGCCCTCTCCTGCGCTTCACTCGCGCTGGGCACGATCCTCATCGCGGCGGCACCGCTTTCTCCGAAACCGCAGGGTAGCGAGATCGCCTTCGTCCGGCAGATTCAAGCCGATCTTGCCAAGCGCTTCGCCACGATCGCCCAAGCGCGGCGAGCCGGATATTTCCGTTACACCAACGAGGATAATACCGGTGCGATCAGCTATGCGAATCTTCACTGGCGCAGCAGCGATCCCGCCCATCCCAGCCAACTCTGGTACGACGTTCACGGCCATCTGCTCGGGGCGGACTTTTCGGTTCCGGTCGGCGACTCGGCGCACGCGCCGAAGCTCTGGGGAGTGAATCCCGCGCGTTGGATTCATATTCCCGCACACTTCCATTGGGTCGTGCGCGACGCGATGGGCATGAAGAGCTACCACGCCACCTCGCTCAAAGCGTTCGTCGACGCCGGAGGCGACCCACTCTTTCCTTCCGCAGCCACCCTGGTGAAGATGGGGAAAGTGAAGAGCGCGAGCAGCGTGACGCACCTCTTCGAATATCCCTCGATTTGGGATTTAATCGTCTGGATCATGCCGAATCCCAACGGCGCGTTCGCGGAGAAAAACCCGCTCGTACATCCGACGAAAAACGCCGGCATGGGGGGCATGTAGCGGGGCTTAGTCGCCCTGCCAGTAATCCTTCAGCACTTTTCCGCGCGATGGGTGGCGGAGTTTGCGGAGCGCCTTCGCCTCGATCTGGCGAATGCGCTCGCGCGTAACGCCGAACTCCTGGCCGACCTCTTCAAGCGTCCGCTGGTGCCCGTCTTCGAGCCCGAAGCGCAGTACCAGCACCTTTCGTTCGCGATCGGTGAGGTGCTGGAGAACGTCTGCCATTTTCTCTTTGAGCAGCATCACCGAGGCCGCTTCGGCCGGCGCGATCGCTTCCTGATCCTCGATAAAGTCGCCGAGGTGGGAATCTTCCTCTTCGCCGATTGGGGTTTCGAGCGAGATCGGATCCTGGCTGATCTTCATAACCTCGCGCACTTTTTCCGCGCTCAAGCCCATCTCGCGCCCGATCTCCTCGACGGTAGGCTCCCGCCCTAAAACTTGGAGGAGTTGCCGCGATACTTTGACGAGGCGATTGATCGTTTCGACCATGTGCACGGGGATGCGAATCGTTCGCGCCTGATCGGCGAGCGCGCGGGTGATCGCTTGGCGAATCCACCAGGTCGCGTAGGTAGAGAACTTATACCCTTTACGATAATCGAATTTCTCGACCGCTCGGATTAGGCCCATGTTGCCTTCCTGAATGAGATCGAGAAAGAGCATTCCACGGCCGACGTACTTTTTTGCAATCGAGACGACGAGCCGAAGATTCGCCTCGGTCAGCTGGCGTTCCGCAAGCGTCGCATCGGGAGTCAGCGTGCGCCGGACGCGACCGTTCGCTTTTTCGGCGAGAATACCGGCTTCGATGCGCATCGCAAGCGAGCGCTCTTCTTCCATCGTCAGCAGCGGTACGCGCCCGATCTCCTTGAGATACATGCGGACGGGATCGTCGAGCGAGAGCGTATCGGCGATGACCGCCTCGGCAACATCGGCCTTGCTCTCTTTCTGCTCGTCGACGATTTCGACGCCGGCGGCGGCCACATCGTCGAGTAATTGCTCGAGATCCTCGGGCGTGATGTCCTCGATTACCTCGACGGCGGTGTTGATCTCGGTGTAGGTGAGAGAGCCGCGGGTCTTGCCGAGGGCGACGAGCCGTTCGCGAATCTCCGAGAGAGAAATGACGGGCTGCGCCGACGCGCCGGAGGGCGCGGGCGCGGGAGCGGTCATCGTCGCAGTTGCTGTTTTCTTTTTTGCCATAGATACGTGAGTCGGCTCGGTTCATTCGAGCCGACCGTTGTCAAGACCCTTTGTCGTTGCCGAAAGGTTACGCTTGCAAGCGTTTTGTGAGCGCCGCCAACTCTTGTCGGAGCGCATCGGGTATCGGAGCCCCCGCCTCCAAGAGGGTATCCACCTCCCGGTTGAGTTCGTCGAGCCGCCGTCGTTCTCGTTCTCGCTCGAAATGCGCGAGTATCCGCCGCACGTGCGCCTTGGCTTCCTCGATACCCGGGTAGCGCGGCGTCGAGCTGCGGTCAGCCTGTCCTAACGCGGCGACGATCTCCAGAAGCTCGGCATTTTCGATAAAGAGCGAGAAAATCTCTCCCGAGCTCTCCGCGTCGCGCCCGCGGTCGAGGAGCGCGAGCAGAATACGCCGATAGCGGTCGTCTCGAAATTCTTCGATGGGGATCGATTCGGCAAAGGAGGCGATCAGTTCGGGGCGTTCGATAAAAATCGCTAAGAGTTCGCGTTCGCTCGAGGGCGCGCCGATCGCCGCGCCGGCGCGCCGGGTTCCGACGATCCCGGTATCGCTGGGACGTGCGAAACCGGCGACGGCATCGACGCGCGCCGCCGCCCGCAGATCGTCGACGGCAAGCCCGAGCCGCATCGCAACGTAGGTGCGCCAGCGATCCCATTCCTCGCGGGGCACGAGCCGACGCACGATCTCCTCGGCTTCGCGTGCGATCGCCGCAGGGTTTTCGAAGCCGGTCGCCAGCCGCGCGATGCGCGGATCGAGTTTGAATTGCACGGCGGGAACGGCCTCGCCGAGAAGTCGCTCGAACGCGGCGCGCCCGTGCGCGCGCACGAAACTATCGGGATCCTCGCCCGCGGGAAGAACGCAGATACGCAAGCTCGCACCCGCCCGTTCGATCTTCGTAGCGGCGATATCGATCGCGCGGAGTGCGGCGGCGTTGCCGGCCGCATCGCCGTCGTAGCAGAGAATGATGCGGTCGGCATACTTGCGGAGTTCGTCGGCCTGTTCGGCGGTAAAGGCCGTTCCCAACGAAGCTACCGCATTGGTTATTCCGGCTTGGTGCAGCGCGATGCAATCGAGATATCCCTCGACGACGACGAGCGTGCCGCTCTCTTTTGCCGCTCGGCGCGCGATCTCTAATGCAAAGAGCACCTGACCCTTCGTATAGACCGGGGTCGTGCTCGTATTGAGATACTTCGGTTCCCCGTCGCCGACACTCCGCCCGCCGAATGCGACGATTTCGCCGGTCGTGTTCCGCGTCGGCACCATAATGCGATCGCGATAGAAATCGTAATACCCCCGCTGACCGGGCCGCACGAGCCCGGCGCGCTCGGCGAGCGCGAGATCGAGCGAGCGGGACGTCAACTCCGTAACGAGCCCATCCCATCGATCGGGGGCATAACCGATGCTAAAACGTTCGATCGTCGCATCGTCGAGCCCGCGACCGCGCGCGTACGCAAGCCCGCGCTCGCCTTCGGGCGCCTTGAGGATCCGCGCAAAGTACGCTGCGGCGACGCCGTTGATTTCGTACATGCGCTCCTTTTCGCTGCGCGCGCGTGCCTGCTCGGGGCGTTCGGGTTCGAGTTCCACGCCGGCTCGAACCGCCAACATGCGCGCCGCTTCGGGAAACGGAAGATTTTCGCGCTCCATGAGAAACGAAATCGCGTCGCCGCCCTTCCCGCAGCCAAAACATTTATAGAATCCACGGTCGGGGTGAACGTGAAAAGACGGCGTCTTTTCGCCGTGGAACGGACAGAGCCCGACGAAGTCGTTTCCGCGCTTTTTGAGCGGTACGTACTGGCCGATAAAGGCGACGAGGTCGGTGCGCGCGAGCACTTCGCGCAATGAGGATCGGTCGAAAGCCACTGCCCTACGGGGTTTCCGTTTGCGCGGGAGCGAAGCCTACGCCCGGTGAAGCGCATTTTCGATCCGATCCACCGCTTCATCGAGCTTGCCCCCGGCGAGGCGGCACTGCTCGATCTCCCCGTCATGCAACGCATGCGTCGCTTGCGCCAGCTCGGGCTCGCCTACCTCGCCTTCCCGTCGGCAGAACATTCGCGCTTTACCCACGCTCTCGGGGCGATGGCGATCGGGACGCGCGCGTTCGACGCAATCGTCGAGCACGATCGAGCGCTCTTCTCCAGCGACCGAGAAATTGCCGCACAACGGCGCCTGCTGCGGGTATCGTTGTTGCTCCACGATATCGGGCACGGCCCATTTAGCCACGCTTGCGAATCGGTGCTCGGGAAGCGTCACGAAGAGCGCACGGAGGCGCTCCTCGCGCAGCCGTCGATGCGCTCGCGGATCGAGGGGCTCGATCTCGATCCCGACGACGTCCTCGCGCTGATCGTCGGCTCGTCACCGTCCCGCTACCCGGCTCTGCGCGAGCTCGTGAGCGGCCCGAACCTCGATGCGGACCGCATGGATTATCTGCAGCGCGACTCTTATTTTACCGGCGTGGTGAACGGCCGCTACGACGCGGAGCAATTGCTGGCGTCGCTCCGGCTGATCGAGCGCTCGGGAGAGCTCTTGCTCGGCATCGACGGGCGCGGTGTCGTCGCATTGGAGTCCTTCGTGCTCGCACGATACATGATGTTCGCGTCGGTCTATTTTCACCACACGACGCGGCTGTTCGAACGCATTCTTCAAGACGTGTTACACGAACTCTGGCCCGATCCACACGCACTCGACCCGATCGAAGAATTTTTGCGCTGGGACGATTTTCGCGTTTTGAATGAACTCAACGACCGGCAGAGCGTCGCCGCCACGGCGTTGCGCGAACGGACGCGGCTCTACGGGTTGGCTGCCGAATTCAACGCCGAGCACGATCTTCGCGCGTTCGAAGCCTGCGAAAGCGCGCTCCGCGAACGATTCGGCGATGCCGGCCTCTGGGCGGATTCGCAGTCGCAACTCCTTCATCGCCTCCCACTCGTCCTCGACGAGCCCGATTCGCGAACCGTTTGGGTGACCGGCCCGGCGGGGATCGTCGACGCAAGAGAGGCATCCGATTTAATCGCCAAGCTCTCAGGGCGCGTCTATTGGCGCAAGCTTTTCGTCGCTCGTTCGGCCGGGAGCATCGCCGAAGCCCGCGCGATCTGTGCCGAGAGGCTCGCGCGGCTCTAGCCTTATTTCATGTGGGTCATCAACAGCGAGGTCGCAAGCGAAATGACCCCGGTAAGGCCAACGAACAGGGTAAGCATCGCTCGTGAGAGCCGGCTCTCGTAGCGCGCCGCCAGCGCCTCGCCCCGCTGCTCGAGGCCGAGGATTCGACCGTCGAGGCCTTGGATTTTGCCGTCAAGCCCGATGATCTTCCCGTCAAGCCCGATGACCTTCCCGTCAAGCCCGATGATCTTCCCGTCAAGCCCGATGATCTTCCCGTCAAGCCTCGCTCCGAGCGCATCCATCTTCCCATCAAGCCTCGCTCCGAGCGCATCCATCTTCCCGTCAAGCCTCGCTCCGAGTGCATCGATCTTCCCGTCGAGGGCCACGATCTTCCCGTCGAGCGTCGATGCAACCGCATCGATCTTTTTATCGAGCGTCGATGCAACCACATCGATCTTTTTATCGAGCGTCGATGCAACCACATCGATCCTTTTATCGAGCGTCGATGCAACCGCATCGATCTTCTTGTCAAGTTTATCGCACGCTTCGCGAAGGTCGGCTTTCGTAACGACGTTCTCCTGAAACACCATGCCGAAAACCTCGGCGACGGCCTCGGCGTGTTCGGGCGTATCGCCGGCTTTTTGGAGGCGTTTGGATATCGCGAGCGTGTCCAACATGCTACTCATGGTATCGGTACTCTCCTGACGAAAGTTCAGAAGGCGAGCGTACCGCACCGATATGACCCGGGGGTCGCCGCGTTATGGCCGCGAAGCCAACGCCGCCTGAGCCGCCGCGAGACGGGCGATCGGCACGCGATAGGGCGAGCAGGAGACGTAATCGAGCCCGAGCGTGTGGCAGAACGCCACGCTGCTCGGCTCCCCGCCGTGCTCTCCGCAGATACCGATCTTCAGCCCCGGGCGAGCGGAGCGGCCAAGTGCGACCGCTTGGCGCATGAGCGCGCCAACGCCACGCTGGTCGAGCACCTGGAACGGATCGTCTTTGAGGATTCGCTTTTCGAGATAGTGCGGGATGAACGACGCCTCGGCATCGTCGCGACTGTAGCCGTAGGTCGTCTGCGTCAGGTCGTTGGTGCCGAAAGAAAAGAACTCCGCCCGTTCCGCAATTTCGTCGGCGACGACGCACGCGCGCGGCAATTCGATCATCGTTCCGATGTGGTACTCCAGATCGATCCCGCGTTCGGCGAGCACCGCGTCGGCGACCGCCTTGGCGGCATCGTAGGTAAAGCGCATCTCTTCGGGCGTTCCGACGCCGGGAATCATCACCTCGGGACGCGCGTCGATACCGCGCGCCTTGAGCGCGCACGCCGCTTCGAAGATCGCCCGCACCTGCATGGCGTAGATCTCGGGGTAGAGGATGCCGAGCCGACAGACGCGCAGCCCCAGCATGGGATTCTGTTCGTGCAACTGTTCGACGCGGCGCAAAAGCGCTTCGCGCTCTTTATAGCGAGCCGATTCCGTGCCTTCGCGAAGGCGCAGTTCGGTCGTTTCGACGAGCAGCGATTCGAGCGAGGGCAGAAATTCGTGTAGTGGAGGATCGAGCAACCGAATCGTTACCGGAAGTCCGGCCATCGCTTCGAGAATTCCGATAAAATCGTCGCGTTGAAACGGCAAGAGACGCTCGAGCGCGCTCGCACGCGCCTTCGCATCGGCCGCGAGAATCATCTCTTGCACGACGGGGAGGCGTTCGCGCGCCATAAACATGTGCTCGGTGCGGCAGAGCCCGATCCCCTGCGCGCCGAGTTCGCGTGCCTTCCGCGCGTCTTCGGGTGTATCGGCATTCGCCCACACCTGCATGGTCCGCGCGCGGTCCGCCCACGAAAGAAAGGTCGCGAGCCACTGCGGCAGCGTGCTCGGCGGCGCGAGTAACGGCGCCTCCCCGAGAATCACCGCGCCGGTACTCCCATCGATCGTCAGCCAGTCACCTTGGTGTAGGGCGGTGCCGGCGAGGAGCGCGCTCCCGGCACGACGATCGATCTGCAACGCTTCGCAACCGGCGACGCACGGCTTTCCCATACCGCGCGCGACGACGGCGGCATGGGAGGTCGCGCCGCCTTTTGCCGTCAGGATCCCTTCGGCAGCGATGATGCCGTGCATGTCGTCGGGCGTCGTCTCTACGCGCACGAGAATCGTGCGC
This sequence comes from bacterium, assembly GCA_021845615.1. GTDB lineage: Bacteria > Vulcanimicrobiota > Vulcanimicrobiia > Vulcanimicrobiales > Vulcanimicrobiaceae > JABEUX01. The sequence goes on along the minus strand of JAJZVP010000004.1, from coordinate 2,663 downwards.
TTTCCGCGTTCCCGCCACGCCACGGCTTCGTCGGCATCGAAGACGACTTGGCCGCTCGCCGCGCCGGGCGACGCATTGAGGCCGTGCGCGGTCGGCGCGATCGCCGCGCCGGGATCGATGCGCGCGTGAAAGAGCGCGTCGAGCGAGCGCGCGTCGACCCGGCCGACGGCGGTCTCTTCGTCGATCAATCCCTCTTCCACGAGCGCGAGGGCGATTTTCACCGCGGCCTCGGCGCTGCGTTTCGCGTTGCGCGTTTGCAGCATGTAGAGATTCCCGCGCTCGACCGTAAACTCGAGATCCTGCACGTCTTTGTAATGCCGTTCGAGCCGCCGCGCGATCTCGACGAACTGATCGTACACCTTCGGTTGTCGCTCTTTGAGATCGGTGATGCGTTCGGGAGTGCGAATCCCGGCGACGACATCCTCGCCCTGCGCGTTCCGGAGGTACTCGCCGAAGAGCACGTTCTCGCCGGTGTTCGGATCGCGGGTAAAGGCAACGCCCGTGCCCGAATCGTCGCCCATGTTGCCGAAGACCATCGCCATAACGTTGACCGCGGTTCCCCAATCGTCGGGAATCCGATTGTAGCGACGATAATCGATCGCGCGGCGCGAGTTCCACGAGGCGAACACCGCGGCGATCGCAAGGCGCAACTGCTCGCTCACATCCTGAGGGAACGCACGTCCCGCTTCGCGTTGCACGATCGCTTTGAACTCGGTGACGAGTTCGCGCCAGGCATCGGCGTCGAGCTGCGGATCGGTTTTGAGACCGCGGGCCAGCTTTGCGCGGTCGATCGCTTCTTCAAAATGATGCTTTTCGATATCGAGGACGACGCCGGAGAACATCGCGATGAAACGGCGATAGGCATCCCAGGCAAAACGCTCGTTCGCGGTCCGCGCTGCAAGGCCGAGGACGGTCTCGTCGTTGAGGCCGAGATTCAGGATCGTGTCCATCATGCCGGGCATCGATGCGCGCGCGCCGGAGCGCACCGAGACCAAGAGGGGATCGTGAGCGTCGCCAAAGCGCTTGCCGATGCGCTGCTGCAACGCCTCCATCGCCGTTTCGATCTCGGCATCGAGCCCGTCGGGGAAGCGGTTTCCGGCGGCGAAATATTCGACGCAAGCGCTCGTCGCGATCGTAAATCCCGGCGGCACGGGGAGCCCGGCACGCGTCATCTCGGCGAGGCCCGCGCCCTTCCCACCGAGGAGATCGCGCATCGATGCGTCGCCTTGTTCGAAAGTATAGACGTACCCCATGCTAACGAGCGGCTCCGGTCGTTGCTCCATGCAGGTAGCCGACCAAGGCGTCGATCGCGACGCGTTCTTGCGTCATGGCATCGCGGTCGCGAACGGTGACTTTTCCGTCCTCGAGCGAGTCGTAGTCGAAGACGAGGCAGTACGGCGTACCGATCTCGTCCTGCCGACGATAGAGCTGACCGATATTCCCCTCGTCGTACTGCGTGCGAAAGAGCGGGCGCAGTGAGGCCTCGATGCGCTTCGCGGCTTCGACGAGTTCGGGCTTGTTGCGCGCGAGCGCGAAGACTGCGACCTGAACGGGAGCGATCTGCGGATGGAAGTGGAGTACGACGCGCTCGCCGCTCTTCCCATCGGCTCCAGCGACGATTTGCTTTTCGTAGGCATCGACCAAGAACGTCAACGTCGTGCGGTCCATTCCCGCCGAGCTTTCGATCAGCAATGGCGTGTAATGCTGCTTCGAGGCTTCATCGAAGAAACGCAAATCTTTCCCGGAGAGCGCCATATGCGCGTCGAGATCGTAGGTGCCGCGATGCGCGATCGATTCGAGCTCGCCCCAGCCCCACGGAAAAAGATACTCGACGTCGACGCCGGCCTTCGCGTAATGCGGCCGCTCCTGCGGCGTCAGCTCGTAGAAGCGCAGCCGATCCTCGGCGATGCCGTAGCTGGCGTACCACGCCTTTCGCCGCGCGACCCACTCTTGAAAGATCTCCATATCGCGGCCGTCGTCGGGGACGAAATACTCCAGCTCGGCCTGTTCGAACTCGCGAACACGGAAGGTGAAGTTTCCGGGAGTGATTTCGTTACGGAAGGATTTTCCGATCTGAGCGATACCGAACGGCGGCCTTTTCCGCGCGCTCTGAAATACGTTTTTGAAATTCACGAAGATGCCCTGCGCGGTCTCCGGGCGCAGGTACGCGCTCGATGCGCTGTCTTCCATCGGGCCGATCTGCGTGCGCATCATCAAATTGAAATTTCTCGGCTCGGTGAAGCTCGCCTTACTTCCGCAATCCGGGCACTGGTTCGGATCTTTCAAGTGGTCGAACCGAAAGCGATGTTTGCAGACTTTGCAATCGACGAGCTTATCGTGGAACGCGTCGACGTGCCCGGAGGCTTTCCAGGTGAGCGGGTGCATGACGATCGACGAATCGAAGCCGACGACATCGTCGCGCAATTCAACCGTGTCGCGCCACCAGGCGTTCTTCACGTTCCGTTTGAGCACCGAGCCCAGCGGGCCGTAATCCCAAAAGCCGTTGATGCCGCCGTAAATCTCGCTACTTTGAAAGATGAACCCGCGCCGCTTGGCAAGCGCGGTAATTTCGTCCATCGTTACGCGGACATCGTTGCTACCCATAGGGGCGACTAGGTTTCTCAGCGGGCGCCCAAAACCCTCACCTCCCAGGCTTTCGAGCA